>JASFEA010000050.1:0-19537 GCA_050125095.1 bacterium
GGGTAGGTCAGACCTGATGCTCATGATTCTTGAGGACATCTTCGGTCTGCCTTCAAACGGCACTGGCGGCGGCGGTACGACCGACGTTCCGAAGCGGACCACGTTCCAGTGGGCGCTTCACCAGAACGCGCCTAACCCGGTCGCCGGAGTCACCGAGGTACGTTATGAGGTGGCCCGCAAGAGCGATGTAAGCATCAAGGTTTACAACGCCATGGGCCAGCTCGTGACGACCCTGGTCGACGGCCGAGTTGAGCCCGGTCGCTATGCTGCGCACTGGGACGGGAAGAACACTGCTGGCGAGAGAGTCTCCAGCGGAGTGTACTTCTACAAGATGAATGCCGCGGGCTTCAACGCCACCAAGAAGATGCTTATCGTAAGGTAGCGTTGACCTCTGGTTGACATCATACCGGGGCTCTCGTCCTGAGAGCCCCGGTTGCTTTTAGGCATAAAGGGGGCACGGGCTCCTTCACGGGGGCCCCGTCCTATGATATGGTCCATGGGAGCCGGGGTCCCGGCCGGGGATAAGGGGCCCGGTTCGGAGGGGGAGATGCCGAATAGCCCGAAGATGAACGTCCGGAGGATCGCATGCGGTCTCGTGTCCGCATGTTGCGTCGCGCTGGCTGTTGCCGGTTGTGGCGATGGGCCGGGCGGCACGAGAGTCGCCAATATGCCACCCGACACTCATGTCTCCTCGGGCCCGGCGGACGGATCAGAGTCACCTTACAGGACGGCCGTCCACTGGTACGGCACCGACAGCGACGGTGATGTCGTCGGTTTTGAAGTGGCCGTTATCAGGGGCCTGGGGCGGGAAGATCCGGCCGACCCCGAAGCTCTCCTGTGGACCCCGACGGCCTCCACCGAGAGCATCTTCGTGGTCGCCGCCGACTCTTGCTGCTACGGGGGTTCGTCACGGCACGACCCGCAATACGCCGGCGCTTACTGGGGCATATTGATCAGGTCCGTCGACAATGAGGGCGCCAGGGATGAGTCCCCCGCGGGCGTGTTCTTCCTGGCATCCACCCTGGTGCCGCGGGTGAGTTTCGTAGTGCCGTATTCGAGCTACGGACTGCAGACCGTCGGCGCCCACGCATACCTCGCGTGGAAGGGTGAGGACCCCGATGGTGAGGACGAGAGACTCAGCTACAAATACCTCGTTGTTCCCGGGAGGATGCGCGACGACCTCTGGGACGGCGGCATACCGCCGCTTGAATACGAAGGGAGCGGCGACGCACCGCACATGTCCCCCGACCTGGGGGTCTGGAGCGAATGGGTGCCGGCCGACTGCACTTATGTCAGCGACCTCGACCTCTCCGCCTTCATGATAGGCAGGGCATCCTACGACACGGTCTATGCCTACGTCACGGTCAGAGATCAGGCGGGGGCGGTACTGCCTGTAGAGCTCTTTGAGCTCTACAACTGGGAGCACAATATCCGCGCCCTGCGGGTAATCCGGTACTCAGGCGGAGTCAAAGTCATAATAGACGGGGGCAATCTGGGCGTGGTCGAGAGTTTCCACTGCGGCGGCTCCGCCGCGGACCCGCCCGCGATCTTCGAAGGCACGCCGGTCCGTTTCATCTTCTATGGAGATGAGGGGGTCGGTCTGGGGCATTTCGTGGAATCCTACCGCTATTACCTCGACGATCCCAATGGGCCGGCGTCGACATGGTCCTACTGGACGGGAGTCGCGCCGATCCGGGACCCCGCCGCCGACCCGCAGTGGAAAGTGAGGTACCCTGCGGACGGCGGGGAATTCTCGCCGTCTCTTGGCCTGCATGTCTTCGGCGTGGAGCTTCGGGACATGCACAAGGACACCACCTGCGCGGAGATCTACTTCGACGTCATACCGGGGCCGGAGGGCCTTGAGCGCAATATCCTCCTTGTGGACGACGAGAGGCTCAAGTGGTGGGAGGGAAGCCTGGTCGCAGACTATGAGGACAGGGAATTCGAGATGTGGGCCGCTATACTGGACGGATACGACTGGCAGGAGTGGGACACGGGCCCGGCTTTCCAGGACCAGACTCCGGTGCGGCTTGTCGGAAGTGCGACCACGGTCATCTGGAGCGTGGACCGGGCTTTTTACAGTATGCCCGACCTGCTCGGGGTGTGCGCGCGCCGGGGCAACTATCTCCACTCCTATGTCAAGGCCGGGGGGAACCTGATTGTCATAGGCATGTCCCCGATATACTGCACCATGTTCTGGCCGGATGGCTACCCGGGATACAACCGCCGGATTTTCATGACCAATCTCCAGTTCCCGGAGTACCATTTCATGAGCGACGTGTTCGGGATAGACGGCATGGAGCTCAGGTCCTATTCCAATCCGAGCTATGTCTCGAGCATGGTGCCGGCTCCCGGTTATTATGATTGGCCGGAGATAGCCGCCAAGCCCAGGGGCGATGTGCGTAACTGGCCCGGGTTCTTCGATGAGGCCTTCCTGGTATCAGGAGTCAGGGCCGGAGCCGATGTGCATCCGGTCTATGCCATAGACCACGTTCTCAATCCCGGGGCTCCGGAAAGCACATGGACGATTGAGACGGACCCGGGGCGCCTCGCCGCAGTCTACGTAGAAGGCGACGGCAAGCGCGGGGGGGCCGCCTATATCTGCCTGCCGGCGTGGTGGCTGGAACGCGACGGGACTGCGGAAATGATACGCATGCTCCTCGACCTCTTCGGCGAGTCACCGGTGAAGTGAGGCCGGTTTGCCCGGCCGGGCTTTCATTTGCGCCTCTCCGTTGTCTGAATTTAGTAGTATAGTATGGTAGATTAAATATATAACCGGCGGCCGGGCACCGATTGAAAAGGAGCGAGATATGGGCAGATTGAGAAACGACCGGTGGGCTTCTGTGGGCCTGCTCTTCGCCCTGGTCGGCCTATTGGCGGCCCAGGGGTGCAGCGAGAAGGCGGGTGGCACGAGATATCCTAATGAGCCGCCGGACACCCACATCTCCAAGGGACCCTCCGAGACGATTCCCAATTACTACCGCGTGAGGATCTACTGGTACGGCACGGATGCGGACGGAGACGTCGACCGGTACGAAGTCGCCGTCAAGAGGGGCCTGAGACGGGGCCAGCCAATAGACCTCGAGCACCTGGACTGGTCGCCCACGACTGCCAATGACAGCACTTTTGTGGTGGCCGCGGATTCATGTTGTTACGGCGACCCCGAGCCCGGGGACCCTTATTACGCCCTGGCCTACTGG
This sequence comes from bacterium, assembly GCA_050125095.1. GTDB lineage: Bacteria > Arandabacterota > Arandabacteria > Arandabacterales > JALGWA01 > JALGWA01. Next base: position 3,201 of record JASFEA010000050.1, read on the forward strand.
GGCGTCCTCGTGCGCGCCGTGGACAATGAGAACGGGGTCGATGAGACGCCGGCGAGTGTCTTCTTCCTCGCTTCAAACGAAATACCGCTTGTCGAGATCAAAGCGCCGCCGAATGGCCCGTTCGAGCCGGGCATATGCACGATGCCCTATTTCGAATGGGAGGGTACGGACCCTGACGGCGACAAGACAGGCCTGGAGTATAAGTACCTTGCGTTGCCTCATGCCGTGAGCCGGGACCAGTGGGGGGGCGGCCTGCCGCCATATGATCACGAAGGGGGCGGTGAGGGCAACGCGGCTCCCGAGCCCGGCACCTGGAGCGAATGGGTGCCGGCCGACTGCACATATGTCAACGATATCGACCTTTCGGAGTTCGCGATCGGCGAGGCAGGTGAAGACACGGTCAGTTTCATAGTGACAGTAAAAGACGAGGGAGGCGCCTTCCTGCCCCCCGAACTCTTCAGCACCTACAACGAGGATAGGAACCTGCGCACACTCAGGGTATTCCCCGGGGGCTGCGGTCCGATTCTGGGAGTTGTGGAGAGCGACAGGCTCGGCATCGCCAAGAGCGTGGAGTGCGAGGGTCCTCCGGCCGAGACACCGGCGTTGTTCGCGGGCGCCGGCATATATATACGATTTTTCGCCCTGGAAGACCGGGAGACGAGCCGCATGGCCCAGGCCTACCGGTACTATTTCGACACGCCCGACAACCCGTACTCGAGCTGGCCCCAGTGGACGAATGTCGCTCCTCTCCGGGATGTCGGGGCCGAGCCCGAGTGGGACGCCATCTGGCCCCCTGCGGGTCCGCGTTTCGCGCCCGAAGTCGGGCAGCATGTATTCCGGCTCGAGCTTGAGGTCCGGGGCGGGGACACGACATGTGTCGAGCTTTACCTCGACGTGCTTGCGGGGCCGGAAGAGGCCGAGCCCAATATCCTCCTGGTGGATGACGACAGGAGCAGGTGGTGGGCCGGCGCTTCAATCCCCGATTACGAAGACCAGGAGCTGGCCATGTGGTCTGACATATTGGAGGGCTACGACTGGCAGGAATGGGACACGGGATTCAACTTCGACCAGCCTGTCCCGCCTCAACTGGTCGGAGGGGCGACGACGGTGATCTGGAGCGTCGATGACGGTCAGGAGCTGACCCCGGACCTCTTCCATCTGTGCACCGAGAGGGGGAATCACCTGCACTCCTACGTGGATGCGGGGGGAAACCTCATTGTCATCGGCAGATCGCCGGTGTACTGCACCATGTACTGGTACGACGGCACGCCCGAGCCGGGCAACCGGCAGAGCCTGACGCATGTGGAGTTCGAGCCCAGGGACCTGGATGACACGCGCTCTTTCACGCATTTCATGTGGGACATCTTCGGAGTCAAGGCTATGCAGCTGACCTATGCGCCCCGGCCGGACTACGTCACGGCACTGGAGCCGAATGAGGGCTATGAGGGCTGGGGTGAGGTTGAGGTGAGGTCCAAGGACGATATAGAGGGCTGGCCGGGATATTTCACGGGCGCCTTCGTCGCCTCGCAGCTCAGGCCGGGCGAGGATGTCCACCCGTTCTATGGTATCCGGCACGTGGTGAATCCGTCCGCCCCTGATTCGGAATGGGTGGAGACGGTGGACCTCAACAAGGTGGCCGGGGTCTATGTAGAGGGAGACGGGACGAGGGGGTGGGCGGCTTATATCTGTCTTCCGGCGTGGTGGTTCGACCACGACCAGATAAAGGCAGTGATCCGGGGCCTCCTCCAGGAGTTCGGGGAGTGAGTTTTGCACCGCAAGTCGCTGTGCTGCCTCACGTTGGCCTGGGGGGATTTTAGGTTGACAAATTTGGAAGCGTTTGGTTATAGTTTCGTGGATTAACGGGAAATTACGCGCCTTAACACTGCCTTTGCAGGCTTTTGTTCAGGGGGACTAGTGCAAATGGGGAAGTCTATCGCTAGAAGAAGGTATTTGCTCGTCTGGGGCCTTGTCCTGGTGGGCCTTTTCATTCTCGCGGGATGTGAAGATGATGAGGGAGTCAGGCCTGATATCAATCGTCCGCCTGAGACGTCTCTGGCAGTCGCGCCCCGGCCCGGGACCGAGGTTTTCCATAAGTACCAGGTCAACTGGGTCGGCACCGACAGGGACGGCGTGGTTGAGCGCTACCGCATCGCCACCATGCCGGAGGAGGAGCTCTACGGCGGTCTCATAGACCCTGAGGACATTCAGGCCTTCCTCTTCGACATACTTTTTGACCCGGACAACCCGGGCTCCACCTGGTTCGAGACCGACACGACCGAGAGCCTGTTCGTATTCAGCGCGGACAGTCCCAACTCCAAGAAGCACAGCCTGTATATATCGGCGGTGGACAATGAGGGCAAGCTCGACCTCTCGCCCGCGGCCACCAACTTCATGGCCATCGATTTCGGGCTGCCGCAGATAGAAATCTACATATCAAGCAATGTCGACCCGGACTGGAAGGTGCCGCCCTCCAAGGGCGATACGCTTCCCGCCTACAACGAGGGCAGCGAGGTCGAAGTCCGCGTCAAGTGGGAAGGCTACGATCCGGACGGCGACATAGCACAGTGGCAGTACAGGCTCGATTCGAGCGCGGTGCGGAGCAGGGCGGCGGGCGCGCCTGGTCCGGACGGCGTGTACAGGGACAGCCTGACATTCGTGTACGACCCCGATGACCCTCTCGGCAGCGACGTGTGGATCGGCTACCACGAGTTCAAGCTGGTGGCCATCGACGACGCCAACGCCCGGAGCGACGACTACCTGGCGCGTTTCATAATCAATTACGACCCGGACACCTACGTGGACAGCGTCTGGGCCTTCCGCGTCTCAAAACAGGATACTGTTCCCGAAGTACTCATATACCCCACTGACGGAGCGCAGCAGCCGGTCTGGCATTTCGGGCGCGTCCGGTTCAAGTTCCACGGTACCGACCGGGACAAATTCCCGGATACGGAGGTCTCCCCTGAGTATTTCACGTGGAGGGTGAAGGGGACAGTGATCTACTCCAGTCCCACATGGCTATCCAAGCCGACCGGCGAATATATCGGAGGCCAGCCGGTATATGCGGATACCATACCGGCAGCATTCAGTCTCGATACCGATGCGCCGCTGGAGCTTCTCATCCGCGCGCGCGATGAGCTGGGTACCATAGACGGAACGCCGGCCTCGCTGGTGTTCGCGGTTAACTACTCACCGGAAATCGGAAACATCACCTGGGAACAGACGGGGCTCGGGACGGTGCTCTTCGAGTGGGAATCCTCAGATCCCGACGAGGACTATGGATGGGGGCCGTCAGGCATCGCGGCCCTGATCAACTACAGGTATCGCATAGATAAGGGACCATGGCGGGTCTTTGATAAGCAGACCGACCTTGACCCGATAACGAAGCACTTCGTCAAGTTCGTTGAAGTCGAAGACCTGGAGCCGGGAGACCACACATTCACTCTGCAGGCCTACAACAAGGACTACTTCACGTCCAGGTCCGACGAAATGATCATAGATTTCCATGTTGATTAACTTATAGAGGGAGGTGTCGACGATGGGTAAGAGAATGGGAAAGAGGCTGATTTTCTTCTGCATACTGACGGCCTGCTGCGCCGCCTTCCTCATCAGCGGCTGCAGCGAAAAGGGGACTGGCGACAGAAGACCCAACTTACTTCCCGATACACATATCTCCTATGGACCGGCGGAAGACTCCTTGACGTTTTACAGGATCCAGGTTTTCTGGTATGGCTCCGACGTGGACGGCGATGTCGACTATTTCGAGATTGCGACCGTCAAGAATCTGCGAAGCGGGCAGGCGGACTCTATCGATCTAGAGAACCTCGACTGGGGATTTACGGCGTCCAAGGAGAGCACGTTCGTAGTGGAGGCGGACTCGTGCTGTTATGGCGAGCCAGATGAGAACGACCCGCATTATGCGACGTCCTTCTGGGGGATTCTCATAAGGTCGGTCGATAATGAGGGCGAAGCCGACGACAGCCCTGCCGGCGTTTTCCTGCAGGCCTCAAACCTGATACCCAGGGCCAGGATCAGGATACCTCAGTCGAGCCCCGGTCTCCAGTCGGTGCCGCCCAGGCCCTATGTGCTCTGGGAAGGGTCCGACGACGACGGTGATGAGACCCGGCTGCAGTACAAGTATCTCATCATTCCGCGGGCCATGAAGAACGAGCTGTGGGGCGGCGGGGTGCCGCCGCTGACCTATGAGGGAAGCGGGGGGCCGTCCCAGTCGCCCGATGTGGGTTTATGGAGCGAGTGGGTGGAGGCTGACTGTACCTACGTCAGGGATGTCGACCTGTCGCCTTACAAGATCAATACGGCCGGGCAGGATGCGGTTTACCTTTATGTCACGGTAAAGGACGAGGGCGGGGCCTTTCTGCCGCCCGAGCTGTTCGAGACCTATAACGAAGGCAATAATATCCGTGGTATGCAAGTTCTCCAGACGGGTGCGGGTGTAAAGGTAGTCGTCGAGGGCGAAGGCATGGGAGTGGTGGAATACTTCGATTGTGCCGGGAGGCCCGAGTCTCCTCCGGCTGTCTTCGCGGGGACCCCCGTATCCATGAGATTCTGGGGCAGGGAGAGCACCCAGCAGGGCAAGCTGACCGAGTCCTACAGGTACTACTTGGACGAGTACAACGACCCGTCATCGCGCTGGAACTTCTGGACCAGCGTCGAGAACCTGAGAGACCCGGCGAACAATCCCCAGTGGAGGGTGAGAGTCCCCGCTCAGGGCAGATTCATCCCGACGATAGGCTCGCATGTATTCGGCGTCCAGCTGAGGGACTTCAACCGTGATACGACTTGCTGTGAGTTCCACTTCGACGTCCTGCCGGGCCCCGAGGGCAGGGAGACCAACATCCTGCTCGTGGACGATTACTCCAACCGCGGCTTCGAGGGCATATATATACCCGACTTCGAGGAGCAGGAGTTCGCCATGTGGTCGGAAATTCTGGAAGGCTACGACTGGCAGGAATGGGACACCGGATTCAACTTCAACGAAGAGACGCCCGTCCGGTTGGTCGGAGGAGCGACAACGGTAATCTGGAGCGTGGACCTCGGCTCGGAGCTCGCGCCTGACCTGTTCACCCTCTGTTCGGAGAGGGGCAATTACCTGCAGTCCTATGTGAAAGTGGGGGGCAACCTTATTATCATCGGGTTCTCCCCCATATACTGCACCATGTACTGGCCCGACGGTACGCCGGAACCCGGCCTGAGGCAGAACGTCACCGATATAGACTTCTCGCCCAGGGTGACCGGGACGGACACGACCTATCACTTCATGTGGGACACATTCGGCGTCAAGAGAATGCAGCTGAGCGGCTACCCCATCTATTATGTGGACGGGCTGCTGCCATGTGAGCCCCATCTGGACTGGGATTACCTGCCCGTTGTGGAAAAGGGCCAGTACCACCGCAACTGGCGGGGTTATGTTGCAGGTCCCTTCCTGATGACTGAATTCAGGCAGAGCGCAAACGTCAACACGTTCTACGGCGTGCATAGAATAGAGCAGCCCTGGGGCCCGCCCGAGAACTGGGAGTATGTCGACGACTGCACCAACATGGCCGGCGTGTACGTGAGCGGCGACGCCAACCGCGGCTATGCGGCCTATATAAACCTGCCGGCTTTCTGGCTGGATCATGAGCAGCTCAGGATCACGATAAGAAGGCTTCTAGAGATATTCGGAGAGTACCCTCAGGAGCAGTGAGATATCAATAGCTTACATACAGTGCCGAGTCGGAGGTTAGAATGGAGAGATTAGTCCATCTCTGGGCCCTTGGATTGACTTTGGTATGCGTTGTAGCCTCGCCGGTTTTCGGCCAGGATTGCGTGACGCTGAGGACGCCGGAGTTAGTCGACATTGTCGAGGGTGACAGACAGGTTGAGCTCTGGTGGCGGGACACCTACCCGGAGTCTCTTACATGCGTTCATGAGCCGAAACTCGGCACCACGCAGTCCCCGTGGCAGGGAAATGCCGGCCTGGCCTCCGGCGGTTTCTATACGGGTGCCTGCGACTTCGACTACAGGTTCAATATCTTAATGAGCGACTCGGTGCAGTTCCGCTGGACGGAAGTGAACTGGATTACGGGCGCGCAGCGGGCCAGGGCCGTGACGGTAGGAGATACCGACACTCCCTATGATCTCTCCGACGGCATTACGGTCACCGTGCTGGCCGAAGGGCTCTTCACCATCACGGACTCGGAGGGCTGGACTCCGGCGGACCCGATGTTTCACGGCATTTACACGGGTGGCGCCGACTCGACGGCGGATGTCCCGGTGGCCTTCACTCTCTCCTGCGCCGTCGGCGGTGAGGTGAGCGGCGCGGGTGGCGCCGGCGCCGTGATCGACTGGTCCGATGATGGCGGCCGAAGCGGCAGCATCAGCCTCGAGGCTTCCGGGGTCGACTATGAAATTGACAATGGCCTTATGGTGGAATTCCCCGCAGGCACCTACGTGGCCGGCGATACGCTGGTAATGGAGGCCATGAGGCCGTTCGTGGTCAACAACCAGTTCAGCATAAGCGTCGAGACCTTCGACGGCTACCAGGTGCTCAGGCGTTCGGTGGAGGACAGGCCCGACGTTTACAAGGTCATCGCCAATATCTCGCGCTGCGACACGGCCAACTTCTTTCTCCCGGTGGACGAGACGCGCTATTTCATAGACAAGGGCATTGTCGGTGAGGAGGAGGGCGTGACCCCCGACCCCGACGCGCCGACGGTGCTGAACGGGTTTCCGTACTATTACGCCGTTGTGACTTATGACGTGCTGGACAGCCCGTCGACCCCCGGCAAGATGGTGACAAGTCATCCGATGGAGACCAAGGTCTATCCCTCGCCTCCCGTCGGAAGCTCGATAGACGACGTATTCGTAGTGCCCAATCCGTATCTCTTCCACTCGGGCTGGGAGGAGTCGGCCAACGGAGCGGCGGAGGCCAAGCTCCAGTTTTTCAACGTCCCCCAGGGCGCCCGGATAGTGATTTACGATGTCACGGGGAACTACATTCAGACCATAAGTCCAAGTGCGCTGCACGACGGCACTTCCCAGTCGGGCAGGGCCGAGTGGAACCTTAAAAACGCCAGCGGCAGGGATGTCGTGGGTGGCGTGTACATCTACCACATCACAGCCGGCGGAAGCGAGAAGGTCGGCAGATTCATAGTCATCAGATAGACGGCGGGCCGCCCGGGCGGCCGGCTGAAAGTGGCCTGTGAGCGCGAGCTCGACAGGCCAGCGTTATGTCTGCCCCGCCGGCACGGGAGCGGAGACATGATGGCGAGACGCGAGCAGGGTCTGAAGGCGCTTTCCGGCGCGGCGTCCTCATCCCGCCATGCAACATGGATTCGCCTCGTTCATTTCCGCATCCTGTGAAATGAATGAAAGGGGGCCGAGCGGCCCTCGAAACCTCCGGGACCAGGTCGACGGATCCCGGAACCTGCGCCGGTGAAGGGACGCAGCCAATGAAGACGAACAGCGACAGGCTGGTGATGCTCTCGGTCACAGGCCAGGTCTCAAGCCCCATGATGGCGGCCGGCGGCTACCGGATCGCCGGGAATACGGGCGCGCCCGTGATCCTGCCGGGCGTGGGCGGCATTACCTATAACATCAAGGTGGGCGATTCCGCGTGCGGCTGGGTGGCCGATCACGTGGAGCCGGGCGTGAGCGTGAAGAACCCCAGCCCCGGCGAGGGCAATCGCAGCGCCAACAACGCCCTCAACATCCTCGCCGCTATCGGGAACGACGCCGTCGTAATAAGCGGCGACGCCAAGGGCGCCAAAGGCACGGTTACGGGCAAGCACGGCGGCATTGAGCACGTGCTGATGGACTTCGACGCCGCCGCGCTTCAAAAGCTCGCAATAGGCGACCGCATAATGGTGCGGGCGCTGGGCACGGGCCTCAAGCTGGACGGCTTCGACCATATTAAGATAATGAACCTCGACCCTCGCCTGCTCGCCAAAATGAAGGTCAGGGCCGTGGGCAACAAAGTGGAAGTGCCGGTAGCATGCGTGGTGCCCGCCAAGCTCATGGGTTCGGGCATCGGCAAGGCGCATGCCCATTCGGGCGATTACGACATACAGCTGCTTGACGGCAAGACAATCGAGAAGCTCGGCCTCGCCGACATACGCCTGGGAGATATAGTGGCAATCAAGGACGCCGACCATACGTTCGGCCGCATGTACCGGAAAGGCAGCATGACGATAGGCGTCGTTGTCCATTCGGACTGCGTGCTCTCCGGCCACGGGCCGGGGGTGACGACCATCATGACCTCTTCCGGCGGCCGCATCATCCCGCGCATCGATGCCGGCGCCAACATCGCCAGGCTTCTCAAGATAGGTACGTACCGAACCAAAGGCAGAGGAGGTAAGCGTTGAAGAAGAAGACCGGGAGCGCGTTCAGGCTCTTTCCGGAGCTCGGCCTGATCAAGAAGAAGAAGCTACGGGACCAGGTGGCGGACGTCTGGGACGACGCCATGAAACTCGGCGGGTGGACAATGACGGAAGTGGAGAAGATTCCTTTCACCCTGCTCATTCCCAAGACCAAGGTGAGCCTCGTGGATCACACCCGCGCCGTTACGCAGACCGCGGTGGCCATAGCCGTCAGCCACGGCAAGAACTACGGCCGGTCGGTCAGGATAGACATGGATGTGCTCGTGGCCGGCTCCATTCTCCATGATGTCGGAAAGCTCCTGGAATATAAGAAGACGGGCAAGGGATATGTCAAGAGCAGGCTGGGCTCGCTTCTCAGGCATCCCTTCTCCGGGCAGGCGCTGGCCTACAAGCACGGCGTTCCGCCCGAGATACTCCATATGATTGCGTATCACTCCAAAGAGGGCGACCTTGGCAAGAGGACCGTGGAGGCCATAATCATTCATCACGCGGACTTCGTGAATTTCGAGCCGCTGAAGCCATAACACGGGCAGAGGGGCCGGCCCGGAGCCGGCCCCGCGTCCCCTCCAACCCAATGTGCCCGCTGATGCCAGTGATTCCGCGCCACCCGGGCTCCAGACAGGACTTCACAGGCCAGCCTCGGACCGGCCGCTGGCCGCCGTTCGCCGGGCGCCTCAGAACCGCTGCCCGGCCGTGGTTCACCGGCGCGCCGTATTGCTTGCTTGTTAAAACCGCGCAAAGCGGGTATAATTTTGCCTGGAGGCATGTAATGAAAAAGAGAATCGGAATCGTCACGATATGGCTGATTGCCATCCTGCCGTTTCTAATCTCTTCCCCGGTATCCGCCGCCCGTATCTCCGGCGGCGTATATCGCTGGCTCGAGGCATCCGGGCCGGGCGAGACGGTGGCTGTCTGGGTCTTCTTAGCCGACAAGGGGCCGCGCACGCCTGAGACGCTGGAGCGGGACCTTATCGATGTCGCCGCCTCCTACACATCCGCCGCGCTTGAGCGGCGCCTCCGGGCACGCGGCCTGGAGCCCTTCGACGGGAGGGACCTCCCTCTCTACCGGCCGTATCTCGAGGAAGTCTGCGGCACCGGCGCCGAAATCAGGGCCTTCTCCAAGTGGCTGAACGCGGTCAGCGTGCGCGCGACGGCGGAGCAGATTGAGAACATCGCCCGTCTCCCCCATGTGGTCGAATTGCGGAGGGTATCGGGACGCAGAGGAGGTCCCGAGCCCGAGTTGACCCCTGGAGCCCGGCCGGCAGCGCCCGTGTCGGGCGACTACGGGGAGTCCTGGCGCCAGCTCGAGCAGATCCAGGTGCTCGCGCTTCACGGCGAGGGCTATACCGGGACGGGCGTCAAGGTCGCAATTTTCGACACGGGTTTCTGGCTCGAGCATGAGGCCTTCACCGGTCTGAATGTAATAGCCGAATGGGACTTCATAAACGACGACCCCGTGACCGAGGACGAGCCCGGCGACCCGGAGCACCAGCACTGCCACGGCACCATGTGCCTGTCGATAATTGGAGGGCGTTCGTTCGGGACGCTGCTGGGGCCGGCCTATGACGCCGAGTATATCCTGGCCAAGACCGAAGACATGTCCCAGGAAGACCCCGTGGAGGAGGACTGGTGGATAGAGGCGGCCGAATGGGCCGACAGCCTGGGCGCGCAGGTAATCTCGAGCTCGCTGTGCTACAATGACTGGTACACTTATGAGGACATGGACGGCAACACGGCCCCCATCACCATAGCCGCCGACCTCGCCGTGGAAAACGGCATAGTGGTCGTCAACGCGGCCGGCAACTCGGGGGCGTCGTCGTGGAGATACATCCTCGCCCCCGCAGACGGCTTCGACGTCATCACCGCGGGCTCGGTTGACTCACTGGGGGTTCGCTCCTACTTCTCCAGCCAGGGCCCGACCTATGACGGCAGGATAAAGCCGACGGTGATGGCCATGGGGGACGAAACCTATGTCGCCGATCCCGTCTGGGGAGCCGACGCCTATCGCCGTGGGGACGGAACCTCGTTCGCGACTCCGCTCATCGCCGGCGCCGTCGCCCTCATGCTCGAGAAGAATCCGCTCTGGGGCCCGCCTCACGTGATCGACGCGATCATGAACACGTCGACGCTGGCGTCCCTTCCCGATACGCTATACGGTTATGGCATACTCCAGGCTCAAATCGCTTCCGACTTCCCGCAGGCAGGCATCGCCGCCGCGGCCGTCGCGGGCCCGGGCCTCAGCGTGTACCCGAACCCGGCCAGGTCCGGGTTCCTGATCGGCCACCGGCCCGGAGCCGGCACGGCGCGCATCTTCGACGTCACCGGACGGCTCGTCGGCCAGGTCGATCTCTCGCCCGCGGGAGTGACCAGGGTCGATACCGGCAACCTTGGAGTCGCCGCAGCGCGCGGGGTCTATTTCATCGAGGCAGGCGCCGCCGGGACGGCCAAGGTGGTCATCCTGGAATAACCTTAACAGCGGGCGCCGGATATACCGAAATAAGTTGCAGGGGGATTATCTTATTATTAAGTTATCCACTACCATAACTACTATATGCGAAAGGGAGACGCCATGGACAAGCTGACCTATATCTTCGGCGGAGGCAGCGCCGACGGTGACGCCAAAATGAAAGAACTGCTGGGGGGGAAGGGTGCCAACCTCGCGGAGATGTCGAGGATCGGGCTCCCCGTTCCCGCCGGTTTCACCATACCGACCACCGTATGCGCCCATTTCTCGGCCAGCGGGGGCACGTATCCCGGCGGCTTCGAAGACCAGGTGAGGAGCAGCCTCAAGAAGGTCGAGGGGATAATGGGCAAGAGTTTCGGGGGCGCCAAAGACCCGCTGCTCCTGTCTGTGCGCTCGGGCGCCAGAGTGTCCATGCCCGGCATGATGGACACCGTGCTCAATATCGGGCTCAACGACACAACGGTCAAGGCCATGGCCGCCAAGGGCGACGAGCGATTCGCGTATGACTGCTATCGCCGCCTGGTGCAGATGTATGGCGACGTGGTTCTGGGCTTGAAGCCCCAGGACGACACTTCGCATGACCCCTTCGAGAAACTCATTTCGGACCGCAAGCGGGAAAAGGGGGTCAAGCAGGACACCGAGCTCGACGTCGATGACCTGAAGGCGCTTGTCGCCGGCTTCAAGGACCTCATAAAGACCCACAAGGGCGTGGAGTTCCCGGACGACCCCTACGACCAGCTCTGGGGCGCGATAGAGGCCGTGTTCAAGTCGTGGGACAACGCGAGGGCGATCGAGTACCGCAAGATCAACAACATCCCCGATGACTGGGGAACGGCCGTCAACGTCCAGGCCATGGTGTTCGGCAATCTCAACTGGAACTCGGCCACGGGCGTCGCCTTCACGCGCAACCCGGCGACGGGCGAGGACGTGTTCTACGGCGAGTACCTGCTGAACGCGCAGGGGGAAGACGTTGTGGCAGGCATCAGGACGCCCCAGCCCATAAATATCGCGCAGAGAGAAGAGGACTCGGATCTTAAGAGCCTCGAGGAGGAGATGCCCGAAGCATACCGGCAGCTCGTCGACGTCCGCAACAAGCTGGACAACCACTTCAAGGACATGCAGGACCTCGAGTTTACGGTCGAGGACGGCAGACTCTATATACTCCAGACCAGGGCCGGCAAGCGCACCGGTCTCGCGGCCCTCAGGATCGCCTATGACATGTTCGATGAAGGTCTCATAGACAAGGACGAGGCCCTGCTCCGGATAGAGCCCGAGCAGCTCAACCACATCCTGAGGCCGCTTTTCGACGATGACGCTCTCAAGAAGGCCAAGGAAGAGAAACGCGTGGTTGCGCGCGGCCTCAACGCGGGCCCGGGAGCGGCGACCGGCAAGGTGGTCTTCAGCGCCGAGCGCGCGAAGCACTATGTGCGCGAAAAGAGGCAGCCGGTCATCCTGGTAAGAGAGGAGACCAGCCCCGAGGACGTCGGCGGCATGAGCCTCTCGGAGGGCATACTCACCGCCAGGGGCGGCATGACCTCACATGCGGCTCTCGTCGCCAGGCAGCTCGGCAAAGTCTGCATCGTGGGCTGCGAGGCGCTCGAGATAGATTATGAGAAGCGGGTTATGAAGATCGGCGAGCATTTAATCAAGGAAGGCGACGACATCTCGCTCCTGGGCACCAACGGCAAAGTCATACTCGGCAAGGTCGCCACCAAGAAGTCCGAGGTGGAGAGGGTGCTGGTCGACAAGACCATGTCCCCGGAGGAGTCCGACACCTACAGGCTCTATGAGACCGTGATGACCTGGGCGGATGAGCGCAGGCGCATGGGCGTGAGGGCCAACGCCGACCAGCCCGACCAGGCGCAGCTCGCCATCGCTTTCGGCGCGGAGGGCATCGGGCTCTGCCGTACCGAGCACATGTTCTTCGGCGAGGACAGGATCAACAAGGTGCGCCAGATGATCGTGGCCGAGACCTCCGATGAGAGGGCCGCCGCGCTGGCGAAGCTCGAGCCCCTTCAGAAGGAAGACTTCAAGGGGCTTCTCAAAGTGATGGCGGGCCGGCCGGTGACGATAAGGCTCCTGGACCCGCCGCTGCATGAGTTCCTGCCCAAGACCGAGGAGGAGGCCCGGGCGGTGGCCGAGGAAATAGGGATAAGCACCGAGGCAATACTCGAGAAGAGCGCCGACATGGCCGAATTCAATCCCATGCTCGGGCACCGCGGGTGCCGGCTGGGAATAACGCATCCGGAGATCTACGATATGCAGGTGCGCGCCATCATCGAGGCCGCCTGCGAGCTCAAGAAAGAGGGCAGCGAAGTGGTGCCCGAGATCATGGTACCGCTTGTAAGCATATTCAAGGAGCTCTCCTTCATCAGCGAGAGGATCAAGCGCGTGGCCGAGAGCGTGATGACGCGCATGGGAGTGAGGACGGGCTACTTGATCGGCACCATGATAGAGATCCCCCGGGCCTGCATGACGGCGAACGAGGTGGCGGAGGTCGCCGAGTTCTTCTCATTCGGCACCAATGACCTCACTCAGATGACATACGGCTTCAGCCGCGACGACGCAGGGCCCGTTATACGGCGCTACGTCGACGTGGGCGTGATAAAGCGCGACCCGTTCCAGAGCCTCGACCACAGGGGCGTGGGCGACCTCATGAGGATCGCCGTTGAGAGGGGCCGCGAGGCAAGGCCCGGCATCAAGCTCGGCATATGCGGCGAGCACGGCGGCGACCCCAGGTCCATAGGGTTCTGTGAGACCCTCGGCCTGGACTACGTGAGCTGTTCGCCCTACAGGATACCCGTGGCCAGAGTGGCCTCGGCGAGAGCGGCGCTTCTTAAGGCCAGAAGCAAGGTCAATGCGGGGGCGCATTAGCGCAGGCCGTATTGCTTCATTCTTCTATAGAGGGTCCGCTCGCCGATACCCAGCGCGCGAGCGGCCTTCTTGCGATTGCCGCCGACCTGCTTGAGGGTCTGCTCTATCAGCTTTCGTTCCACTTCGCGCAGCTTGGTGCCCGGCTTGACCTTGACGTCTGCGGGCTCCTCCACGACCTCGGCCCAGGTGGCCTCGCCCGGTACGGCTGACGCCTCCTCCGGGAATCCCGCCGCCGCGCGTCCGTCTCTCATGGCGAGCACTATCTCGGTGAGCGCCCCGATCTGCTTCTCTATAAGGGCCAGCCGCCCGAACAGGAGGTCGCGCTCGATCTCCTCCCGCGGCCTGCCCACCCTGATGGGGAGGTCGCGGCGGCCCTCCTCGGCCTCGACGATATGGTCCGGAAGATCCTCAAGACCCGCGCGCCTGCCGCGCGATAAGACGAGGAGGTTCTCCACGAGGTTCTTGAGCTCGCGCACGTTCCCGGGCCAGTTGTATGTCTCGAGGGCGTGAAGCGCCTCCTCGGTGACGCCGCCGAACGCGATATTGTTGGCCTGCGCCGCCTCCTCGGCCAGGCCGAAGAAAATTGTCCTGATGTCCTCCCGGCGCTCCCTCAGGGCGGGAACATGGATGGGGACCACGTTCAGCCTGTAATAGAGGTCCCGCCTGAAATCCCCCCGGTCCACGAGGTCCTTGAGGTCTCTGTTAGTGGCGGCGATGACCCGTACGTCGACGGTTACGTTTTTGGAGCCGCCTACGCGCATGAACTTCTCTTCCTCAAGCACCCGGAGAAGCTTGACCTGGGTGCCCAGGGGCATCTCGCCCACCTCATCGAGAAGCAGGGTGCCGCCGTCGGCGACTTCGAACCTGCCCGCTCGCTGGGAAGTGGCCCCCGTGAAAGAGCCTTTCTCATGGCCGAAGAGCTCGCTCTCGAGCACCCCCTGCGGCAGGGCGGCGCAGTTGACGGCCACGAACGGGCCCGAGGCGCGGTCGCTCCTCCGGTGTACGGCCCGGGCTATGAGTTCCTTGCCGGTTCCGCTCTCGCCCGTCACTAGCACCGTGACCTTGGTGGGCGCGATTTCCTCGATGATATCGACTATCTGCAGTATCTTCTCACTGCGCCCCAGTATGCCGCTCTGCTTGCGGGCGATAAGCCTGTGGATGCTGGCGTCGACCATGGTGTTGTCGCTATAGACCTCAATATAGTCGTCCGCTCCTTCGCCTATAAGCGATTTTCTGGCCTCCGCAGACATCTGGGGGCCTACCAGGGCGGCAAGTAGCAATGGATGGCGCTTTTTGAGCCTCTGAACGGCCTTTATGCCCGTACCTCCGGGCAAATCCCGGTGCACGAAGGCGAAATCGGGCGGCGTCCTGCGGATGTTCCGGAGGGCGGCCGCTGTATCCGCTACCGTATCATATTTAACTTTATTCTGATCAAGAGCTTCCGCTACCTCTGCCATCCTGTCTGTATGTTTGCATACCAGAATGGCAGTGTATTGGGCCTTGTCATCATGGAGTCTATTCATCTCAATCACCTTCCCACAATTTAACATACGGCGTAAAAACCGTCAATAATTAGTGGATTTTCACTTGACAAGCGGGCCGGGTATGTTACATTCAGCAAAGAAGTTATGGGGCAATAGTATATTCCGGAAGGTTGTGATGCTGAATGCCGGCGGTGGTAGTACGTGATGGAGAATCGATTGATAGAGCAATCAGGCGATTCAAGAGGGAATGCGAAAAGGAGGGATTGGTAAAGCAGATCAGGCGGACCTCAAGGTTCGTTAAACCTAGTGAAAAAAAGCGAAAGAAGGCTCTGAAAGCTGAAAAGAGGAGAAGGAGCAGCGAGGCGAGGCGGTAGAGCTTTTCGGGCCCTTACGGTTCTAGGCCATCATGCCCGAGGCATGGCGGCATTAGCGTCGGAAAGGAACTAGCGGAAGGAGCTCTATTGGATCACAAGGATGACCGCTTCCTTATCAAGGATGAACCCAGCGCAACGTATGAGATGCTCCTGAAGAGGGCTGAGAAAGAAGGCAGGTTGGGCGGCAAACACCGCTGCCCGGTTTGCGGCATGCGCTTTAAGAGCGAGCGCGAAGCCAGCGCCTGCTGCAGGGGCATAGCAAGATAACATAGGGGTTTAATCTGATGCCAAAGGCCAAGACGAGCAGATCGGCGGCCAAGAGATTCAAGAAGACGGGAACGGGGAAGATTTCGCGCAAGAAGGCTTACTCGAGCCACAAGTTCACGGCCAAGACGAGGAAACAGAAGCGGAATCTGAGGAAGACGGAGACCCTCAAGGGTGGCGACGCCAAGCGTATTAAGAGGATACTGCCCGGCTAGGCCTCAGGTTTCAAGTCACTGAGCGCACTCAGGCGCCAGACCCCGGACCTGACCCGTGCGCCCCCACCGATTCGGCCGGGGCGTCGAGATTATAGCCGCCTTCCAGCACAGAGACCACCCTTCCGGATGCTGAGCGCGCGGCCGAGATGAAATCATAGTTGCGCCTGACCCTCTCCCTGTTCTCGGGATGCGCGCCCGTCTCATGCCTCAGCAACACACCGTCGTACACCAGGCCTACGTCACCCATATTCGCACCTTATCCGCCTTATGCGGCCGCAGCTCCCGCC
>JASFEA010000051.1:0-19533 GCA_050125095.1 bacterium
CCTCGACCAGCAGGCGAGCAGGCTCAAGGTCAGCATCGAGGAGTTCGGGGAGATGACCCTGAGGTCCGAGCATCCTCCGCGTATGGCCGGCCGGTGCAGCGTGTTTGCCAAGACGGACATGATTCATCTCCAGCAGCAGGCCACGCCCGACTACGACATAGTGGCCGGCCTCTGCTTCGCGATGGCCCGCAACTTCAAGTCGTCCATAGCCAAGGGCAAGCATTTCACCAAGCCCATATCTTTCCAGGGCGGCGTGGCCGCCAACAAGGGCATGGTAAGGGCTTTCACCGAGGTACTGGGCCTTGAGCCGGGCGAGCTCATAATACCCGAGCATTTCGCGTCAATGGGGGCCATCGGCGCCGCGCTCACGGCGATGGAGAAGGATGAGAGACTTAAGGGCGTGATTGACCTTAAGCCTCTCGAAGACCACATTGAAAGGCACGCGGGGCTCGGAGAGGGGCTGCCGCGGCTCCAACTTCCGCCCGAGAAGTGCTACAAGAACCGTGGCGAGAAGACCATACACAGGCCCAAGGAGAGAATTAAGGCCTATCTGGGCATAGACATCGGCTCAATCAGCACCAATGTCGTCGCGATTGACGGGGACAAGCGCGTCCTCTCGCGGCGCTATCTGATGACCGCCGGCCGCCCCATCGAGGCGGTGAGGCAGGGCCTTGACGAAGTGGGTGGGGAGATCGCCGACCTGGTTGATGTATGCGGTGTGTGCACCACGGGCTCGGGACGTTACCTCATCGGCGACTTCGTGGGCGCCGATCTGGTGCGCAACGAGATCACCTGCCAGGCCCGGGGCGCGGCTGATATCGATCCGACGGTCGATACCATATTCGAGATCGGCGGCCAGGACTCCAAGTACATCAGTCTCGAAGGCGGCGCGGTGGTCGACTTCGAAATGAACAAGGTATGCGCGGCCGGAACGGGCTCGTTCCTCGAAGAGCAGGCCGAGAAACTCGGCATCAATATCAAGCGCGAATTCGGAGAGCTGGCCCTGGGTTCCAAAAATCCCGTGAGGCTGGGCGAGAGATGCACGGTATTCATGGAATCCGACCTCGTTCATCACCAGCAGAAGGGGGCCGAGCGGGACGACCTCATAGCCGGTCTCGGCTACTCGATCGTGTATAACTATCTCAACAAGGTGGTCGCCGGCAAGAGAGTCGGGGACAACATCTTTTTCCAGGGAGGCACCGCGGCCAATGACGCCGTGGTCGCGGCCTTCGAGGCCGTTACCGGAAAGCCCATCACCGTTCCGGAGCACCATGACGTGACGGGCGCCATCGGCGCCGCAGTGCTGGCGCTGGAAAACGCGACTGACGGCAAGAGCACCTTCAAGGGTTTCGATCTCAGCAAGAAGAAGTACGAGATTACGAGCTTCGAATGCCATGACTGCCCAAACATGTGCGAGGTGAGGAAGGTCGTCGTGGAGGGCGAGAGGCCCCTCTATTACGGCTCGCGATGCGAGAAGTTCGACGTTGACAAGAAGACCTCGAAGGCCGAGGGCGTGCCGGATCTCTTCGGCGAGCGCGAGAAGATGCTGACGACGCTTTTCGTGAAGCCCGGGCCGGATGTCAAGAAGGACGACACCAAAGTCGGCGTTCCCCGGCTGCTTCTCTTCCACGAGCTCTATCCGCTCTGGCACGCGTTCTTCGCCCACCTTGGAATAGACCCCGTGCTGTCGGATAAGACCAACACGCGCATCATTCACGCCGGCGTGGAGGACGTTCCCGCGGAGACATGCTTCCCGGTGAAGGTCGGCCACGGGCACATCAAGAATCTGCTTGATAAGGACGTGGACTATATATTCCTTCCCAGCGTCATCAACCTGAAGCACAGGAACCCTTCGATCGAACAGAGTTTCGCATGCCCTTACGCGCAGACGATTCCCTACATGTCGCCGTCGGCTTTCGATTTCGAGGCCCATGGCGTGAAGATCCTTGAGCCCAAGGTATTCCTGGCGCGCGGCAAGAAGGAGATAGTGAAGAGCCTCGAGGAGGTGGGCAATCAGCTCGGCAAATCCAGGTCTCAGGTGAAGGCGGCCGTCGATGCCGCTCTGGAGTCGCAGGAGATGTTCTACTCCTCGCTCAAGAAGCGCGGCCAGGAAGTGCTCGATAATCTCGGGGACGACCAGAGGGGTTTCGTCATCGTCAGCCGCCCGTACAACGGCTGCGACAACGGCGTGAATCTCGAGCTTCCAAAGAAGCTCCGCGACCTGGGAGCGCTTCCCATTCCCATGGATTTCCTGCCGCTGGATAAGGTCAATCTCGCCGACGAGTGGGAGAACATGTACTGGCGCTACGGCCAGAAGATCATGGCGGCGGCGGAGATCATAAGGCGGGACAAGCGACTCTTCGCTATTTACATCACCAACTTCGGCTGCGGTCCGGACTCGTTCCTCCTGAGGTTCTTCCGCGAGGCCATGAGAGGGAAGCCCTATCTTGGAATAGAGATCGACGAGCACAGCGCGGATGTCGGGGCCATAACGCGCTGCGAGGCGTTCCTGGACAGCATAGAGCATGCGCGGGTCACCGAGCTGGACGAGGACGTCACCGTGGTCGACGATCGCGACAGGCTCACGACAACCGGAGACGGGCGGAAGCGCAAGCTGTATGTTCCCAACATGTCGCCACATGCCCACCCCTTTGCGGCGGCGTTTACGAGGGCCGGCATCCCGGCGGAAGTCCTCCCCGAATCGGACAGCGAGACGCTGGTCTACGGGAGGCAGTTCACCTCGGGAAAGGAATGCTACCCCTGCATCGTCACAACCGGAGACATGGTAAAGAAGACGAAAGATCCCGACTTCGACCCCGACCACTCGGCCTTCTTCATGCCTTCAGGCACTGGACCCTGCAGGTTCGGGCAGTACAACAAGCTGCACAGGCTCGTTCTCAAGGAGATCGGGCTGGAGCAGGTGCCCGTTATATCCCCCAACCAGGGAAGGTCGTTCTACAACGAACTGGGCGAAGTCGCGAAGAACTTCGACCGGACGGCCTGGCGCGGACTTCTGGCCGTCGACTTCATATTGAAGATGACGAGGGAACGCAGGCCCTACGAACTCAAGAAGGGCGAACACGACAGAGTGTTCTGGGAGAGCGTCCACAGGGTGAGCGACTGCATTCTGAAAGATGAGGACATCTTTGACGTGCTTGAGGAGATAAGGAACAAGTTGTACGCCATTCCGATAGACGACAGCGTGAGGAAGCCGCTGATCGGCATCGTGGGAGAGGTGTTCGTGAGGACCAACGCTTTCAGCAACAATAACATCGTCGCCGAGGTCGAAAGGCTGGGCGGCGAGGCGCTGCTGCCCCCGTTCACGGAGTGGATAATGTACACCAACTTCACCCGCAAACGCGGCAACCTCCTCAACAAGGACTACAAGTCATACTTCGTGACCTGGATTAAGGACCGGGTGCAGAAGAAGGACGAGCACCGCATGATGGAGATCTTCAAAGGCTACGTCAGGAACCTGCACGAGCCGACCACCGAGGAAGTTATAGAGGAGGGTATGGCCTATATTCACGATTCTTTTGAGGGGGAGGCCATATTGAGCGTCGGCAAGTCCATCGACTTCGTCGAGAAGGGCGCGAGCGGCATCATAAACGTAATGCCGTTCACCTGCATGCCAGGGACCGTGGTGGCCGCGGTCATGAAGCGGGTAAGGCGCGACCTGGACAATGTCCCGTTCCTCAACATGGCCTATGACGGCCTCGAGCAGACCAACACGGTGACAAGGCTGGAGGCGTTCATGCACCAGGCGGCCCAGTACGATCGGCGCAAGAGGGCCGAGAAAGAGGTTGAGATAAAAGCTGCGGCCTGAATATAGTCAAGAGGCCCCTTGCAGATTGCAATACGCGATCACATATTGCAATGCGTGATCGTTGCAATTCGCGAAGGGCCTTTTTTATGCCCTCCTAATTCATTTAGAATCAAGGCGCTGCTCTATCCCGCAAGTGGCACCATCATTGCTTAATCCCATGGTAGAGGGGGCGTTATGGCCGAATTGCGGAGACATCCCATACTCGGGGAATGGGTCGTCATCTGTCCCGAGAGAGAAGACTATCTCTCGGAGAGATGCCAGTCTCCATGCATCTACTGCTCGGGAAACGAGAACCGCCTCGGCGTCGAAATCTATGCCGGCGAGCCGATATCAGGCAGCGGGGACGGCGACGGCCGGATACGGGTATTCGCGGGCTCGCCGCCCCTCTTCAGGATCGAGGGCGGGCTCGGAAAGCGCGCGGTCGGCATGTGCGATTGCATGCAGAGTATCGGCGCGCATGAGGTCGTTATCGAATCCCCGTTGCATGATAAAGACATGGAGTCCTTGGACGACCGGACGCTTTGCGCACTATTCGACGTCCTCCGCCTGCGCTCCGCGGACCTCGCCCAGGACAAGAGATTCCGTCACATTACCATATTCAGACTCGACGCCTGCGATGATTCAGGGAACCGGGTGCATCCGGTATGGGACATAGTCGCCACGCCGTTCATCCCTAGAGCGATCAAAGATGAGCTCCAAGGCGCAAAGCAGTATTTCCTTCACAAGGAACGCTGCGCATTCTGTGACTACATACGCCAAGAAAAGGCCGCCGAAGAGAGAGTCATCATCCAAGATCCGCACGCAATCGCCGTCCTGCCGTATGCAGCCCGGTTCCCTTTTGAAATATGGCTGATGCCGCTCAGGCACTCACCGGACTTCGGTGCCGCGGGCGGAGACGAAAGCCTCAGTATCGCCCGCGCCCTCAAGAGACTGATCGGCGCCTATAAGCGGCTCGAGCATTACAGGGGTTACATACTCTCGATTCACACGGCTCCGGTAAGGCGTCTGGGGCAGGGCAAGTGGGAGACCATCGACCAGGACTTTCACTGGCATGTTGAGCTCCGGCCCCGGCTGAACGGGGTTGACGGCATAACCGAGTCAGTCGGGTTTCATCTCAACCCGGTACCGTCCGAAGAGGCGGCGCGCATTATGAGGCAATACCTGTAATGAGAAGAGGGCGGTCCGGCCGGACCGCCCGCGGTATGCTGCTTGAGCCGTTCCCAGGCTCCTATCTTAAGAGCACCATCTTACGAGTAAGCACTTCGGTGTCCGCGACCAGCCGATAATAGTAGATGCCCGACGCCACCTTCCGGCCGCGGTTGTCGGCGCCGTCCCAGGTGATCTCATGCGCGCCGGCGTCCATCTCGCCGTCAGCGAGCGTGACTATCTCCCGGCCGCGCACGTCGTAAACGCTCATCTCGACCTTTGCGCCGCGCGGCAGGCTGAACGCGATTCGGGTTGCCGGGCCGAACGGGTTGGGCGAGTTCTGCATGAGTCGCACCCGCTCGACGGCGATCTCTCCGGCACCGGCCGACGGGTTCCAGGGCTCGTCGAAGATGTTCCTCAATATGTACTCGCAGTTGGCCCGCATGCTCGCATGGTCGTACCTGTAAGGCCGGCCCGAGATGAAGATGAACTGCGCCCCGTCGCCGCGCTGGTCGCCGCCGCCCGGCGGGTCGTTCCAGACGCCAAGTCCCCGCACTTCCGGAAACATGTTGTACTGCGCAAAGAGAAGCGTGCTGTTACCCGTCACGGACGCAGTGTCGAATACGGCGTTGTAGGACTGTGTTCCCAGCCGGGGCATGTCGACAAGCCCCGTGTATTCGCTCGTAGCCCTGCGCGTCGTGTTCTCGCGGTTCTCCGCCCACTCGGTTCCAAGGCGGCTGCGCAGCGCTTCATAGACGAAGTCCTGGCCCATTCTCGTCATGAGAAGCAGATTGCCGCCGGCGTTCAGATAGCCCACTATGGGGGTCTCGTACCACATGTCGAGGTCGCCGTTGTAATTATTGCCCAGCCATACGACGGCGGAGAACTGCTTTATCGTGTCCGCCGGGACAGGGCCCGTTCCGAGAGGCGCCGGCAGGGAGGAAGGGTACCCGCCGGCGGGCCCCGTAGAGAACACGTCCCAGAAGCTTATGGGCAGCGTTCCCCAGAAAATGCTGTCGGCATAGGCATCGGTTATCTCGGTCCCGTAGGTGTCCCAGTGCACTCCGTTTACGAGCAGAATCCCCCGGTCGAATGTGGCGTCCGTGATCTCCTCGGAGATCATCCTCAAGATCCACTCGTCTTTGTCTATCTCGAGGGCGATGGGCTCGTCGTCCACGTTCAGAATGAAATTCTGCACCGCCAGCGAATCCTCAACGACCAGCGTGGTGTCGCCGGCCGTCGTGGTCACCGTGACCTGTATGGGCATGGTGAATACGTGGTTGGTCTGCAGCTGCTCGATGGTGAGGTTTATGTCATAACCGGTCAGGGCACCCGGGGCGTAGTCCCAGCCCACATGGTAGAACGGGAATCCTTCCTCGTACACCCACTGGTGGAAGAAGGCGTCGAAGTCGCGTCCGGCGACGCTCTCGCAGATGTCCCGGAACTGCTCGGTGGTACAGGAGCTGTACTGGTATTCACTCGAGTAATATGTCCGCAATATGTCGAAGAACGTCGAGTCTCCGACGATGCCGCGAAGCATGTGGGGTATCCACGAGGCCTTGTTGTAAGTGAGGTCGCCATCGAAGATGCGGTTCCAGTCCGATAGATCGGGCACGTATATTGTCCCTGCGCCATAGTACTTGGCGTATTCCATCTGGTTCTTGTACTCGGCCCATCCGTAGGTATGCTCCGCGTACAGGGCCTCGCTGTATACCGCGAAGCCCTCATTCAGCCAGATGTGATGGAAGTCGTTGCAGGTTATCATGTCGCCCCACCACATATGGGCGAGCTCGTGGACGATGAGGTACTCGCTGTACCCGCCGAGGCTGGTTATGGTCTGATGCTCCATGCCGCCGCCCCACGTGAATTCGGCGTGACCGTATTTCTCCTCGAGGAATGGGTACTCGCCGTAGAGCGAAGCGAAAAGGTCGATCATGTAGGGGACCTTGCCGTAATTCTCCTGCACGGCGTCATAGTGATCCGGGAATACGTAGTACCGGCACTCCATCGAGTCGGTCGGCGAGTAGTTGTAGTAGTTCGAGAAGATGGTGTAAGGGTGTATGGCCACGGAGACCAGGTAGGTGGCTATGGGGTACTGCTCATGCCACTTGTAGGTCATGGTCGTGCCGTTGTCCACCGTATCCCGCAGGTTGCCGTTCGAGGCGACGATGAGCGCCTCCGGGACAGTTACCCAGATATCTGCCGAATCGGCTTTGTCATGGGAGTAGTCCTTGCAGGGCCACCATGTGCGGGCGCCGAAGGGCTCGCTCAGACTCCAGATCATGTGACTGCCGCCGTAAGAATCGAAGTCAAAGGCGCCGGCCGATGCGTCCGGCGTACCGCTGTAAGTGATGTCCAGCGTGAAGGACTCGCCCGTGGAATAAGACCGGTCAAGGTCTACGCTCAGGATGTCGCCGGCATGGCTGAATGTGGCGGCGATTCCGCCCGAGAGCACGGCCGAGACCGTCATATTGTCGTAGAGGTCGACGTCCGCGGTCGTCAGCGGCCCCGTGACCACCTCTGCCACCATGCGCACCGTGCCCGATACGGTTTGTGCCGTGGGGTCTACGGCTATGTCGAGCCAGTAGTAAGTCGCGTCATAGTAATCCTGATTCGTCGTCGGCGTGCTCTCGAGAATCGGGAGCCGCGCGTAGAAACGCGCCTTGGCCTCGGCGATTTCATGGGATATGTCCCCGGGGCCTTTGGGCTCAGGCGCCGCGAGCACACATGCTGAAAGCGAGGTGACTATAAGTGCAAGGCCTGCCGCAGATACTACTGTCCGTACCAGCGCATCACGTCCGGGCATGTTCCGCTCCTTTTCTGAATTCGATGATACGTCGACACCAACACATGAAACAGGCGGCCCTTATGCGCCGCCTCCTGTTTATTATAGCACAATGGCGGTGTGAGTGCAACGCCGCCGGGTGTCGCCTATGTGAACGTCAGTGTCGCGGTTCGTGGACAACGCGTCTCGACCGGCATCGGCCCGGTTCCGGGGCGTTTGGTTGACGGATTGCGGCCATGCCCTAACTCGAAAGCCGGCAAGCGCTTGTGATATTGCCTGAGACCAGGTTGTTACGCTCGCCCCCCCGACCATGGCGGCATGGGAAATGCATATATAGAGGGGCGGTAAAGGGAAGGCAGTGAATACCACTGCTTGTGCAGCGCTCCTCATCATGGTTGGTGGGTCACTGGGAGCCGGCGCGGCTTGGGGTCCGGGCGGGAATCGGGCCGCGGCGCGCCGGCTGACGGCCCCGGCAGGCGGCTGCATGATTAGCTTCTACCGGCCCTCAGGATGTGATATAATCAATGCCGCATGCGAAGGCCATAACCGAAAGAGAGAGTGTGAGAATTCCCCTGGCAGTTCTTATCATCATCACGGTTGCATGCCTGATCGCGCCCCCGGCCCGGCCGGGGGAGTTGTTTCCTCTCAATCGCAGTGAAAACCCGCATGACCTCAGTCTCGGCCTGGATTACTTCAAAGGGTATCTGTCGGACGCGGGAGCCATAGTGGCATCACCGCTGTCATGGCGCGGCGAGGAGTGGCTCAAATTTTCGGCTGTCGTGGCAGTCACCTTCGTGATTTCAAGCGAAGAAGACGATGTGCAGTCGTGGGTGCAGAAAAGCCGCAACGACGATACCGACATGGTGGCGCAATACACCGGGCCGGCCGGCAGCGGGAAATACGTTCTCCCGGCCCTGGTCGGACTGTATGGATATGGGCGCATCGCCGGGAGGGACAGGGCGGAACGCACTGCGCTTCTCGGCATGGAGAGCGTTATCCTGTCGGGATTTTTTACAAATGCTGTCAAGTATCTCACTCACAAGCACAGGCCCGGTCCCGCTTATGGAAATGACGTCTCGTGGAACGGGCCCGGTCTCTCGCATGCCGACCTGTCCTTCCCTTCGGGCCACTCCACCTGCAGCTTCGCGGTGGCCACGGTGGTGGCCCTGGAATACGGCGACAATTCACTAGTGCCGCCCCTGGCCTATTGCGCCGCGACGCTGGCGGCCCTGTCGAGAGTGAATGACAACGCGCACTGGATGTCCGACATCATCCTGGGGTCAGCCATCGGCCATTTTACTGCGAGGGCGATTGTGTCGAGACACGGCGGCGGCCCCGCCAGCCGCGTGAGCCTTGTTCCGGCTGCAAGAAGCGGAGGCATGAGCCTGGCGCTTTGCCTGGAGTTCTGAGAGCCAGCCGCCGGGTCGATCCCGTTTTTCCGGCTTGACCAATCCTGATTTCCCCGCTATCTTATTTGCGGTTTTGCCGTCCTACGGCCCCGGGATTCCCCCGGGATGCACCCAGGATTCGCAACTGGTCGCGGTTGCGGTTTAGGCATGACGTTATTTTGTCCACCGGCCCGAAGGGCCGGTATCCGGACCCATCAGGAGGTAATGGAATGGCAGAGAAGACAGGCAAAGAAGCTGACCTCGCCGGACCCGGCATTGGCAGCTACGAGGAGGTCGAGAAGATCCTCCCCAACGATTACGAACCCCTGCTTCCCCCCAAGCAGAGGATGCAGGCGCTTTTCGCGGTGAAGAGTTACATCGAAGAGAACATGGCCAAGGAGCTTAACCTCCAGATGGTGCAGGTTCCGCTTATCGTCGATCGTCTGAGCGGTGTCAACGACTACCTCGACCGCGACGGCTCGAGAACGCCCATCGAGTTCCACATCTCGAACGACCACGGAAAAAACCCCATCGACGCGCAGGTAGTGCAGGCGGCCACCAAGTGGAAGAGAGTCGCCCTCAAGCAGTTCGATTGCAAGCCGGGCGAGGGCATCAACACCGATATGAAAGCCGTACGCAAGGACTACTTCCTCGACCATGATCACTCCTCGTATGTCGACCAGTGGGACTGGGAGAAAGTCATAACGCCTGAGGACCGCAATCTTGATTACCTCAAGGACACGGTGAGGAAGATCTGGAAGGTCCTCTACGGCGCCGGCAAGCACGCGCAGGAGATGTTCCCCGAGCTTAAGAGCTCCAAGTATCCCGACATTCCTGAGGAGCTCAAGTTCCTCCACGCAGAGGAGATCCTCGCGGAGTTTCCCGACCTTCCGCGCAAGCAGCGGGAGACGCAGATCATCCAGAAGTACCCGGCCATTTTCATCATCGGCATCGGCTGGACCCTCGAGGACGGCTATCCGCATGAGATGCGCGCGGCCGACTACGACGACTGGGTCACCGAGACCGTCAAGAAAGACGGCAAGATGATGCATGGCCTCAACGGCGACATCCTGGTCTGGAACCCGGTGACCAAGCGCCGCCATGAGCTCACC
This sequence comes from bacterium, assembly GCA_050125095.1. Classification (GTDB taxonomy): domain Bacteria; phylum Arandabacterota; class Arandabacteria; order Arandabacterales; family JALGWA01; genus JALGWA01. Next base: position 10,258 of record JASFEA010000051.1, read on the forward strand.
TCCATGGGCATCAGGGTCACCAAGGACACCCTCAAGGTCCAGCTCAAGATGACGGGTCAGGAGGACTTCCTCAATCTGCCCTACCACAAGGCGATCCTGAATGATGAGATTCCACTCTCGATAGGCGGCGGCATCGGCCAGTCAAGGACTTACATGTATCTTCTCCGCACCGCGCATCTCGGTGAAGTGAGCGTCACGGTGTGGCCGAAGAAACTCAAGGAGATTTGCGCGGCGCGCAATATACACGTTCTAGAGTAGAGGCCGGGAGTAACATCATCGGTTTCCAGCGCAGGCCCTCCGAAAGGAGGGCTTGCTCTTTTTACGCCATTTCGCCTATTGTGTTCCTGTCTTCGTGTTCTAATCCAGGTGAGCTACGAGGTCTGGCTGCAAGCAGCAATACGGAGTTGCAACATCGTGTATATACACGATGGATGTTGGACTGCTCTTAATTTGTTGTGGTTGGCCGGAACAGGTTCATCCGTCGCTTTCAGCCACGATCTGTGCCAGACAGGGGGGCTCTCATGGCACTCAAGTTCAGGTGCTCGAATTGTGGCGAGGTGGTGATCGTTAGGTATCTCAAGCAGGGAGAGACGGCTGAGTGCAAGGCCTGCGGCAACAGGGAGCCTGTGCCCGACTGCGCTGAAGAGGCAACTGAAGTTGAACTGGCCGAGTCAACAGCCGCCGCAGATCCGAGGATCGAAGCCGACCCGGAGGATCTCAAGTATGTCGGCGACCCGTTTGATGACAGAGCCCGCCGCTACCTTGCTCCGCTGTGGAAGCGCCTGCTGGGCTACGTCCTGGATCGTCTTATTTTCGCAGTACCTGGGTTCATTATGCTTCTCCCGGCTATAAAGAGGCTTGCAGACGACGGGGCCGGGGAGGCCGCCCTGCGAATGCTCTTGCCATTCATGCCGGAATTCTGGATTGTACAGCTCCTTTACTTGGGCGTACTGCTTATCCAGGCTGTACTTCTGGTGGAGAGGGGCCAGACGATTGGGAAAATGATCCTGCGCACCAGAATCGTCACTCTGCAAGACAAACACCCGGCGTGGTACAGGCTACTTATTGTGCGGCCTGTTCTGCCGGTAGTTGCGACATATCGGCCCGACCTTATATGGCCCGGAGAGGCCTGGAGCATGGTTGTGCGGTACTGCCTGAGCGCGTTGCTCCTGATCGACGCCCTGGCGATCTTCGGGTCCGAGAGAAGGACGGTTCACGACCGGCTCGCCGGAACTCGCGTTATCGACATCGGTCTCTTGCGAAAGGCACCAGGCGGGGGTAGAATCTCCGCGGATCTCAAGGGACGGTCTTGACAGGAGGTGGCCTCTGGCGAGAACGAGGAGATGGGAGCGAGTATACGAAGTTGTCCGCCGCATCCCCAGGGGCCGCGTGGCGACCTACGGTCAGGTTGCGAGGCTCGCGGGCCTCGGCCGGAGCGCGCGCCAGGTCGGGTACGCGCTGCACGCCCTTCCCGAATTCAGCAATGTCCCGTGGCACCGCGTGATAAACGCGCGAGGCGAGATCAGCCTGCCGCGCGTTACGGGAGGCGGCGTCACGCAGCGCCTCAGATTGGAGCGGGAGGGGATTGAGTTCGACGGCAAGGGCCGGGTCGACCTCAAGGTCTATAAGTGGTCCCCCGGTAGGCGCTCCACCCGACGCGGCGCCTGACCCGGCTTCGTGATGTCCTGCGATAGGGGACGGGCGACACTGTGCATTTCAAGACCTGACCCCATGGGCTGACTGTGCATTCTAAGACCTGACCCCTTCTACTGGCTCCTGCCAGATATTATAAGATTCGCCCAATATCCCCTAATATTGCTTGACTCTTACCTAAGTCTAAGTAGAATAGATACTTGAAGCATTTGTAAGGAGGATGGGATGGCGGAACTATCCGGAATGACCAGTGAGTTCTCAGAATCGGTGGCCGTGGTGACGGTCAAGGCCGGAGACAGGGTCAACGCGATGACTGCAGCATGGGCGATCCCGGTTTCGCAGCGGCCCGCCCTGGTGGTGGTTCACATTGCGCCCCAACGATATACGCATGACCTGATAATAGAGGCCAAGGAGTTCGGTCTCAGCATACTCGCCGATGACCAGATGGAGGTTTCGCAGCACGCGGGCACCGTGTCGGGCCGCAAGGTCGACAAGTTCGAAGGCGGAGTCCTTAAGGCAAAGGCGCCGGCCGTGACTTCGACCCCGGTGCTCCAAGGTTGCGCCGCCACCATGGAGTGCAAGCTCGAAAAGGCGATCGCAATGGGCGACCACACCATTTTCGTGGGAAGGGTAGTCGCACTCGAGAGAGATGAAGAGAAGAAACCCCTGGTGCTTCACCGGGGGACATACTATAAGCTCACCGAGAGCGTGGGGAAGTATTACTAGCGGAGATCAAGGATGAGAACTATCGCCCTTTCCAACCAGAAGGGCGGCTGCGGTAAGACCACAACGGCCATAAACCTCTCGGCCTGCCTCGCCTATAAGGGAAAGCGGGTACTTCTTATCGACCTCGACCCGCAGGCTCACGCCACCATGGGAGTCGGCGTCAAGGTGGAAGACCTGATGCGGAGTATGTACGAGGTGATGCTGGAGGGCGCCGGCATTGAGGAGATCACACGGGAAGTCAGGCCGCTCATGGACATAGCCCCAGCCGCCGTGGTCCTGGGCGCCGCCGAGCAGAGACTCGCGGGAGTGGACGGTCGCGAGAACAGGCTCTTGAACGCCCTCGGGACTATCCAGAAGCCCTATGACTACGTCATCGTGGACTGCCCGCCCAGTATCGGGCTTCTGACTTTCAACGCGCTCCGCGCCTGCAACGAGGCCATAATCCCGATAGAGGCGAGCTTTTTCTCGCTCTGGGGAGTGGGGCGGCTGCTCGACATGATCGAACTTATAAAGGAAGAGCTCTCGCATGAGTTGAGATACAAAGCTCTCTGCACGATATACGACGGCCGGTCCAAGTTCTCGGCCGAGATAGCCGACGACGTGTTCAGCCATTTCGAGGACCGCGTCTATGAAACCATAATTCACACCAACGTGAAGCTCCGGGAAGCTGCGAGCTATGGTATGCCCATCACGGAGTACTCGCGGCGTTCGCGGGGTTATCGCGAGTACCTCAGGCTGGCCAATGAGGTGCTTCGTGAAGAGGTGGCGGTCAAGGTGGAAGAGGCCGTGCAGACGTCCGTGGAACGGCCGTTGAAGGAGATATACGGTCCGGTACCCGTGGCGGGCGGCGTGCTGTTCAGAATCAACGCACCGGGCGCGCATTCGGTCAGCCTGATAGGCGATTTTAACGGCTGGGACGAACCTGTTGACCTTAACGACGATGACGGCGACGGCGTGTGGATAGCCATAGCGCGGCTCGACCCGGGCACTTATGAGTACAAGTTCATTGTCGACGGCGACTGGCAGACCGACCCGACGAACCCGGCCGACGTGGATGACAGGCACGGGGGCAGAAACTCGGTCGTGGTGGTGAATTAGTTTGAATGAAGAACCGGGAGAGAGACGCGGCCCAAGACGCAAACTCGGACGCGGACTTAAGGACGTATCGCATATATTCCTCTCGGGAGCGGAGCCCGGCGAAAGTTTCTCCGAGCCGGCGGCCGGCCCCGACCCGTTCGAAGACGCTCATCCCGCGCCCGCGACCTGGCTTCCGGACGCAACCTATATAAGCATAACCTCCGGCGAGAGGGTAAAGGGCAAGTCGATGTTCTCGGCCAACCTAGCCTTCTCCTTGAGAGCCAGAGGCTACCGGGTGACGCTGGTCAACGCCGACTCCGACGAGCCCGGCCTGCTCGACCTGACCGGGTGCAGACAGGGCGAGGTACTCGACGGCTCGCTTGTTACCAATGAGGCCTTCGGCGAGCTGCCCGTAGTGACGATTTACGGCGGAAAGCGCAACCCGGGCGAGACGCGGCTCGATGTCACCGAGCCCCTGGCGGCCGCCGGGAGGGAGGCCAGGCTCGTGGTCTCGGACACCTCGCCGCTGGCTGACACCAGCTACGGCATGTGGCGAATCGCAAGCCTCGTGGTCGTCCTCACGGAGCCCTCCATAGACTCCATGCGTTCCTCTTATGTGGTCATTAAGCGCATACACTCGGCGGCCCCCGGTACGAGGATCGGTCTCGTCGTGAACAGCGCGACGAGCCACGCCGAGGGAGAGCAGTGCTTCAGAAAAATATCCGGTGTCTCCAGGGATTTTCTTAAGATAAACCTAAGGAATTATGGTATAATCATGCGCGATCAGGCAGCCAGGCAGGCTGGTGAGAAGAGAGTGCCTTTGCTGGGGGCGTTCCCCGGGTCGAAGGCATCAGAATGTGTGGAATCGGTCGCGCGGCTCATACTCATGGATGAGTCCGCAATTGCCAGAAGGCGAACGGAGGTGAGACCTGAGGAGTGCGCATTGAGAAGAGGAGCATAGACAGCGGCGAGGAGCTCAAGAGCCTCACCCGGGAAGCCCTTACGGGCGAGATAGAAGACCTGGTTTTCATAGAAGACCTCCCGGCCATGGGCGAGCCCATGGAGATCGGTTTTCTGGCCGGCGACAGCAAGGGCAGAGTTTTTATAGTCGCCGCGGGCGACGGCTCCGGGGACACTCTGGTACCGCTCTATGCCAGGCATCTGGAGTGGATGAAGTCGACGCTGTCCACCCTGGTGCAGAGGCATCCCAAGTTCGACTGGAGCGGTGAGCCGGGATGCATCATGCTGGCGTCTTCATTCAGCAGTCACACCCTTCTGCTCGCGTCGATGCTCTCGGTGACGCCGAAGAGGGCATATACTCTTAAATGCCTTGGTATCGGCGCCGAAAAGGGCCTGTACATCGAGGAGCTCGAACTGCCTGAAGTCAGGCTCAAGGCCGAATACGCGAAGCCGGAAGTCAGTCTGCTTTCGGAGACGGTGGACAAGATTCTGGGTGTTGCCGACGGGCTTTCCGTTACTGCGTCGTTCGGTTACATGAGCAGCTCTCTGGACTGGGTGCCCGTCGCGAACCTCAACCGGAAGCGCGGCAAGATCTGGATCGAATCCGGTCCTGGGATCTGGTCCATCAAGCGCGTTGCCGACGAGAAGTCTCTGGAAGCCGTCATGGATAGAGTCAAGGATTCCTACGACGAGGCTCTCAAGAAGAAAGGCCAGCCACGGGATTCGGACAGTGAGAACCTTTCGGAAGCGGAACGCAAGAGTCTCAGCATGGACTAGGGTGCGTCTTGCGGCAGGCTTCCGGTTCCCCTATACGGCCCACGTGACTATACGATGAGGACACTCCGCTGGTTTGAAGGCGCGCTGGTTTTTATCGTGTCGTATATCGTCTCATCGGTCGTTATCCTGCCGCTGATCCCCTTTTTGTCGCTGAGGAGCGTGACCGCAATCTCGGTCGTCGTGCTCGTGGGGATCGCGTATCTGTGGACCCGCCGGCTTACAGGCGACGTCCCGGGCTATGTCGGTATGCATGCGGTTTCGCCCGGGGTCCTGGCCCTCACGGCCATCGGCAGCTTCGCCGTCATGATCCCGGTGATGAGCCTGCAGGCCGTCGTGCTGGAGCGCTTCAGGGCCCCTCCCGAGGTTCTGCATGCCCTTGAGGATCTTATCCGCGCGGAAAACCCGCTTCAGTTCGCCTACGCCATCCTGGTGGCGGCCGCAGGCGCGTCCATAAGCGAGGAGTTCGTCTTCAGAGGCATACTGCAGAACTCGCTGTCGGGTAGGGTCGGCCCGTGGAGGGCCCTTGTACTGGCAACCATCGTCTTCGGACTTCTCCACACGCTGTGGCGCTTCCCGGCCGCTTTCATACTCGGGCTGTTTCTGGGCTTCCTTTACCTGAGAACGGGTTCGCTCATCCCCGGGCTCCTGTCCCATTTCATCACAAACGTCTCTTCAATCGTGCTCTTCAATGTGGCCGAGCATTCTGCATCGGGCATAATACCCGTGTGGATGGAACAGGACAGGCCCGCGCCCGCCTATCTGGTGGCCCTGTCGCTGTCTGTTTTCATAGTCGTCCTGGTCGCTCTCTGGCGCGCAACCGGTGAAGAGGCGGATTCGTACCCGCCCGGTCGCCGCGCCGGAGGCTCGGCGGCCGGTGACGGCGTGATTCATCATGAGGAGTCCGGACATGACCTCGCGTGAGAGGGTCGGCATCGCCCTGGACCGGGGAGTCCCGGACCGCGTGCCCATTCACGACGGCTACTGGGACGAGGCCGTGCAAAGATGGCGCGGCGAAGGCATGCCCGAGGCCGCGGCCCGCGACCGCGACTCGATATGGGACTACTTCGACATGGAAATCAGGCAGATACCCATAGACCCGTCTTTCATGTTCGAAGAGAAGGTGATAGCCGACGATGAGAGATATATCCTCAAACGGGTGAGCGACGGCGGCGTCTATAAGTACATTAAAGGCTCGACCGCGACTCCGGGCCTGGTCGAGTTCCCGCTCAAGGGGCGGAGGGAATGGCAGGACCTCAAGGAGAGATTGAGGCCCTCCGCCGACAGGCTGCCTGCGGACCTCCGGGCCAGGTACCGCAAATACAGGGAGGACGGGCGCTTCGTCGTCATCGTCATGCACAATCCGTATGAGGCCACCTGGTCCAAGTTCGGGGTCACCAATCTGCTGGAGAGCATGAAGCTGGATCCCGAGCTCGTGCGCGAGGTCTTCGCCGCGGTCACCGACATGAACCTGGCCATGTGCGAAGAGATCCTGGGCGCCGGCTATGAGGTGGACGGCGGCTGGATCTGGGGCGATATAGCATATAATAAAGGAACGCTTTTCTCTATCCGGATGTACGAGGACCTACTCCAGCCCTTCAATAAGCGGCTGGCCGGTTTCTTCCGCGAGCGCGGCCTCCCGGTTGTCTACCATACCGACGGCGACGTCCGAACGGTGATCCCCCTGCTGATCGAGGCGGGAATGACATGCTTGCAGCCGCTGGAGTCCAAGGCCAACATGGATCTTGTCGAGCTCAAGCGCGAGTACGGCGACAGGCTCGCCTTCATGGGCGGCATAGACTTCGAAGCCATATCGAAGGGCGAAGCCTCCATGATAGAAGAGATCCGGAGCAAGGTGGGCCGGGGCAAGGAGGGGGGCGGCTATATCTACCACTCGGATCACTCTGTGCCTCCCAAGGTCAGCCTCGACCAGTACAGGCGCGTCCTGGACCTCGTCCTCGAGTACGGCCGCTACTGAACCGGGCCTTGAACAAGACCCTCTGAATGAACCTATTGAATGAGCCCATCCGAACCGTGCCTCCTGTTGGCAAGACCCTCTGAGCGTGGCCTCTCGCGCCCCTGAGCGGCCCCACGCCACAATATACTAAAGTAATTCTGCACTCCTCCCGACCAAATTAATGTGCATAACGCAATAGCGTAACAAGGACGTTATGGGTGAATTCCTGCCTGTAACCCGTTTTCTCTAGACGATTGAACGGTTTAAGCCACGTCCTGTTTGATGGCACAGCACTTGCTGAAATCAAGATGGGGCCAGGCAAGGTACCGCCTATGTTTACTAAAAGGACATCAGTCATTGCGACCTTCTTCGTCGTGCTGCTCGTTGCAGGTGGCCTGGGAGCTTCGCCTGACGCATACCCGAAGGTCGCCAACTTCTACACGACCGACCCTCACTTCGAGGATTGCCCGCGCCTGAGCCGGTATGACCTGGTTGTGATGCCCGCGTCGATGCAGGACGTGTGCCCGGAGATCATTGCAGAGCTCAGGCTCCTCAATCCGGACATCATAATAATGGCCTATTTCCCCGCCGCCATAATCTGGCCGGTTTACCCTACGACGGAATCGGTGTCACGGCAATACTGGGACAAGGTGGAAGCCTGTGACTGGTGGCTGTACGACACCAAGGGCAACAGGGTGGGGAGTCCCGAATACTGGTGGATACTCAATCTCAGCACCAACTGCCCGGAAGACCCTTACGGGCAGACACTCGGCGAATGGCTGGCCGAGTTCATGGCCGAAGAGATTTATGCCACGGGCCTCTGGGACGGCCTCTGGGTCGACGAGTGCTGGGAAAACCCGAACTGGATAAACAACGGCGAGTTCCTGTTCCAGGACCCTCCCGCCGCACTGGACAGCGACCGGGACGGCATTGCGGACGATCCGGAAGAGCTGCAGGCCGCCTGGTACGCCGAGCTGTCGGGATTCATCACGTCTCTGAGGGCCCGGGTGGGACCCGATGCGATCATGACCGGTAACGGCAAGCAGATGATGCACGAGTGGCTCAACGGCGGCATTCGCGAGAACTTCCCCAATATGCATGGCGGCTGGGAAGCCAATATGTTCTCCGATTACGGATACCTCACGAACTGCGAGATGTTCCTGGACTCGCCGCTCGTTGCCAGCATGATTACATGTTTCTCGGAGCTGGAACAGCATACAGTCTATGAGCCGTATCGTTGTCCCAGCTATATGAGGTTCCTCAGGTTCACGATGACCAGCGCGCTCCTGGGCGACGGCTACTATGTGCTCGAGGATGGGTCGGGGAGATGCCTGTGGTGGGAGGACCTCTATGACCTGGACATGGGTCTGCCTACATCGAGCGCGTATCTGGACTCGATCTACAGCCAGTCGGGAGCCAGGATGTGCCCTATCTGGCGGCGCGACTTCGAGAAGGGCTACGCCCTCTGCAATCCGTTCAACCAGTATATTTATACGCTGGACAATGAGTGGATCTCGGCGGAAGACGGGATGATAGTAATTACCGCGAGCGACGCCGACCTGGCAGTGGCCGCGATCAGGGACGGCGTGCCGGCCGTGGTCGACAAGGACGTGCCCAGGATCAGGATCGATACAGAGGTGATAAACCCCTCGGACCACTCGGCGCCGGCCTATGTATGGTCGGAGACCAAACTGGGCGACGTGGTCATGAACACGGGGCCGGTGCTGGAAATACTCGTGGGCAAGCAGGATACGGATACCGTGACCGTGACGGTGGGTTTCCCTGCGTCCCTGGGGCTTGAGACATATACCATCGAGATCAATGTCGCGGGACCCGACATGGAGGTTCTCGACAGCGACATTCTCTATATAAGAAGAACGGTGGAATTTCCGAGCGACAAAGAGGGTCTTTACGACAATCAGGATCCAAGTGCGGACACGAACGAGGAGGACAATCTTCTCATATACCCTCAGCCGGTAGCTTTCTCTTCTGGCGAAACCCTCAGGATGGAGGTGAGGGCCGACCAAACATCGGCTAATGAGATCTGCAGGATCAATATGTTCGATGTCAGGGGGAGGCTTGTACGTTCAGTATATGAGGGTGTATATGGTGAAGGGCTGAGTTTGGAA
>JASFEA010000052.1:0-19502 GCA_050125095.1 bacterium
GGAGGATGCCGAAAGCGTGGGATTGCCGCCGGATGAGCCCTGGTGGGGAGCTGCAGAAGACCTCGCGGCAATGGAGAGCTTCTTTTCCGACACGACCGTAATTAAAGTTGAAGCCGAAATATGGGTGGATTCGCCTGCGGTCTCGAGAGACAAGAACTCCAGCATGAGATGCTGGCCGTATATAAAGGTGTCAATGCAGAGGGCCGGCTGGTCTGAACCGGCTATGATGACTGTTGAGGACACCTGGCTCTATTTCGAGTTTGTTAGAGATGAGGCGGACACGAACCTCTGGCGTATCTTGAAGATGAGGGAAGAACTCAGGGAGAGTGTCAAGGCAAAGGCGTCCATGGCGACAGAGCCGGTCACATTCGGCCGCATAAAGGACATATTCAGACCCCGGAGCCAATGCGAGATCAGCCCCAGGTCGACTCCCGAGTGTCTCTTCAGGGCATTCGAACAGGCCATGAACCGCAGGGATATCGACGCCTATTACGCCTGCCTCCACGACGAATACCTGTTTGTATTCACTGCGCCCGACGCCGATGATATGGGACTGCCGCCGCTCGAACCGTGGTGGGGATTGGCCGAGGAGGTCAGTGCAGTGGCCAGACTGTTTTCGGATCCCGGGATCACCATGGTCAAGTGCGCTCTACATATTGAGGCCGGCCCTTGGCCCATCGAGAACGGTTTCTTCTACGAGCTTGATCCCGACATCACTGTGGTGATCGAAAGACCGGGCTGGAGCGAGCCCCTTGTCTACGAAGTCGAGTCGACCTGGCTCGAAGTGGAGGTCGTCCCGGATCCATATTGCCCCGAGAAGTGGGTTTTCGAGCGCATGTATGAGGTCTTCAAGGAGGGCCCTACGGCCGCCGGGGGATCCCATGCGGGACCTATGGTCGAGGGATCCACCTTCGGCGGCATTAAGGCGATATACAAGTAGGCCGGTTTCCCGGCCTACTCGGGATGCTTCCTTTATCTGGCTGTTCTCTCTGGCTAGCCCTTCACGTATTCGTCGTACTCGGGCTGCCACATGCGCCTGCGAATCTCGTTGGCCGACAGGGGCTTCCTGAGGCTGGCCTTGGCCTCGGGGTCCTTTATTGCCGCCTTTACCACCTCTGCGGCTATGTAGGCCGAGATGTCCCGCACCTTGTCCGCCGCGGTGATATTGCGCTTGGAGTCGTCGCGTATGCCCGGAAGCACATGTCCCTGGGACAGTAGCTCACCCTCGAACTCCTTCGTGTACTTGTAGAGAGCAACTGCGGAAGCCGTTACCATATTGTCAGTTACGACCTTTGCGCCGCTCTCGACCACGCCGCGCCCCAGACCCGGGAACGTCAGGAAGTTATTTGCCTGCGCGATGGGGTGGAGCCTTCCGTACTTGACCGGCTCGAACGGGCTTCCGGTGGCGACGATGGCCTTGCCCTTGGACCACTCGAATATCTGCGCCGGCGTAGCCTCATGGTTCGAAGTCGGATTAGACAGCGGGAACACGATGGGGCGCCTGTGCACGCACATGGCCTTGATTATGGGCCTGGTGAATTCCCCGGCCTTACCCGATGCGCCGATCAGTATGCCCGGCTTCACCTTGTTGACAAGGTCTTCAAGCGAAACGCGGCCTTTGAAGTTCTCTTTTCTCGCGAACTGGGCCTTATGCGGCGGGAGGTCGTCGCCCCGGTCCTCGTATATGAGTCCCTTGGAGTCGGTAAGGTAAATCTTGGAAAGCGCCGCCTTCTCGCTGAGCCCCCTCGCCATGAGGCCGTATCGAATCTGGCGCGCGATGCCGATGCCGCCGGCGCCTGCTCCATGTATGACTATAACGGAGTCCTTGAGGTTGCGTCCGCTGACATCAAGCGCGCCGAGAAGCGCCGCGTAGACGACCGCGCCGGTGCCCTGGATGTCGTCATTGAGACATCTCGTATTGTGTCTGTATCTTTCGAGGATGTCGAATGCCTTCTGTCCGCTGAAGTCCTCAAATTGAAGCACGGCGTCGGGCATGACCTTCTTGAAGGACTCGACGAATTTGTCCATAAAGATGAAGTAAGTGCCCTTCTCGAGCCTGGCGTGTCTGACGCCAAGGTAGTCCTTGTCCTGTAGGAGGGCTTCGGAGTTGGTGCCGACATCGAGGTCCACGGGCAGGCATGTCGTCGGCGCGAAACCGGCCGCCAGCGTGTAAAGGGCCAGTTTGCCCACAGTGATCTGGGAACCGCCGATGCCCTGGTCGCCTATGCCGAGGATGCCCTCGCTATCGGTCACGACTGCGATCTGTATGTCCCTGTTCGCCAGCCGCGATAATATGTCGTCCACATGGTCGATGTTCTCTGTGGTAATGAAGATGCCCGCCGGCCGCGCCATCCTGTGGCTCCAGGTCTGGCATGCCACACCCACCTCGGGGGTATAGATGATGGGCAAGAACTCTTTGAGGTGATCCGTGACCACCCTGAAGAAGAGAGTCTCGTTTCTGTTCTTGAGATGCCTGAGGGCCGAGTAGAGAAGGTCGGGGTCGGAGATGCCCGTGCGCTTTATATTTCTGTATGCGATCTCCGACTGCTGGACTATGCTCCTTACGGCCGGAGGCAGCAGCCCCTCGAGCCCGAGCTCCTGTCGTTCGCGCTGCGTGAACGCCATGCCCTTATTGAGAAACGGGTCGTTGAGGAGGTCTCTTCCGGTCTTCTTGATTTTGCGCGTCTCTCCGCCATTGGACTCAGGAATTACCGTCGCCGTCCTCGCGCGGCTCTTCCGGGCCGCTTTCCGGACAGCGGTTTTAGGGGATTTCTTGACGGACTTCTTTGCAGCCTTCTTCACGGCCTTCTTCTTGGTTGCCACTTTGGCCTCCCAGTTAGAGCCCGGTGGGCTCTCCACCTATGTGTTTTTGCCGGCCCCGAAGGCGGCCGGCGATATCTTTTGGGCACATCGCGCTTACCATAAGCTACTGGTCCCCGCTTGGCAAGACCCAGTTCATATTAATTCCGGATAGCCGATGTCGCCGGGCGGCCGCTTGACGATCGCCGGCTCAGATGTTATCGTAACCTTGTATGACCCCTGTGTAATGAAAAATCTAATAACTCCCGCGTGGCTTCAACTTCAAGGAGGAATCGCATGCAGGCACGTCTTGCCGGAACCGCCCTCGTAACTTTGATTATCTTAGTCGTCCTGTCGCCGCAGATCGCGCTCTCCCAGGAAGGGGAGTTCCCGACCCTGAAGGGCCACTATCTCGGCCAGGTGCCCCCGGGGATGGAGCCCAGGCTCTTCGCTCGCGGCATAGTCTCCCATCCCGATTACAGAACCTATACATATGTATTTCTTCCCAACGGCAATGAGTGCGTATTCGATTATTACGGAGACAACGAGTACAAGGACGGAGCTCTTTTCACGACGCGCCTTGAGGACGGGAAGTGGATCGAGCCCGTGCCGGCCGGCCTCTTCGCCGGAATCGACAACGTATTCCTGCCGCGGGTCTCCCCAGACGGCGAGACCTGGTTCTTCACGTCGACATCGCTCGAAATGCCCGAGGGAGTGGAGGGGAAGACTCCTCTCTTCTATATCAGGAAGGACGGCACCGGCTGGACTGAGCCGCGATACCTCACGCAGGCAATACATGCCTCGGCCACCGAAGACGGCAAGGTCTACTACATGGTCGAGGGCCGGGACGGCAGCTACCCGGGCTTCAGGCAGCCGCTAAAGGGTGGTTACGGCGACCTCGAATGGTGCCAGCCCAGAGACTACTTCGGCGGCGATATGGCTCATCTCGTGGTGGCGCCCGATGAGTCCTACATGATCTTCGATTCGGAAAAGAGACCCAGGGTGGGGGAGTGCCGGCTCCACGTGAGCTTCAGGAAGGCCGACGGAACCTGGACCATGCCTATGTCCTTAGGCAGTCTCATAGAGCTCAAGGCCTCGATGGCCTGGATTTCGCCCGACGGCAAGTACATTTTCTTCAAGGCTTATGACGACGTCTACTGGGTGGACGCGGGCATCGTCGAGAAAATCAAGCCCAAAGGCATAACCGCGAAGAAGAAGTAAGAGCCACCGGCAGCAACATCAACATCGCCCGGCTCAGCACGCGGGTATCTCACCGGTAAAGCGACTTGATCGCTCCCCAGGTCACCGGCTCTGTGGCTTCTCCGCAGCCGCAGCTCCCTTCCCATGCTCCGATGTAGTGCGCGCAGTCGTGGCCACGCGGGTGGTTGCCCTCCAGACAGGGAGAACAGGTCTCCAGATAGAGCTGCGTGCCCGACGTATCGCAAAAAAGAGGATCGGCCGAGATGTTGCCGTAGACCGTATCCTGGTCGGCTATGTTCCCGACCCAGTCACCGCCGGAATTGCCGTATATGTCGCAGCACATCAGGCTCGGGGCATCTCCAGGAAGACTGGCGTACACGCCCTCGCTGCCGGCGTTAAAGGCTATGAGGCACCTGTAGAGCTGCGGCTGCGAGCCGAGCGTGGAATACAGGCCGGCGCCCAGATACCCGGCCGAATTGTTGATGAACGTGCATCCGGTTAACCCCGGCGAAGACGAGTCCCCGCAGTAGATGGCGCCGCCGCTGGTCCCGGCCGAGTTCCTGGTCGCCGTGCAGGTGAAAAGCAAGGGGCACTGGCATTGCCAGAACTTCATCGCTCCGCCCGTGGCGGCCGCGTGGTTTTCAGTGAAGGTACACATTGTGAAACTCGGATCCGACGAGTAGGCCGCAACGGCGCCGCCGGACCCATCCGCCGAATTACCCTTGAAAAGACACCTGGTGAAGGCGCCCTCCGTGCCTCCCGAGCAGTATGCCCCACCGCCCTCGATCTCGGGGAAGTCGCCAGCCGCATATCCCCCTGTTATGGTGAATCCGCTTATCGTGGTGGTCCAATACAGGCCGTCGCAGTAGAACACACGGCCCAGTCCCTGGGCGTCTATACTAACGCAGTCGGGCAGGCCGGTGTCGCTGGTAAGCACCACTTCCGACTTCATCACGATGTCGTGTTCGTAATACGTGCCGCACTCGACGAGCACTGTATCGCCCGCGCCTGCCGAGTCCAGGCCGGCCTGGATCGTCGGGGCGTCACCGGTGCCCGCCGTATTGACGGTCCACGTGCGGGCCAGCAGGGGGGAGGCCGCAAAGAAGATACATAGTAAGGCACAGATGAATGGGGATTTCATCACACACCTCCTTTTTCTCTCGCTCGCTGCTCCACCTTGGGAAGATACCCAGATTATAGTACAAGAGAGCAAACAGTCAAGTCAATGCCGTTTCGGCCCGTGCGGCAGGCCTCCGCGACGCCGTCGGCGATACGGCGGCGTCATGAAAAAAAGGCAAGATTATGCTAACGACCTCCAATCATGCCATGGAATAAGCTGATAGCATTTGGGCCCAATTCGTGTTATAATGGAAAAGAGAGCAAAATAGGCCGGCAGAGGACTATGCCCGTGGCCTCTGCGGCGCCATAACGGACCGGGCATGAGGAGTGAAGGACATGACCCTGCGCACATACCGGCTTTCTACAACGGTACTGGCGGGTGCAGCGCTTGCTTGCCTGCTCTTTATCTCTGTCGCTCCCCGGGGCACGGTGGAGCCAATGACCCCTGCTGCCACACTTGCGCAGCTGTTGTATTCCCAGGACCCATTCGACCAGATCGTCCGCGGCGTCACCCTGCGGGGGCTCGCGCAGCAGGCGGCCAGGACCGGGTCCATAGATATCGGGCCGGTTGACGTCTGTCTCCATCCCGACACCAGTCCCGAGGACGCCGAGCGGATACTGAGGGAGCTTCCGACTTATATCCCCCTGCTTGAGAACGGCATGCTGGGTTACAACCGGAGCAACCGCTGGTCGTATACCTGCATGGACGGCGCCACCGGATCAATCGGCGACCCCATAACCATCACTTGGGGTATTGTCCCCGACGGGACCTGGGCCGACGGCGGCAGCAGCAACCTGTTCGCCGTGTTCGACGCGCAATTCGGCGGTTCACTCTGGATGAACAAGGTAAGGAACGCCTTCGACCGCTGGGAGGCGGTCATCGGCATCACTTATATAGAGGTATCGGATGACGGCGCCAGCATGCCCGGCAGCAGCGGTTCCGTGGGCGTGCGCGGAGATGTCCGCATCGGCGGCAGGTCGATTGACGGCTCCGGGAACGTGCTGGCATACAACTACTACCCCAATTGCGGCGACATGGTGCTTGACACGGACGATGCCAGTTTCTACAGCATCCCGATCGGCAACTATGGCAACCTCAAGAACGTCGTATGCCATGAGCACGGCCATGGCATGGGCCTCGGCCACGTTATCCCCGAGAACTGCACCAAGCTCATGGAGGCCTATCAGTGCGGCGGAGGCACGTTTGTCGGTCCGCAGGACGACGACATACGCGGCGGCATGCGCAACTACGGCGACCGTTACGAGAATAACGACACCAACGCCGAGCCGACCGACCTCGGCACAATAGTCGATACGCTCAGGGTCGAGACGGTGTCCATAGATAACGGGGTGTCCGATGTCGACTGGTATCTCATAAACTGCACGAGCCTCGACCTGACCATAGAAGTGGATCCCATAGGCTCGGGCTACATGTGCGGCCCCGAGGGCGGCACGGCTTCGTGGGTGAGAACCGATTCCATATCCGATCCGGACATAGAGCTATACGATGCCACAGGTACGACGCTGCTGGAGAGCGCCACGAGCTGCACGATGTGCGAGACGGAGGTGCTGAGCTGCACGCTTCCGAGCACTGGCAGCTACCAGGTGCGCGTATTCCGCAAGACCGGTACGGGCAATAATGTGCAGTGTTACAACATGACCATTTACTATGATGAAGGGTCGGGCATCGAAGTGGCGAGCGGGGACGACGGGCTTGCGACCTCGGTCTATCCGAGCCCCTTCGCCGGCCAGACCACGGTCAGGTTCATGGCACCGGCCGAGGGAGCTTATGCGGTCGATGTATATGACGTCGGCGGCCGGCGCTCGAGATCTATGGAGGGCTACGCATCAGGGCCGGGCTGGGTCGAATCCGTATGGGACGGGCGCGACCAGGACGGACGGGAAGTCGCAAGCGGGATTTATTTCATACGAGTCCGCCTGGCCGGCTTCGTGGAGACGGACCGGGTGCTCGTGGTGCGTTAGGCCCTGTACTCGAGACCAGCTGAATGGTTACGATTTAATCAGAACAACAGACATATTTTAGAGGTAGATAGAGAGAAGCGCGGCGCAGCAGCCCGACACGGCAGGCGCCGCGCTCTTCTTTTCGCCCGGATGCCGCCGGGGTCCCTTGTCAATCCGACCTTCGAGACCCGGCGCTTTCGGGGGCCTTGCACCGGCGGGCTCGACACCCGGCCCTTGCGGCAGGCGAACCACTCTGGTACAATCATAGCGAGCAAGCGAGGAGGTAGAACTCACTATGAAGACCAGACCAATCCTGGCGGCACTTGCCGTCATGTCGCTCGCGATTCTCGTCTCCTGCGGAGACGATAACGGCGCCAATGTCAACGGCGGGCCTGAATACTCGCGGGCGACGCCGGAGGATCTCATTCGCGCCCTTGCCGCTGCCCTCGAGGAAGAGGAAATCGACGTCTACGCTGAATGTCTGCATGATGAGTATTTATTCGAGTTCCTGCCCGGGGACGCGGGCAGCGCGGGCCTTCCCCCCGATGGGCCCTGGTGGGGGAAGACCGAGGACGTGGCCTCCACATCCAACATGTTCGCGGCCGCGTTCGTTACGCGGATCGAATGTGAATTGCCTGTGGACACGGGGCCGTGGGCTACCGACGAGGGCTTGGGCTTCAGACTCGATGCGATAATCAAGGTGACCAGCGAGGGGGGTGGCTATACTGAGCCGCGGGTATACATGGTCCAAGATTCGTATCTATATGCAGAGGTCGTAACTGACCCATATGATGGCGGCAAGTGGGTATTCAAGGCTCTTTTGGAGGCAAAGAAGGAAGGCCTCACAGCCGGGCCGGGGCCAGACCCGGGCAGGCTTACGGAGCCTACGACTTTCGGCAGCATAAAGGCGTTGTTCAGACCGGAGGGCTTGTGAGTTGAACCAAAAGCAGCCCTGCTTCTCAGACGGCATGCCCGCCAGGTGCCCGGCATGCGGTTCGGACAGAATCGCGAGGATTCTCTGGGGTATGCCGGTGTACTCCCAGGAGCTGCAGGAGCAAATGGACGCAGGCAAGGTGGTTCTGGGCGGATGCTGCGTATCCGACTTCGATCCCTGCTGGACATGCCTGGGCTGCGGTGCTGACATCTACAAGGAGACGCTCAGAGGCAAGGTGGGCAGGGAGGGTGATTTCCACCGGCCGGCCGGCTAGAAGGGCTGTCCGGAGACTTCGGCAACTGCAGGCCTATGATCTACGTTTGCCGCGCGCGTTCTTCACGAGCCCGGTCAGAGCGGCGGCCGCGTGCCCGGGCCTGAGCCCCCCTTCGAACAGGCTGTAAACCACCGGGATCAGGACCAGCGTAATCAGCGTCGACGAGATGAGGCCGCCTATCACCACGCGCGCCAGGGGGGCCTGGGCCTCGCCGCCCTCACCCAGACCGAATGAAAGCGGCACAAGCGCGAGCACCGTTGTGGCCGCAGTCATGAGAATGGGGCGGAGGCGCCGCGCGCCCGCGAGCCTGATGGCTTCCATCATTTCCTTGCCCTCATCGCGCCTCAGGCGGTTGGTGTAATCCACGAGCAGTATGGCGTTGTTAACCACGATGCCGGCCAGCATGATGCAGCCTATGAAGGCCTGCATGCTGAATATAGTGGCCGTCAGGATCATCAGGAGGACTATCCCCACTATGGCCATGGGTATGGAGAAGAGCACCACGAATGGATCGCGGAAGGACTCGAACTGGCCCGCCATCACAAGGTATACGAGCAGGACGGCGATGATGAATCCCAGCAGGAGCTCGCGGAAGGCCTCCTGCTGCTCCTCATAGTCGCCGCCGAACAGGATGGCGAAGTCCCTGGGCACGGGCACTGACCTCAGGCCGTCGCGGATGTCCGAGATCACCGAGCCCATGTCGCGCCCCGTGAAGTTGGCGTCGACGGTTATGATGCGCTCCTGGTCCTTGCGCTCGATGCTGACCGGACCCTCTTCCGGGGCCGTCTTGATGACGTTCCTTAAGATCACCGGCTCGCCGCGGTTATTCACCACGGTGAGGTCGAGAAGGTCGTCGAGCTCGCGCCGATCTTCTTCGCTCAGGCGCACGAGTATTCGGTACTCCTTGCCGGCCTCGCGGTAATAGGAAGCATACGTACCGCCGACGGCGGTCTCCAGCGCGTCGCCGATGCGCGCTACCGTAAGCCCCAGGTCGGCGGCCTTCTGGCGGTCTATGCTGATGACGCGTTCGGGGCTCCCTTCCTGGCGGCTCACCCGCGTATCCGTGATTCCCGGAACGTCCGCCACGACTTCTTCGACGCGTGCGGCCAGCCCCTGCGCGGTCTTAAGGTCATAACCGCGCACCTCCACGCTGATATTGTCGCCGCTCGATGAGCCCATGCGCAGCAGAAAGAGTCCCTGGCCCGCTCGCGTCCTCAGCGTAACCCCGGGAATGCCCGAGAGCGACCGCCTGAGTTCGTTTGCGACGTCCTCGCTGCTCCGCCTGCGCTCGGCCCTGGGAACGAGCGTGAGCCTCACCTGTGCGGTATGGCCTCCCCGTGAACGCCAGCCTCCACCGCCCACGCGGGAGAGCATCGACACCATCTCGGGCACCTCACGGCGCACGGTCTCCTCGATGGCAAGTACGGCACGGTCCACTACTTCGAGGCGAGTCCCCACCGCCATCTCTATGTCTATGCGCACTTCGCCCTCGTCCGCGGCGGGCATGAGCTCTACGCCTATGAAGCGGATCAGCACCACAGATATAACGAAGAGAAGCGCCGTCATACCGATAACCGACTTGCGGTGACCGAGCGCCCAGTCGAGGCTCCGTCTGTAGCGGTCCTCAATGCCGCATATGACGCGCTCGCTCGCGGCGAAAGCCCGCCTCAGCCAGCCGAGCCCACCCGGCCGGCGGCCGGGGATGCCTGCCCGGGCGGCGCCGGCTCCGGCCCCGGCTGCAACCGGGCCGCCTCCTTCAGCACTGCCGCCTGCGGGTACGCTGCATGGTCGCCTCGGGTCCCCCGCCGCCCCGAACCTCAAGAACTTGCTCGCCAGCACCGGGATCAGCGTGAGAGCTACGATGAGCGAGCACAAGAGCGAGAAACTCACCACGTAGGCCATCTGCCGGAACATGATACCCGAGATGCCGCGTATGAAGACCACGGGGAGGAAGACCACGATGGTCGTGAGCACGCTGGCGAGTATCGCAGCCGATACCTCACCGGTGCCCTTGACTGCGCTCACCTCGGGCGTCTCGCCCTGTTCACGGTGCCGGTATATGTTCTCTATGACCACGATTGCGCTGTCCACGAGCATGCCTATGCCCAGCGCGAGGCCCCCGAATGTCATGATGTTGAGGGTGAAGCCGCTGAAGTACATGAGGCCGAATGTCGCCAGCACCGAGATGGGAATGGCAGTGGCCACGATGGCCGTGGACGAGATGCTCCTCAGGAAGAGAAGCAGGATAACGATGGCGAGTATGCCGCCGAGTATGGCGGAACGACCGACATTGTTCACCGACTGCTTTATGTACGTCGAGGTGTCGATGAGGGGGATGAGCCTTATCTGCGGGAGGTCGCGGTTGATGCGCTCGATCTCGGCGTTGGCGGCCTCGGCCACCTTGACCGTGTTTGCGCCCGACTGCTTGCTCACGGAGATCCGGAGGCCCGGCTGGCCGTCTATGCGTATGAGCTGCCGCACCTCTTCCCATGAGTCCTCAACCTGGGCGATGTCCCTGATCTGTATGGGCGTGCCGCCGCGCATGGTGACTACCGTGTACTCTATTTCTTCGATCGACGTGAACTCGCCCTGCGTCCTTATCAGGACCTCCGACGTTCCCTTCTCGTAAAGCCCGGCGGGCACGTTGCGGTTCTCGTTGCGGAGAGCGGCTATCACGGCCTCGGCGGATATTCCGAGGGCCTTGAGTTTCGCAGCCTTGAGATTGACGTGGACCTCGCGCGTCAGGCCGCCCCATATATCGACGGCCGCCACGCCCGGCACGCGTTCGAGGCGGTACTTGACCTGGTCTTCCGTGAGCTGGCGGAGGTCGCGCGCATTCATATTGCTGGCGACGCCCGTTATAAGAATGGGAAATGCCGAAAGGTCGAACTTGCGTATCATGGGCCGCTCGATGTCCTCCGGCAGCCTATCCAGCACCCGGTCTATGCGGTCGCGTATGTCATTGGCGGCCTCGTCGAGCTCGGTGCCCCAGGCGAAGGACATCCTCACCAGGCTCCGGCCCTCCGTGGAGCTGGAGCTTATCTCCTCTACGCCCTGCACGGCCGCGAGGGCCTCCTCTATGGGCCTGGTCACGAGCTCTTCCATCTCCTGCGGCCCTACGTTTCCGTAGCTCGTGACCACGGAAATCGTGGGATAGGTGATCTCGGGCATGAGATCGATGGAGAGCCTTGAGAGCGATACCGCGCCCAGAATGATAACTACGAAGAATATGACCAGCGTCAGGATGGGCCGCCTTACCGGCCCCTCTGCAGTGTTCATAAGCGCTGCCGCCTCACCTCTTTAGGCCTCGGGCCCGCCGCCCGGCTCGCCGCCTTCACCTTCGGGCAGAATCACGGTGCTCCCTTCCTGGAGAAGATGCTGGCCCAGCGTCACCACCCGGCCTGTGAGCACGGGCTCCAGGATTTCGGTAAGGTCGGAGGAGGTTATGCCTACGCGCACGGAAACATAGTGCGCTGTGGTCTCGCCGTCGCGCACCAGGAACAGGCCGCTGTCGCCGTTTCGCGTCACCACGGCCTGCGTGGGCACGACCTGCGCCGAGTCCTTCTCGGAGAGCGCCAGCGTCACCGTGCAGAACATGCCGGGTTTGAGGTAAAGGGAGTCGTTTGAGACAACCACTTCCATCTGCGCTACGCGCGAAGATTCCTCGAGCTTGGGCGCGATACGGCTCACCTGCCCGGCGAAGACCATGTCCGGGAAAGTGTCCACGCGGATGTCGGCCGTCTGGCCCGGCCTCACCTGGCCGTAGACGCGCTCTATCACCGTGGTCTGCACTATGACGGTGTCTATGCCGATTACCGAGACAACCGGCGAGTTGGGAGAGAGGAGGCTTCCCTCATCGGCGAAGCGCTCTCCCACGAAGCCGGGCTCGGCCGCCACCAGGTTGGTGTATCCCAGGCGTATGCGAGCCGCGTTGAGGGCCGCCTGCCTCTGTTCCACCTGCGCCTCGGCAAGCTCTATCCGGGACCTGAGGGCGTCGTACTTGGTCTGGCCGGCGTCCAGGTCCGAGCGCGGGGCGATCTGCATCTCATGAAGCGACCTGACGCGCTCGAGCTCCTGACGGGCCAGTTCGAACTGGCTCTTGGTCTCGGCCAGATTGGCCCGGGCTATCCTCAGATTGGCCTCGGCCTCGAGCACCAGCTGCTGGTACTCGCCGTCGTCTATCCTGGCCACCAGCTCGCCCGTATCCACCCAGTCGCCGATGCGCTTGTTTATTCTGAGGATGCGGCCCGACACCTTGGGGGCCACAATGTACTGGTAAAGAGGGGATATAGTGCCGGTCATCTGCATGGTCTCGCGTATGGGCCGCCGGGACACCTCGGCGAGTTCCACGGCCACCGGCGGACTTGAAAAGCGTCCCGAGCCACCGCCCGTGCCGCCCATGACGAGCGCGCCGATGCGCCAGATAAGCACCGCGGCAAGCGCCCCTACCGCTATGTATGCAATTTGCTTTCTATTCATATTCGCCAATCCGCCTTCGGGCCCCGCAGTTGTAAAGGTAATACCGGGGAAGACTATTTTCCACTATTAGATGCGGGATTACCACCATTAGATGTAAATCCCATGCGCCGGCGCCGCCGCGACCGCAAGGGCGGGACCCCTCAGGGCAGCCGCCACGGCCGGCCTCAGCGCATGTGCTTGCGGCAGCAGCCTCACTTGGATATACTGAAACAGGAGCGAGCGGGAACCGCTATATTAATCTCAAAAGCGGGGTGGTCATGAACCATGAGATCAAACTGGCCGAGAAGGAGAATCTCCGCCAGGAACTCCAGTCGCTCAAGGATTGCCAGGTTCGCTATTTCGCCGTAACCATCACGTCGGCTGCCGCCATACTCGGGATAGGGAGCCAGCTGGGCAGGCCGCAGGACCTTACCCTCCTTACTCTTGCGCCTCTTCTCATCACGCTGCCGTGCTGGTGGATCTTCTTCGACAAGGCCACAACCATCACCAGAATAGTCGCCTATGTCCGGGTGCTTGAGGAACTCATTATCGCACCCGGGGAGGCCAGGCAGGAGTATATCGGCTGGGAGCGGGCGCTGTACCTGTTTCGACAGGACCTCCAGAGACTCAGACCGTCCGACCGCCTCAAGCGGCTGGGAGAGGGCCTCAAGGTCGGCGCGCTGCACGGGCTTACTTTCCGAACCACGCATCGGTACTGGGTCATTAACTGGTATACATTTCTGGGCATTTCCCTCTACTGCATAGTGCTCAGTCACTCGCGCACCGGGCACAATGGATACTGGGTGGTCTTTCTGGTGCTCTTCTGCGCCTCGAGTTTGTTTAACCTGAGCGTCCTGGGCAGGCTGATAGGGGGCGCAAACTCGTATGATTTCAATGAGACATCCTGGCGCAGGCTGCTGTAGTGATTGTGAATTCGTCAATGCGTTCAGCCGTTTTGTGCCCATGGACAGAGTCAGTTCTGAATGGTAAGATTGTAAGGGGAGCAAAGACCAGGGCTGAGAACGGAGGGTGGTATCAATCATGAGAACATTAGCGGTATTTATAGCGGTGGCAGTGCTGTCGCTGGCGCTTCTCACTTCCTGCAGCGACGACGAGGCAGCTCAGAACACCGAGCCGGAGTACTCTCGGGCCACGCCCGAGGAGCTCATAGCCGCGCTGGCATACGCCCTCGAGGAAGAGCAAATTCTCATCTACGATGAGTGCCTGCATGACGAGTACCAATTCGAATTCCTGCCCCAGGACGCTGACGACGCGGGGCTTCCGCCCGAGGCGCCCTGGTGGGGAAAGACCCAGGATGTATCTGCCGTATCGGGCGTATTCTCGGACCCCATGGTCAAGAATATAGAAAGCGAGATCTGTGTCGACGCGGGCCCATGGACTTTGCCTGAAGGCGTGGGTTACAGGCTCGATCCCTCCATGGAGTTCACCATTAGCAGAGAGAGCGTGCCTGAGGACACGACGCTCTATGTCGGCAATTCATATCTGTACGTGGAGATCGCGCGTGACCCTTACGACGATGATCTATGGGTATTCAAGACAATAGAGGAGAGACTGAAGGAAGGCCTGAGTGCGTCCTCGGTGCTTGATTCTCATTCATCTTCAACACCCTACACCACGCTCGGCAGCATGAAGGCCAGATACGCGAAGTGAGGTGATTTCAATGGAGAATTCGCTAAGAGCAACTGCGGTACTGTTTGCAATTACCACATTCGTGACGGCATATCCGGCTCTTGCACGCGACTGGTACGTCAGGCCCGACGGCACCGGAGACGCCCCCACCATACAGGCCGCCATAGACTCGGCAGCCTCAGGCGATGAGGTGTTCTTGACGAACGGGGTGTTCACCGGCGACGGCAACCGCGATATCGACACCGGCGGCAAGGCCGTGGTCATAAGATCAGAAGGCGGCGATCCGGACTCGTGCGTCATCGACTGCCAGGCGAACAGCCTCGACCCCCACCGGGGCTTCAACTTCTCCAATGGGGAGGGACCTACGACGAGACTTGAGGGCATCATGATAAAGAACGGCTGGCAGCATGGCGCTGCCGTCCGCATAAGATATGCCTCGCCGGCGATCATGGGCTGCAAGATGTGCGGCGGCAAGGGCGGAACGGGAGGGGCGCTCAACATCTCCGGCGGCTCCGAGGCCACGTTCGAAGACTGCGAGTTCTTCTCCAATACCGCGAGCGACGGCGGAGCCGCGGCCATAGGGGGAGAGGTCCGCCCGGTCTTCATATCATGCTATTTCCACCACAACACCGCAAATGTGGAAGGAGGGGGTATACGGGCAGGCGACGCGAGTCTTGAGCTTGTCGACTGCATCTTTACCCACAATCACGGGTATGAGGGCGGGGCAATCCATCTCGACCTCTGCGAGTCCGACCTCCTGATTACGGGATGCACTTTCGCTCACAACTCGGCTGACCATGGGGCGGGCATCTATAACTCGCGCGGCTCGCCGACATTTGAATACTCCACCTTCGTGTATAACGGCGGCCCTCACATTTTCTACTTCGGACGGGAGGTGCAACTCGTCAATTGCATCCTGGCCTACTCCGCTTCCGGCCCGGCCATTTACTGCAATATCTCCGACCCCGGACCGACTCTCACCTGCTGCGACATCTACGGTAACGCCGGCGGCGACTGGGTCGGCTGCTATGCGGCGCAGCTGGGAATCAACGGCAATCTCTCTGCCTGCCCGTCCTTCTGCTGGGCCGATGAGGGCGACTATCGCCTATGTGACGAGTCGCCTTGCGCACCCGGCAATCACCCTGACGGTTACGAATGCGGGCTCATAGGAGCATGGGAGGTAGGCTGCTCCTG
Source organism: bacterium (assembly GCA_050125095.1). Lineage (GTDB taxonomy): Bacteria > Arandabacterota > Arandabacteria > Arandabacterales > JALGWA01 > JALGWA01. Next base: position 15,591 of record JASFEA010000052.1, read on the forward strand.
CGGACCCACGCGGGCCGAACCTACAACCTGGGGCAAAATGAAGGCAATGTACAGGTAGCACCGGAGCAACACCGGGAAAGGAGAACTCGACGTGGGATCCCTCGGCATCGATTCGCTTCGCAGCGAATACCCCAAGATGACAGACGAGCAGGCGGCCACGGCCTACGCCCGCGAGAACGGATTCATCGTAGTAATGAAGTACAAGAACTCGAAGGACGCCTCTGACTACACAGATATCGCCGCGTGCATCAACGAAGATGAGGTAGCGGCGTACATGGCGAGCCAGTACTGCCACGACCCCGTGGTCATATACGATGTGAGCAGGGGTATCGGGGCCGAGCCGCCGGAGAAGAAGCCGCGCGCCTGGTGGCAATTCTGGAAGAGGTAGATGCTTCGCCAGGCGGGGCGGCCCTGACAAACACACAATGCCCGCCGAATCACATCCCGCGGCGTGAGGGCTTTGCAGCAGCCGCACCAAAAACCCCTTTCGCACACGATCTAAACATGATATAATAGTATTGTAAGTATATAGACTAAGGAGACTTCAGAATAGGGGGCTTTAGAATGTCTGACCAGGTGAATATCTCCCGAAGGGTCGGCCAGATCGCGAAATCGGCGATTCATGAGATGACGCGGCTCTCCAAGGAAGTCGAGGACCCGGCATTCCTGTCATGGGCCAAACCCACGTCGGATACTCCCGAGCATATTAGGGAGGCGGCCGCAGACGCCATCAAGAAGGGCCTCGTGGGCGGCTACTCGGAGAATGCCGGTATCCCCGCGCTCCGCGAGGAGATCGTCCTTAAGCTCGCGAGGGACAACGGCATCAAAGCAGACCCTTCGGAGATCATGGTCACGGTGGGGGCCATAGAGGGCCTGGCCGCGGCCGTCATGGCCGTTATAGACCCGGGTGATGAGGTTATCCTGCCGAGCCCGACCTATTCGACGCATATTCGCCAGGTCGTAATCGCTTCCGGAAAGCCCGTGCTCGTTCCCACGCTTGAGGATGAGGGCTTCGCCCTGGACATCGAAGCCATAGAGCGCGCCATTACGCCCAGGACCAGGGCCTTCATGTTCTGCACGCCCAATAACCCCACGGGCACGGTGTTCGCTGAAGACCAGCTGCGCCGGCTCGCCGAACTGTGCCTGGAGCACGACCTCACGGTCATAACGGACGAAGCTTACGAGTATTTCACATTCGACGGCAACCGCCACTTCAGCATAGGTTCCATACCCGAGATGCGGAAGAAAGTCATCTCCTGCTACACCTTCACCAAGACCTACGCCATGACGGGATGGAGGATCGGTTACCTCCACGCCGCCGCCGAAATGGTTCCCCATATCGGCAAGGCCCACATACCGTTTGCCATTTGCGCCCCGGTGGTATCCCAGTACGCGGCGCTCGCCGCGCTCAAGGGCCCCCAGGACTGCGTGGCCGGCTTCAGGGACCATTACCTCAAGACGCGGAACCTCATGTGCGAGAGGCTGGACGGCCTGAATTCGGTATTCTCATATCACAGGCCCGAGGGATCCTATCTCATGTTCCCCAGGATACTCCCGGATGAGGGCAAGGACTCCACGGCCTTCTGCAAGAAGCTCCTCAGGGAGGCTCGCGTCTCCACGACCCCGGGCATAGCTTTCGGGCCCACCGGTCAGCAGCATCTCAGGATGTCCTTCTGCGTACCGGAAGATGAGATAAACAAGGCTTTCGACAGGATGGAAGTCTACTTCGGGAAGTGAGCGTCAAGACCCGGCATACCATATCGGCTTATGTCGTGATTCCGCTGACGCTGTCGCGCTGACACAGCGCGCCGCGGTCCAGGGAGGTGATTCTGTTGAGAGTTCTACCGATCATGCTAGCGGCGGCTTTGCTCCTGGCGGCGGGCTGCCGGCGGGAGGGGGCTCCGGAGATGACCCGCGCGCCGCTTGCGGCCGGGCCCGGCGACAACGCCACCGCGCGCGACATACTGGAGCGCTATGCCGGCGCCTGGAGGGGCGCGGAAGAGATGAAGCTTGAAGAGGCCGCTGTGCTCGCCTTCTGGATAGAGGGCGAGGGCGGCGGCGAATACCACATCACGCTCGAGCCCGGCGGACCCGGGCGCCTGGGCGACGGCATACCCTCTGACTACGCCTTCGGATTCGAGACAGACTTGCAAACCCTGAGGCGCCTAGACCGGGGCGAGTGGAACGCCCTCACGGCGATGGGCCAGGCGCGGGGCTCGGATCCCATCCCGCTTGTCCCCCGAACGCCTGAGGGATTCGAGTGGACGCGGGAGAACCGCGCCTTCGTGCTGCCGCTAGTCTTCCACTTCTGGAATCGCGAGTGGCCCGAGCGCGTGCTCTTCGGCGAGGGCGTAACGCGAGAGGTGCACGGCGGGAACGTAGTCATCTTCTACTACAGTGAGGGTCTGCGGAGCGGCTGGTACCAGGTCAAGCCGGGCATGCACATGAACGCCGACCCGGCCGACCAGACCAACCCGTTTGATACGCTGGTAATCCTTACCCGTGGAACAGTGACGGCGAGGCTGGGAGGCGCCGAGCGGGTTCTCTCGGAGGGAGAGGCCGTGTTCGTCCCGGCTGGCATGCGGCACGAGTTCTGGGCCGAGGAGCACCAGTACGGCGAATTCGTGATAGTGATGTACGGGGAGGGGGCGTAGCACCCGCGGCGACTATGGACGAAGACCTATCGATGCGGAGGGAGTGGACGCTCAAGGCCCACGGCAGGCAGATCGTCCTGGTAAAAAAGCCCAACGGGAAAACATCAGCATGAAACGGCTGGAATCGCCGTGCAGGAGGCTGCTATAATCCTGGCGACGCTGTGAATTCCAGACTGGAGGTCAGGGATGAACTCACCTGTTGCTCTGCTCCCGCGCTCCCGCGCAAGTCTCTCCCTCTCGGCTGTTCTTGCTCTCGTTGTCCTTGCCGCCGGCATGCTCGTTTTCCAGGGTTGCGGCGGTGACGGCGGGGGCACCGGACCGTCCGGCGAAACCGAGACCGCTGCAATCAACAGCGCGACCGCGCTTCAGGAGGACTGCTTCGCCCTTCTTGAAGACCTCTTTGCGGTCACGGACACGGCCTCGGCGGTGGACTCGGTCGTCAAGGTCTTCCGGGCCGATTCGACGGTTGCCATGGCCGATACCAACAGCCAGGGCATATACGTGGAGTACAAGTGCGGCATGAGGGGCGGCATTATCCTCGACTACAGGGATGATCCCGTCGGCCCGGGCCCTTCGCCTCCCGGACCCCCCGATGGGGCCGGGCGTGGCGGTAAATGGCTGGGCCGCGCCCGCCACGCCGGCGAGGCCCGCGGCGGTCTTACCGCTCTCGGTTCTGTGCCCGCTGACAAGAGGACCGTGATCCTCAATCCGCATTACTATGAGAGGGATGAATATACGGATCTCATCGTCGAGACCTATGACGAGTACTTCCCGGTGCCCGGCTTCTATGAGCCCGAGACGTACTTCAACGAGGAGTGCAGGCTGGAGAAATTCACCTTCCTGGAAAGCTACGGCATCGTGCACCTGTATTCGCATGGCTGGGCATGGCCGAGCGACTCCTATATAGTGACCGTCTACATGATGACCGGGGAGACGGTGAACGAACGCACCTCCAACATCTACTGGCGGGACATCACAGAAGGGGACGTGCCGCTTGTAATAGGCCCGCACGGCCACAAGTACTTCATAAGCCCCGACTTCGTCGCCAAGTGGAATAACTTCGAGGCGGATACCACGCTCATCTACGGCGGATTCTGCTACAGCATGCTGGGGGGCTGGGGCGGCGCCCTCATGGACGCCGGGGCAGGGGGCTATTTCGGGTTCAACTGGTCGGTTTACACCAACTGGAACGCGGGCTGGGCGATCAGCCTATTCACGGAGATGAGCGACACGCTTCGCATACATCCCATGACAACGG
>JASFEA010000053.1:0-19476 GCA_050125095.1 bacterium
CGTGGACGCGGCGAAGCGGGCCGTGGAGGCGGAGCCGTCGGTCGCCGATTATCACCTCTGGCTCGCCCGGGCTTATCTGCTGAGGGCCAGCCAGAGCACTCTGCTCTCGCTCTGGTATGCGCATAAAGGCAAGGGAGAGTACGAGAAGTCGGTTGAGATTGATCCCGATAATGTTCAGATCAGGCTCGAACTCTGTCTTTACTATCTTCTGGCCCCGGGCATAGCCGGCGGGAGCGGCGACAGGGCCCGGGAGGAGGCGCAGACGATAGAAGCGCGGAGCCCGCTCTTCGGGGCGTATGCCTGGGCGAGCATATATGAAAAGGACAAGGACTTGGACAGGGCGGAGGAGAGACTATTGCAGGCCGTCGAAATGGATACCACCTCTACGCTTCAGGCCAAGTACGCCCTGGCCTATTTCTTTCACCGTAACGGGAGGCTCTCGGACGCGCGGCGGGTGTACGAGGAGATACAGGCCGAAAATCCCGGCGATATGACCGCCATGTATCACATTGCGACCACTTATGTCGTGGAGGAGCGGGAACTGGACAGAGCTCTGGAACTTCTCAATGCTTATCTGGAATCGGATCCCAAGCCCGACCAGCCCACCCATGCCATGGCCCACTGGCGCCTTGGAATGGCTTACGACCTACAGGGCGAGAGGGAGCCGGCGCTTATGCACATGGAGAAGGCAGTGGAGCTCAATCCCGATAACAAGGAGTTCAGGGCGGCGCTTGAGGCCGCGAGGAAGGAATGAGGGCGCCTGGAGTCGCGCCCTCGGTTTCATTTCAAGGAGGTAACGCCATGCGAAAGGTAGTAATCGGCGTCTGCCTCGGTCTGGTGGTTCTGTCCCTGGCGCTGCTTCCGCGGCCGGCCGGGCTCTTCGCCGAGGGCGGTGAGGACCCGGAGGGTTGCGTGGAGACGCCGAAGGGCCCCATGGGGGCCGGGGGTGGAGCTGCAGGCGGAGGTGGACAGGCCGTGGCCGCAGCCCCCGTTTACGCCGTAACCGCGAAGATCGGGAAACCTGCCCCCGACTTCGAGGCCAACGGTTTCGTTAACGGGAAGTTCAAAAACATAACGCTGTCAGACTACAAGGGCCAGTGGGTGGTTCTGTGTTTCTACCCGGGCGACTTCACCTTTGTGTGACCTACGGAGTTGACGGCAGTTGCCGCCAAGTACGATGAACTGAAGTCGCTTGGAGTGGAAGTGCTTTCGGTAAGTGTTGACAGTCGTTTCGTTCACAAGATATGGCAGGAAACCGAGCTCTCGAAAATGATCGACGGCGGTGTGCCCTATCCCATGCTCTCGGACCAGGGCGGGCGCATCGGTACGGTCTACGGGGTCTATCAGGCCGACGCGGGCGTCAATACGCGGGGCCGCTTCATCATCGACCCCGACGGCGTCATCCAGGCCATGGAGGTGCTTACGCCTCCGGTCGGCAGGAATGTCACGGAGCTCATCAGGCAGGTCAAAGCATTCCAGCATGTGCGTGAGACCGGGGAGGCGACTCCTTCGGGCTGGCAGCCGGGCAAGCCTACGCTCAAGCCCGGGCCCGACCTCGTCGGTAATGTATGGAAGGTTTGGAAACCCGAGAACGCGTTCTAAAAAGACACGGGGTCAGGTCTTGAAATGCACAATTTCGAGGTGCCTGACCCCGTTTTGCTGTGCATTCTGAGACCTGACCCCGGTATTCTGACCTCGCCATACCAGAGCGGCTTACCATCTTGCGCTTGAACGTACCCGCCGTTTCAGATACTATGCGGTTAGGAGCAGTTGAATCCTCTTAAGGCAGGTGATTTCTGATGTCACGGCTGCTGATCGTGTCCAACAGGCTCCCGGTGACCATGAGCCGCAAAGACGGCAATCTCACCCTGGAGTCGAGCGCGGGGGGGCTGGCCACCGGGCTGGGTTCCATATACCGCACGCGCGATTCCCTCTGGATCGGGTGGCCGGGGGTGTCCCGGGAGAGGATCGGGGATCGCCAGGAAGAAATAAAGGCGCGCCTCGCCGAGGACAGGTTCTATCCGGTGTGGCTCACCCAGCACGATGTCGAGAATCACTATTACGGTTTCTGCAATAAAACCATCTGGCCGCTCTTCCACTACCTCTCCCTCTATACCATATACAGCAAGAACTACTGGGAGGCCTACAAGCGCGTGAATATGGAGTTCTGCGACGAGGTGGTCAGTGTCGCCAATGAGGACGACGTGATCTGGATCCAGGACTATCATCTCATGCTGCTCCCCAGGATGATCCGTGAGAAGATGCCGGATAGCTCAATCGGTTTCTTTCTCCATATACCTTTCGTTTCATCAGAGGTCTTCAGGCTGCTTCCATGGAGGCGCGAGATCCTGGAGGGGCTGTTGGGGGCCGACCTCCTGGGCTTCCACACCTATGACTACGTGCACCACTTCGTAGAGAGCGTCCGCCGCGTGACCGGCTACGAGCACTCTTTCGGTGACATCAGCGTAGGCGGCCGCACGGTTAAGGTTGACGCCTTTCCCATGGGTATCGACTACCAGAAGTTCTCCGGCGCCGAGCGGGACCGCAAGGTGCAGAAGGAGATCAAGCGGATCCGCGATAAGGTCGGCGAGCGCAAGGTCGTGCTTTCCATAGACCGTCTCGATTACACCAAGGGCATTCCCGAGCGCCTTGAGATATTCGACATGTTTCTGGACAAGTACCCGGAGTACCGCGAGAAGGTGACCATGATACTGGTGGCGGTGCCCTCGAGGACGGGTGTCGAGCACTACAGGATGCTCAAGCGCAGGCTCGACGAACTCATCGGCAGGATAAACGGCAAATACGGCACCTTGGACTGGATGCCGGTCTGGTATCTCTACAGGTCGCTGCCGTTCAACATGATGGTGGCGCTTTACAACGTTGCCGACATCTGCCTTGTCACGCCTTTGAGAGACGGGATGAATCTCATAGCCAAGGAGTTCATCGCCAGCAAAGAGGACGGCACGGGCGTCCTTATTCTCAGCGAGATGGCGGGCGCGGCCAAAGAGCTCGGCGAGGCGCTTATCGTCAATCCAAACAACAAGGAAGAAATCGTAGAGGCAATGAGGACGGCATTCACCATTCCGCCTGAAGAGCAGGTGGTGCGCAACAAGGTGATGCAGGACCGCCTCTCGCGTTACAGCATCGCCGGCTGGGTGGACGACTTCATGGACTGCCTGGCCAAGGCCAAGGCAAGGCAGCACGAAACGGGCGTCATCAGGCTCACCGACAAAAAAAGAGAAAGGCTGAGAGCCGCCTACCACGATGCTTCGGACCGGCTTATACTCCTCGATTACGACGGGACGCTGGTTCCCTTCGTGGACAGGCCCGAGAAAGCGTCGCCGGATCCCGAGATACTCGATATCCTGAAGGCGTTTGCCTGCGTGGAGGGAAATGAGGTTGTGCTGGTAAGCGGCCGGGACAGGGACACGCTGGAGCAGTGGTTCGGCGATCTGGACATCGGGATGGTGGCCGAGCACGGTGTCTGGACGCGTGACCGGGGCGGCGCATGGGAGATGATAGAGGCTCTCAAGGACGATTGGAAGAGCGAGATGAAGCCGCTTCTCGAGCTCTATGTCGACAGGACGCCCGGGTCGTTCGTCGAGGAGAAGAGCTACTCCCTGAGCTGGCATTATCGCAAGGCCGACGCCAGGCTCGCCTCGGTAAGGGCCAAGGAGCTCAAGGAAGACCTCATCAAGCTCACGGAGAACCTGGGCGTGCGCGTGCTCGAGGGGAGCAAGGTCATAGAGCTCAAGGACGCCGGCGTGAACAAGGGCCGGGCCGCGGCCCGCTGGCTCGGGCGAAAGGGCTGGGACTTCGTGCTGGCGATAGGCGACGACTGGACCGATGAGGACATGTTCGATGTTCTGCCGGATACCGCGTACTCGATAAAGGTGGGATTGAGAGCCTCGAAGGCGCGTTTCAATATCGATTCGCAGGAAGATGTCAGGGTACTCTTAAAGGAACTGAGGGCTACTACATGCGAAGCTTAGAAGACTACAGCGACATCGTGGGTGAAGAGGTCATATCGGCAATTTACAAGAAGGCGCGGTCGCTCTACGGGGTGAGAGTGCTTATGATCAATTCGACCTACTATGGCGGCGGCGTCGCTGAAATCCTGAATACATTTGTTCCGCTCATGAATGACATCGGGCTCAGGATGGGCTGGCGCATCCTGAGAGGCACCCCCGACTTCTTCGACATCACCAAGCGTTTCCACAACGCGCTTCAGGGCGAGGAAATAAATCTCACCGAGATCAAGAAGGACCTCTATGTGGAAGCCAACCAGGCTTTCTCGACCTATACCCATATAGACCATGACTGTGTCATAATACACGACCCCCAGCCGCTTCCGCTCATCCGCTATTATGCCAAGAGGCAGCCGTGGATATGGAGATGCCATGTGGACCTCTCGAACCCGAGCCCCGAGTTCTGGTCGTTTTTGAAACGCTTCATACTGCGCTACGACATGGTGGTCATATCGAGCTCCAAGTACAGGCGCGAAGACCTTCCCGTGTTCCAGAGGGTCATTCACCCTTCGATAGATCCTCTGTCTCCCAAGAACATGGACCTCAAGAAGGGCGTTATCGCCAAGTCCCTGAAGAGGTTCAAGATCCCGACCGACAAACCCATCATCGCCCAGGTCGGGAGGTTCGACAAGTGGAAGGGATGCGAAGCCGCGCTCGATGTTTACCAGCGCGTGAGGCAGAAGGTGGACTGCCGGCTGGTCCTCTGCGGCTCCATGGCGACCGACGACCCCGAAGGGCAGATCGTCTATGAAAGCGTGTTGAGAAAGGCCAACGATCTGGTAAAGAACGGCGAAGTCATACTGATAACGAGCGAGAACAATATCCTCGTGAATGCGCTTCAGCGGGTCGCTTCGGTGATACTCCAGATGTCTTCCCGCGAGGGCTTCGGGCTCACCGTCACGGAGGGCCTCTGGAAGGGGAAACCCGTCATAGCCTCGAACGTGGGCGGTATCGGCCACCAGGTCGCCGACGGGGAGACCGGGTTCCTCCTGGAGCCGGACGATATCGACGGGTTCGTCGAAAATACGCTTCGCATTCTCAAGGACCCCAAAGCCGGCAAGGAGGTAGGTCGCGCCGGCAAGGAGTGCGTGCGCCAGAACTTCCTCATCACGAGGCTGCTCTCGGACTATCTCGATCTGCTGAACGACGTGATGGTATGACGATTGGCCGCATATGAGGGATACGAGAAATCGGCCCACCTCTACCATCTCTTCGACGATAAGGATAACATCGGCTTTTTTCTGAAATATGCCGCCGGGGTGTCGGAAGTCCTGGGCATCGGGGCGGGCACGGGACGAATAGCCATACCGCTTGCCAGGGCCGGCTCCGTGGTGACATGCGTCGAGCCGTCGCCGGCAATGCGGCGCGAGTTCGAGCTCAATCTGGCCGCGGAGCCCGAGATCGCGGCACGCGTATAAATGGTGGCAGGGACCTGTGCCGGATTCGACCTCGGCAGAACGTTCCCGCTGGCGGTGCTGTCCGGATGTTTCGACCACTTCCTGGATGACGGGGAGCGCCTGGCCTCACTCGGTAACGTCGCACGCCATCTCGAGAAAGGAGGCCGCCTGATACTGGACTCCTTCCTCGGTCTCATGGGCGACAGCCCGCTTAAGCCGGCGCGCTCGCGGACCGGGTCGAGGTCAAGTCGCTGGCGGGCGTCACCACGCGCAGTCACATCATCGAGGTTCTGGGCGAGGCCGGTTTCAGGGTTCATGGGGAATTCGGTGATTATTACTTTACTCCCTATGAGGGGCAGGGACTTCTGATCGTGGACGCGGTCAAGGTCTAGGCGCGATGCCTCATGCAGGAGTTCCGCACTCCTCTTGCTTTTCGGCCTTTTCCCCTTCCACGATCTCCCGGCAGGCAACCACCCAGGACGGGATCTTCTCGGCGAAGCCCAGCTTCTCGAGATAAGTCCGGTTCATGTCCTGGCTCTTCTCCGACATGTACTTCCTGCGAAGATGATGATCGATTGCATTGGCCGCGTGCACCGCGACGAGGGGCGTGAACGTGTCGGCCATGAACTCCTCGGGCTTGTGATGAAAAGCAAGGGCCTCAACCACCGGCTGATTGAATCCCCAGAGTCCCAGCAGGTAGGCGCCGATTTCAGAGTGAGTCGCCTTGAATATCGAGTGCTCCGACGCCTCGGCAGTCATCTCACCCGACTCCGCCCTCGAGATGGCGATCGAGTAGTCTTCCGGCAGATTGGTCGCAAGTACGAGTTTGCCCGCATCGTGAAGCATGCCGGCGGTGAGGGAGTCACTGATGATCTTGAGGTCGTCCGTTTCCATCTCGGCTATCTTCTTGGCGAAGCCCCCGACCGATATGCTGTGGCTCCACAGGGCGTCGGCGGAGAAGTTGGCGGGGCCGTCCCTGAATTCGGAGAAGACGTGGACGCCCAGCATCATTCCCCGGATATTGTCGATACCGAGCAGGCTGGCGGCCTGAGATGGGCTCTCCACCCGGCGGCGCACGCCGAAGAACGCCGAGTTGACGAGCTGCAGTATCTTGGCCGTCATCCCTATGTCCTCGGATATGAGCTTTCCGATTGCCTGGAGCGAGGAATTCGGCGACCGGAGCTCTTCCATGACCTTGAGATAAACCGGCGGAAGACTCGGGAGAGAATCCAGCCTCGATGCCAGCTGCTGCAGCGTTTCATTATTGAGAAGGCCGCTGAGCGCCATGGCCCGCTGGAGTATGGACCTCAGGGCTATCGCGTCGCTGGGCTTGCTGAGGTACTGATGCGCCGTCGCGGCGATCTTGACGGCCGTGTCCTCGTCTGCCTTGTCCGAGAGCACCAGTCTTATGGTGCGCGGGTACTTCTTCCAGACGTTCTCCAGAAGATGCAGGCCCGTCATACCGTTGAGATTGAGTTCGGTGACGATCGCGTCGAAGGGATTTTCCGACATTTTGGCGAGCGCCTCGTCGGGGTCGTCTACGAACTCCATGTCCCACTCCTCCTTGAGCGGGCCCAGGATCTGCATAAGGCCTTCAAGGACATTCAAGTCACTATCTACGAAGATGACTCTCTTCTTCATGGCATAGCCCCGTATTGTCTGTTGTGTAGTCTTCTACCACCTGGTGCGGGGACGCCCCCCTTGGTCGTATTATCGGCTGGCCCCCGGTCCCTCTTGACCCGGTCTTGCGCCGGCTGGGGGCCGGGGGGATGTGCATTTCAAGACCTGACCCCGGGGTCTGACCCGGGGCCTGACCCCCGGGGCTGCCCCCGCGGTTGACATTACCGGGTAGACCGGGTAGGCTCGGAATAAGAAGCGAGAAAGGAGGCTTGCAGTGACCAAAGATAAGATGATTGAGGGCGTTATGAGGCACAGCGGGATCTCCAAGGCGAACGTGGAGCGTTTCTATGACGGTCTCGTATCGCTCGCGAGGAAAGAGCTCAGGACCAAGGGCGAATTCGTGCTTCCCGGCCTGGGAGCTCTCAAGGTGAGGGCCAGGAAGGCCAGGATGGCGCGCAATCCAAGGACCGGCGAGCCCGTTCGAGTTCCGGCCAAAAAGGTCGTCCGCCTAATACCGTATTCCGGTCTCAAGGACTTGTTCACGAAGAAGGAAGAAGAGCCAGCCGAGGAAAAAGAGGGTCTTCTCTAACAGCACCGCAACCGGCTCACACCGGCCCCCGGCGGCGGGCAGGCGTGAAGGCCGGCCGGCCCACTCCCACGAGCGCTCCCGTGGAACAAGACAGGAGTATGGATGAAGCTAGGCGTAATGAACAATCCGGCGAGTGACCCCGTGGGAGAGATCAAGACGGCCGCGGACAACGGTTTCGACTTCATCGACCTCACGCTGGAGTATCCCCAGGCCCATATGGATGTCATCAACCGTGAAGCCGTGCTCAAGGCTCTCGAGGAGACAGGCCTGGAGACCGTCGGCCATACGGCATACTACCTGCCTTTTGCTTCGGCGATGGGGGAATTGCGCGAGGCCGCCGTCCGTGACGTCATACGGGGCCTTGACTTTTTCAAGCAGTCGGGCGCCAGGGTTGTCACGGTCCACCCCGATCCCGGCAGGGGGGCCATCGACTCTTCGACCATCGTCAGCCTAAATGCCCTGAGTTTCAAAATAATCTCCGATGAGGCCCAGAAACGCGGGCTCACCCTGGCGGCCGAAAACGTCCCCGGGTATTTCTCGACGGTCGAGGCCTTCAAGGGCCTGCTCGCGGCGGTACCGGCCCTCGGCTTTCATCTCGATGTGGGGCATGCCCATATAAGGGGAAACCGCTTCCGCCAGCTGCTTTCCAATTTCAAGTCGAAGCTCGTCCACGTGCATCTTTCGGACAACAGGTTCAGGGCGGACGACCATATGCCCGTGGGGGCCGGCAACATCCCCTGGGACGAGGTGATCCCGGCCATAAAGAAGACGGGTTTCGACTCTACCATCACGCTCGAGGTATTCTCGCCCGACAAGCGCTACGTGGTTGCGAGCAGGGACAAGGTGCTCGAGCTCTGGGACGGTTCCTGATTATGCCCCGGCGGTAATGCCGATTTCTCTTGCTTCTCGCGGCGGCTTGCATTGTATTTTCATTAGGCGGAACCGGGAGACCATATGACGGCCGGACAGGACTCGAAAGCTGCGAGAGACGGCGAACTCGTCGAGCTCATCGACGGGGTCATGGTGCTGGACGATGGCGGCCGGATCGTTGCCTTCAGCGAGGGAGCTGAGCGCATAACCGGCTATGCGTCCAGCGAGGTGATCGGCGAGACATGCCGGGAGGTCTTCCGCTCCAACAGATGTGATTCGGCATGCCCGGCCGACAAGACCATCAAGTCGGGCATTGCGCTCTCCAACTGCACTTGCCATATCATCACCCGCGATGACGACGAGATTGAGATATCGCTGAATACCTCTCCCCTCAAGGGCACCGGAGGTGAGACGGTCGGGGTCGTGGTCGTGTTCCGCAACCTCAACGAAATGGTCGAGATGATGGAGCGGCTGACCGAACTCGACCACGAGATGATGAGGGAGAAGGAGCGGAGCGAAGCCATACTGAACAGCATCGCGGACGGCGTGATTACGGTGTCCAGGGACCTCGAAATAGTCTCCTTCAACCGTTCCGCCGAGAAGGTCACGGGTTTCAGCGCCGCCGAGGTCATAGGCAAGCCATGCAGGACCATATTCAGGAGCCGGGCCTGTGAGGAGGGCTGCCCCGTGCTCGAGACCATCAGGACGGGCGAGCCGGTCGCAGGCGTCGAGGTCGAGATCCTCGCCCGGGACGGTTCGCGCATACCCGTGAGCATGAACACTGCCCTTCTTAAGAATGAAAGGGGCGAGGTGAGCGGAGCCGTCGAGACTTTCCGCGACCTGTCCAACGTGAGGAAACTCACCGAAGAGCTCAGGGGAAGGTACTCCTTCAGGAGCATTATCGGCCGGAGTCCGGAGATTCAGCAGGTATTCGAGCTCATCCGCTCCGCGGCGCCGACCAATGTGACGGTGCTCATACAGGGCGAAACGGGGACGGGCAAGGAGCTCGTCGCCCGCGCAATACACTATGAGAGCCCGCGCAGCGACAGGCGTTTCGTCGCGGTGAACTGCGCCGCGCTCCCGGCGACCCTCCTGGAGAGCGAGCTGTTCGGGCATGTGAAAGGCTCCTTCACCGGAGCCACTTTCGACCGCAAGGGCAGGTTCGAGAGAGCCGACGGAGGAACCATTTTTCTCGACGAGATAGCCGAGATAGGCTACGAGACGCAGGCAAAACTACTGAGGGTGCTCGAGAACAGGGAGTTCGAAAGGGTGGGTGACAGCGCGACGCGGAAGGTGGATGTGCGCCTGATATGCGCCACCAACAAGAACCTCAGGGAGCTCGTCGGTGCGGGCAAGTTCCGCGAAGACCTCTACTACCGCATCAATGTGGTCACCATAGACCTGCCTCCGCTGAGGGCGCGCTCCGGGGACGTGCCTCTCCTCATCGACCACTTCGTCGACAAGCTGAGCAAGGAAACCGGCAAAGCCGTTACGGGGATATCGCCGGATGCCATGGACCTTCTGATCGACTACCCCTGGCCGGGCAATGTCCGCGAGATGGAGAACGCCATAGGGCACGCTTTCGTGCACTGCAGGGGCGAAGCCCTCTTGCCCGAGCACCTGCCGCCCGACATCACGCGGGGGATTCCGCACATAACCCATGCCGCCCTGGGTCCCGTGAGCTCGGTGGACCAGATGGAGAAGCTCCTGATCGAGGAGGCTCTCAAACAGACCGGGGGCAACAGAACCCGCGCGGCTCGCAAGCTGGGCATGAGCAGGAGCTCGCTGTGGCGGAAAATCAAGAAGCATGGTCTGGAAGTGTGATCATGTTCTAATATGATACATACGTTTTAATATGCTACACCACCTTGTGTTCCCCACCCGGTCGTCATATGTCATTGATGTCCCTAACCTCCTCTAAATAAAGTAGATACGGCGGGACTGCATACCACCGCTCTTATGGCACAGTACCTGCAAACAGAAGCAATGACAGGAGGTGATGGGCGTGCCACATGGTAGAGGAAGACGTTACTTCGGAAGGGGATTCTGGAAGTGGCGTGCGGCGGGCGGTCCGGGTTCCGGCACGTTCGGTGGCGGCTCGATAGGATGCGGCAATCCTTATCCTCATTGCAGGAGATTTCCATATTCGCCGCGATGGTGGTGGGCAATGCCCCAGTACGCCGGCAACTTGAGCCGGACCATGGTTCGTGGCTGGGGTATGACCCCGGGTATCTGGCAACGACCTAGTCTGCCCACCACCTTTCGCGGCTTCTGACTCGCGGGGCCCGAGCCCGCGCGAGGCGGACCCGAAGGGGATTGAGGAGATATGAATAACCTGAAAGTGATTATGGGAGGTACAGCCAAATGAAAGTAGCAGTTTCTTCGACCGGGCCGGATATCGATGCGCAGATGGACCCGAGATTCGGCAGATGTCAGTATTTCGTGCTGGTCGACTCGGATAGCATGGCTTCGGAAGCGTTTGAGAATCCCAATACCATGGCGAGCGGCGGGGCTGGAATTCAGTCGGCCCAGCTGGTGGCCGAGCACGGAGCCCAGGTCGTACTGACGGGCAATTGCGGGCCGAACGCATACCAGACGCTCGAAGCGGCCGGCATAGCAGTGATCGTCGGCGTTGCGGGAACAGTGCGCGAGGCCGTTGAGAAATACCTGAGCGGCGAGTTGAGCCCTGCCGCTGGTCCGAGCGTCGGCGATCATTACGGTAGTGGATCCGGCCCCTGGCAAGGTTCGGGCCCCGCGCCCGGAGGCATGGGTCCGGGTATGGGCGGAGGTGGCGGCGGGTTCGGAGGCGGCGGAGGCGGTGGGGGCCGCGGGGGCGGTGCGGGCCGCGGGGGCGGTGCGGGCCGCGGAGGCGGTGCGGGCCGCGGCGGCGGAGGCGGTCGCGGCGGCGGAGGCGGTCGCGGCGGCGGAGGCGGTCGCGGCGGCGGTGGTGGCCGCGGCAGACGTGGCGGTTTCGGCATGGGCGGTGGCGGTTTCGGCATGGGCAGGGGAATGGGCGCCTTTGGCCCCATGATGCCCGGCCCGATGGCGCCGGGCGCGGGCCCGGGCGACGAGCGGGATATGTTAAGACATCAGGCCGAGGTCCTCAAGCAGCAGCTCGATGACATCAGGCGCCGGATTTCGGAGATTGAGAAGGAAGAGGGTCGGTGAGACCTCTCAAAATAGGAATAGCCAGTGGAAAGGGCGGCACGGGCAAGACCACCGTTGCAGTTTCTCTTGCCCTAACTCTGGAAGGCTTGCCCATACGTGTCCAGTTCCTTGACTGTGACGTGGAGGAACCCGATGCCGCCCTTTTCCTCAAACCTGATATAGACAGCACCGAGGAAGTCACGATCCCGGTGCCGCTTATCGACGAGGAAAGGTGCACCGGCTGCGGCGAATGCGCAAAGGTCTGCCAGTTCAACGCGCTGGCGATCGTCTCGGGGAAGGCACTCGGTTTTAAGAACCTGTGTCATGGCTGCGGCGGGTGCGCCTTCATTTGTCCGGCAGAGGCCATACGGGAGACGCCCAACAGAATCGGGTCGATCGAAAAAGGCGCGGTCGGGAGCATGGCTTTCATGAGCGGCCGGCTCGATGTGGGCGAGCCCAAGGCCACGCCGCTGGTGCGTAGTCTCAAATCAGCAGCCGGGAACGGGGTGCCCACCATACTCGATTCGCCGCCGGGCACGGGCTGCCCCGTGGTCGAGACCGTACGGGACTGCGACTACTGCATACTCGTGACCGAACCGACGCCGTTCGGCCTTTACGACCTAGAACTCATGGTGAAGGTGCTTGAGGTGCTCGGCATTCCGTCGGGAATCGTCATAAACCGCGACAACGGCGAGAGCGACATTATCGACCGGTTCGCCGCCGAGAAGGGCATACCGGTGCTGATGCGCATCCCCTTCAGCCGCGAGATCGCCGAGTCGCTGTCCCGCGGGATACCGCTTGTGGTAGCCGACACCGACTGGGTCGGTGAGTTCAAGCGTCTCGCAGAGCAAGTGGCAGGTGACTTATGAAGCGCCCGGTCGAAGTGACGATCGTAAGCGGAAAGGGCGGAACTGGCAAGACAGTGCTTGTGTCCTCGCTCGCCAGGCTCTTCGAGAGCAAGGTGATGGCCGACTGCGACGTGGACGCGCCTGATTTGCACCTGCTCCTTAAGCCCGAGATAAAACGTAACGAGCCCTTCGTCGGCGGAAGACTCGCCCGAATAGACCCGGGGCGTTGCACGGGCTGCGGCGAGTGCAAGAGGCGCTGCCGCTTCGACGCAATAATCGAGGAGCCCGCGAATGGCGGCTCGCGCTACAGGGTCGACGAAATCGCATGCGAGGGATGCGCGGTGTGCTACTACGCGTGTCCCGCGGACGCCGTCGAGATGAATGACAACCAGAACGGCAGGTGGTTCATATCGGATACCGCCTACGGGCCCTTTGTCCACGCCTGTCTGGATCCCGCGGAGGAGAACTCTGGAAAGCTCGTGAGCATCGTAAGAAAAGAGGCCCGGCTGATGGCGAACAGCGCCGGCCTCAGGTATATTATCGTGGACGGGCCGCCCGGCATAGGGTGCCCGGTGATCTCTTCGATTGCGGGGGCGCAGCTTGTTGTCATAGTAACCGAGCCCACCGTATCGGGATTGCATGATTGTGAGAGAGTGGTGTCGCTCGCGCGTCATTTCGGGATCCCGGTGGCGGCCGTCATAAACAAATACGACATCAATACCGCCGCGGCCGCTGAGGCTGAGGCTTTCTTCGCGGAGAAGAACGTCACGTTGCTCGGGAAGATCCCGTTCGGACTTGAGGTCGGCCGGAGCCTGGCCGCGGGCAAGCTCGTCGTCGACGAGGCGGATAGCCCGGTTGCCCGCAGCCTGCGCTCGGTAGGCGAGGCCCTGAAGAACACGCTGGACGGCATCGTCAGCGAGGCCGCGGCATCGAAATAGAGGACTCGGGGTTGGCAAATACAGGAGACACGGACCATGAACGACACTGCTGAGAGAATGAAGAAGATAGAGGAAAGGCGCAAGCGCGTCACCAGCCGAATGAGCGAGGTCAAGCACAAGTTCGTCATACTGAGCGGCAAGGGCGGGGTGGGCAAGAGCACCGTCGCAGCCTATCTTGCGTCCGCGCTGGCTGCCAGGGGCAGCCAGGTCGGGCTGCTCGACACCGACATACACGGCCCGAGCATTCCAAAAATGGTGGGGGTTGAGGGCGAGAGGGTCACTCTTGCCGGCGATACCATAGTGCCCATTGAAGTCAGCAAGAACCTCAGAGTGATGTCCATCGCCTTTCTGCTTCGCTCGAAGGGCGATGCCGTGATCTGGCGGGGCCCGCTCAAGATGACCATGATAGAGGAGTTTCTCGGCAACGTGGAATGGGGTCCCCTCGACTACCTCATAATCGACTCGCCGCCGGGGACGGGTGATGAGCCCCTGTCCGTTGTCCAGTTCCTGCCGGACCTGGATGGGGCCATCATCGTAGCCACTCCCCAGGAGATAGCGCTTAACGACGTCGAGAAATCAATTACCTTCTGCCGCCAGGTTAAAATACCGGTGGCGGGTGTCATAGAAAACATGTCGGGCTATGTGTGTCCGCATTGCAATGAGCGCGTGGATATCTTCAAGTCGGGTGGAGCGGAGCAACTGGCGTCCCGGATGGGCGTTCCGTTTCTGGGCAGGCTCCCCCTCGTGCCCGGCATTGTGCAGGCATGCGATGACGGCCGCTGCTCTTACGAGGAGTCGGCGAACGCCGGGCTGAGAGATGCCCTGGATGAGATCACGAATAAGCTGACGGCCCGGGCCGGCTCCGGCGATAAGGCCGATGAGGCGGCCGATGCCGCCGCGGCCCCAGCCCCGCCCGCAGCGGGCGGGCCGGCCGCCACGCGGAAAATAGCCATACCCCTGGACGGCGATACCGTGAGCGCGCATTTCGGACACAGTCCCGAGTTCGCCGTTTTCGACGTCGCCGGGCAGTCGATTGCCGGAAGCGGTAAACTCGAGGCCCCCCCACACTCGCCGGGTGCCATACCGGCGTGGCTCAAGGAGAGCGGCGTCGACGTCGTGATTGCCGGCGGAATAGGCAACCGGGCAGTGGGCATGCTCGAGTCCTCGGGGATAGAAGTGGTGACGGGAGCGCCGCCCGGGCGCCCCGAAGAACTGGTGAAGGCGTATCTTGCCGGCACACTGGAGGCCGGCGAGAACGTATGTGACCATTGAGTGCCGGCCCTCCGGGCCGCGGCGACCGGCTGTGCGCCGGCGGGACGGGCGGGGGGCGGGCCTGGTCCGCTTTCCTCTTAAGAAAACCCTTGCAGACTGCGGCCTGAGTGTCGATACTTGGAAGATAATTCAGCCGGACATGGGTGGGTATACCCATCAGGCAGCATCTTTGGCGGGTCTGACAGGAATCGAGTGCTATATGCCGGTTACGCTGGACCAGATGAAGAAGGGCACCAGGGGCAAGATCGTGAGCGTGGTGGGCGGAAGGGGCGTTGCCCTGAAGCTGTCGGCCCAGGGGATAAGCCCGGGTATGATGGTGGAGAAGATAAGCGCGCTTCGCGGCGGGCCGGTCGTTCTCCGGGTCGGGAGAAGCCGGGTGGCCATCGGGATCGGACTTGCCAGGAAAGTGCTCGTGGAGGTAGATGAGGCTTGAAGAGGCTCCTGCTCGTCGGCAATCCCAATGTCGGCAAGAGCGTCATCTTCTCGAATCTCACCGGCGTCAACGTTGCATGCTCCAATTATCCCGGTACCACCGTCGAATACTGCGCCGGCCGGCGCAGGATCGGCAGCGAACAGGTTGAGATAATCGACGTACCGGGCGCCTACAGTCTTGAGCCCACCAGCAAGGCCGAAGAAGTCGCCACCCGCATGATAGACGGCGGCGACATCATAGTAGATGTGGTCGACGCAACCAATCTCGAGCGGAACCTCTACCTCACGCTGCAGCTCCTGGAGACCGGAAAGCCGGTCATAGTTGCATTGAACATATGGGACGAGACCAAACACAGGGGCATTGAGATCAACGTGGAGGCTCTCTCGGAGATGCTGGGAGTCCCGGTGGTTCCCACGGCGGGTCGAAGCGGTTACGGCCTCGACCGGCTTCTCACGAGCCTCGGCCAGGCAAGGGCACCCAGGCGCGAGAAGACCAGCGCGGACGAGCGCTGGAAACTCATCGGCAAGATCATCGCGGCCACGCAGCGGCTGACCCACCGCCACCATACGTTCCTGGAGAGGCTGGAAGACGCCAGCATACATCCGGTGGGCGGGTTCTTCGTCGCGGCCGCGGTCATCATCGTCTCGTTTTCACTTGTGCGCGCGATCGGTGAGTCGCTCATCACCTTCGTGATGAATCCCTTCTTTAATAAGATATATCTCCCCCTTGTCGAAGTCGTGAGCGAGCAGACAGCTTCGAACGAGTTCCTGCACAGCGTTCTCATAGGCAAGCTCGTGGACGGCCAGGTGGACTTCATCCAGTCTTTCGGCCTCCTCACGACGGCGCTGTACGTGCCAGTAGGCATGGTCCTGCCCTATGTGGTGGCCTTCTATTTCATGCTGGGATTCCTGGAAGACATCGGCTACCTGCCCAGGCTGGCCATACTTCTCGACGGCTTGATGCACAAGATCGGGCTTCACGGCTACACCGTGATACCGACCCTCCTGGGCCTCGGCTGCAATGTGCCGGCGCTTCTGGCAACGAGAATACTGGAGAGCCGGCGCGAGAGGTTCATAGTCGCGACGCTGATATCTATCGCCGTTCCATGCGTGTCCCTGCAGGCCATGATCGTGGGCCTGCTTGGCCACTACGGCATGCGCTATGTGGCGTTTGTTTACGGGGTGCTGTTCCTGGTCTGGCTCACGCTCGGCCTTATCATGAAGGTCTTCACGCGGGGCATACTGCCGGCCCTTCTTATAGAGATACCGCCGTACCGGCCGCCCCACATGCGCTCGCTTGCGGTGAAGTTCAGAATGAGGACCTTCGGATTCCTCAAGGAGGCGCTCCCCGTGGTGCTTATCGGAGTCGCCGTCATCAATCTCCTCTATGCAATTGGAATACTGGATTCTCTGGCGAACCTCACCGCGCCCGTCGTGACCAGGGTGCTTGGGCTTCCCAAGGAGGCGGTGCTCGCCATAGTCGTGGGCTTTTTGAGAAAGGACATAGGCGTCGGCATGCTGGCGCCCCTGGGGCTCAGCGTCAAGCAGCTCATAATCGGCTGCGCCACGCTGGCCATGTTTTTCCCGTGCATAGCCACGTTCGTCATCATGTTCAAGGAACTTGGCCCCGTTGACATGGTAAAAGCTATTTGTGTGATGGTGGCGACTTCTCTTGTTGTAGGGGGCATACTTAATGTTGTACTCTAGCATCTGAGCTGGAGACTGTATATGGATGTACGAGTCAAAACTGCCGCGATTTCGATTTTTATCAACATCATTCTCGTGGCATTCAAGTTCTACCTGTCCAGGGTATCCGGCAGCGCTTCCCTCAATGCCGACGCATGGCACTCCATATCGGACCTGTGCGTTTCGGCTTTCGTCCTCGCCGGCCTGCGCGTGTCGGGCGGGGGCGGCAGGAAGGCGCTGGTGAACTGGCGCGGGTTCGAGGACGTCGTGGCCCTCGGAGTCGGCGGTTTCATTCTCTACACGGGTATTCGCATCTTCAGCGAGTCGGTCAGCCAGGTTCCCCAGCAGCTCACCAATGTAGGCTTCGCCATAACCGGGGCGCTCGTCTGCGTGCTCATATCGTATCTCCTTGCCACCATGAAGATCAGCATCGGCAAGCTGCACAACTCGCCGAGTCTGGTGGCCGACGGCTATCATTCGAGAATGGACATGTACTCGACCGTGGCGGTCACGCTGGGTCTCTTCGGCGCCATGATCGGCGTTGGTCTGGACAGGGTGGCGGCGGCATTCGTGGCTATCATCATCGTTCTCACCGGCCTCGAGATCATCGTGAGCTCGATAAGGGCCATCGCAGGCGGCGAGAACATAAGCGACTACTTCATCACGCTTCTATTCGAGAGGGGCAGGCGGCACGGCCCCTGGGGCCGCGCGGCGAACGCCATCCTCAGGATCCGCGACTGGCTGAAGAAGGACCGGCGCTATGCCTATGTGATCCCGGCCGTAGTTGTTGGAATATGGGCCCTCTCCGGCTTCTACACCCTCGAGCTCGGCGAGGAAGGCCTGGTCTTCAGGTTCGGCAAGCTGGCCAGTTACGAGCTCGATCCGGGGGTTCACTATCACAACCCGGCTCCGTTTGAAAAAGTGATAAAGGTCCGTGTCGCGGCGATTCATCGAATCGAGCTCGGCTTCAGGAGCGCCGGCCGGGGGACGGCCAGCGCCCGGGCTTACCAGTGGGAGAGCCGCCACCTGGCCGGAAGCTATGAGAAGAGACTCAGCGAGTCCCTCATATTCACGGGGGACGAGAACATCATAGACGTCAACACGGTGATCCAGTATCGAGTCCGCGAGCCCGTGCTTTTCATTCTCAGCGTGGAAGATCCGGAAACCGTGGTGCGTGCCGGCGCCGAGGCCGCGATCAGGGAAGTCATCAGCAGCACGGCCATCGACGACCTCCTGACGACCCAGAGGACCCAGGTCGAGGCGAAGGTGCACGCATTGCTGCAGGAGATACTGGACGCTACGGCCCCGGGCGTCGTGGTCACCGCGGTCAAGTTGCAGGACGCGCACCCGCCCTACGAGGTTGTAAGCGCCTTCAGGGAAGTGGCGAGCGCGAGGGAGGATAAGAACAGGATGATCAACCAGGCCCTTGCGTATCGCGACAGCCTCATACCGGAAGTGAGAGGCCTTGCCGCCAAGCTGGTTGAAGAGGCCCACGCCGAGACTACCGAGGCCATACATCACGCGCGCGGCGAGGCCAGCAGGTTCGTCGACGTGCTCGCAGAATACAAGAAGGCAGAGGAGGTTACCGAGCTCCGTCTCTACCTGGAGACAATGGAGCGCGTTCTGCCCGGGCTGGAGAAGTTCATTGTCGAGCCGGAGGCGGGCGAAGAGCCGCTCGATCTCCGCTTCTTCGACGAGTCCGCCGTGGGCATAAAGTGGGACTGACAGGAGGCAGGTAAGATGAGAAAACGGGCAATCATTTACATCGTGGGGATTGTAGTCGTTCTCCTCGTCTTGAGCTCGGTTCTCTTTGAAGTCAAGGAGACCGAGCATGTCGTCGTTACGCAATTCGGGAAACCGGTGCGGGTCATTGACGAGGCCGGTCTGTTCGCCAAGATGCCCGACCCGTTCCAGTCGGTGCGCAGGTTCGACAAGAGGCTGCTGCTCTATGACGTCAAGGCTGCGGAGTTCGTCACTTCCGACAAGAAGAACCTCATTCTCGACATGTACCTGACGTGGAAGATCGTCGAGCCGCTGAGGTTCCTGGCGTCGGTGCGCGAACGGAGCATCGCCGAGTTCCTGCTGGCGGACGTCGCCGGGGCCGAGGTGGGCGCGGCCATAGGCAAGGTGCCGCTGTCGGCACTGGTCTCCATAGACCCTGCCGCGGTCATGGTCGACTCCATAATGGGCCAGGTGACCCGGAACTGCCGCTCGCGGGCGCTTGCCGACTACGGCATCGACGTGCAGTACGTGAAAGTCAAGCGCATCCGGCTGCCCGAGCAGAACCTCGAGAGCGTGTTCCAGAGGATGCGCACCGACCGGCAGAGAATAGCCAAGAAGTACCGCTCGGAGGGCGAGGAGGAAGCCATAAAGATCCGCGCCGACGCGGACAAGGAGAAGCGCGACATACTCGCGCGCGCATACCGGGACGCCGAGATGATACGCGGCGAGGGCGAGGCCGAGGCGGCGGGGATCTACGCCTCGGCATTCAGCCGGGACCCGGGCTTCTACAAGCTCACGCGCACCCTCCAGGCGTACGAGAAGTTCCTGAACAGCAAGACGACGGTCGTTCTCTCCACCGACTCTGAGCTATTGAGGCTCTTCAAGGAGAGATAAGAAGAACTTGAAGGTGACAGGATGAACCAGGGT
>JASFEA010000054.1:0-19194 GCA_050125095.1 bacterium
GCGGAGCGCACTTCCCTTCCCCGGCATATTCGGCGAGGTCGTCTCCCAGGCCGTGGACGACATCAAATCGACCAAGCTGAGGTCGATGCTGACCGCGTTCGGCGTGTTCTGGGGAGTCGCCGCCGTCGCCCTCTTGAGCGGCTGGGGAATCGGCATGAAAGAGGCCTTTCTGGAGGACATAAATCAGCTGGGCGGCCGCCGCACTACGATTTACGCAAGACGAATCGAAAGCGAGATAAGCGGGCTCCGGTCCGCGCGCGTATTGCGATTCACGGAGCAGGACGTAGAGGACCTGCGGCAGAACGCCTGGTTCATCGAATACTTCGCCCCCGAACTCTGGATGGGATTCCCCGTGGTGGAGTACAGGGGCGAGTCCAGGGCGGTTCACACGCTGGGCATCGAGCCGGGAACCCGCATAATAAGGAATTTCGAGGTGGCCGACGGGCGGTTCATTAACGAGCGCGATCTCAAGGACAGAAGGAAGGTCGCCTTCCTGGGCCACCGCATAAAGGACAGGCTCTTCGGCCCCGCGCCTGCCGTCGGGGAAAATATCCGCATCAAGGGGTATGTGTTCAAAGTCGTCGGGGTAGCTGTTGAAAAGGGAGAACAGACCTCGATACACACCTCTCTGGACGACGACAAAATACTGGTGCCCTATACCACCGCCGATGTCCTGATGGACCAGAATTACCCGGACTACCTCATGATGCACCCTTCGCTGACGCTGCCCTGGGAGGAGGTCGAAGACAGGCTCGTGGCCATATTGCTCGAGAACCACGATATCGAGAGCGAGGAAGCCGTGGGCATTTTCTCCGCCCTCGAGATCAGGGAGGGCTTCACCAAGGCCATGGACGCCCTCAGCGTCTTCCTCGGCGCCGTCGGCGTGGTCACGCTGCTCATCGGGAGCATAGGCGTCGCCAATGTCATGTTCGTCTCGGTTTCGCAGCGCACCAGGGAAGTCGGCATAAGGCGCGCCATAGGCGCAAGGCAGATTCACATCTTCGTGCAGTTCCTCGCCGAGGCAGCAATTATATGCCTGGCCGGCGGACTGCTTGGAGTTCTCTTCGCCTTCCTGCTGTCAAACCTGCTGGGCGTGCTTCCCCTGCCCGAGTTCTTCGCGGCGCCCAGGATAAACCCGTTCCTGGCGCTGATCATACTGGGGTGCATCGTCGGAGCGGGCATACTCGCGGGATTCGCGCCGGCGAGGAAGGCCGCGAAGAGCAACGTGATAGAGAGCCTGCACTACGAATAATGGGCATCGCTCGCGGATGAGGCGGGCACTCAAGTTATTCCACGATTCCCTCGTAGGTAATCGTCACCTTGTCTCTCAGCATCACGCCCACCGAGCAGTACTTGTCCACCGACAGCTTCATGGCCTTTTCAAGCTGCTCTTTGGTTAGACCGTCGCCCGAGGCGGTGAAAGTCATCTTGATATCCTCGAAATAGGAAGGTTCCTTCTCGCGGCGCCTGGCGTCCACCTTTATGTCGAGTTTCGTAAGATCAACTCTCATTTTCTTAAGGATCAGTACTATGTCCATACCCGAGCAACTCGCCAGCGCCATGGCAACCGTTTCCATGGGCGTTACATGGTCGCCCGAGCCGCCGTACTTGATCCCCGTATCAAATACCATGCCGGCCCCCGATTCGCTCTCGGCAGTGAACTTCATCTCCCCTGCCCACGCCAGTTTTACTTCCACCATTGACCCCCTCTCACTCCGATTGAACCGGTCATGTACTCATCTCGAATCGGTCAGAATCTCAACCGGGTTGTTCCCGCGTCTCAACAGGTAATCCACCCATCTCAAATTCACTTTTCTCATCACCTCCAGCATGTCCATGCGCGCCTGGAAGTGAGCTATCTCGGATTCCATCAGGTCGCTTTCCGACAGCAGCCCCTCTTCGAACTGGGCTTTTCTTTTGACAAGTCTGCGCTCGATAAGATTCACTTTCTGCGCATAAAGATCGAGCGTCGCCCGGAGCGCCAGTATCTCACGGGAAAGCTGGCCCATCATCCGCCGGGATACGACCACGGTGTTGTCGTAGCCGGCCTCGGCGGCCTTGAGATCGGCTCTTAAGAGGTCGATGTCATGGGCCCTTCCGGCCTCATAAAGCGGCACATCGAGTCTCAGGGAGCCGCCCCATCTGTTGTGGTCGAAGTTCCGGCCCGCCTCGGAGGCGTCGTCGCCTACCCCCTGCAATCCATACCACAGGGACACAGTCGGCAGTACATAACGCCACGCGGATTTCTCCTTGAGAGCGACGCGCGCTATCTCGACCTCGCATCGGACCTTGACCACTTCCGGGTTCTCCGCAACGGACGCGAGAGACGTGTCCACCACGGACGCGGCGCTGAGGTCTTCCGGGTAGACCGCTTCGGGATCGAAACCCTTGAGCCTCATTCGCTCCCTTGAAGCCGCGAGGGCCCCGGCGGCGTCTATCAGCGCGATTTCGGCGGCCCGGGCCTCTATCTTTGTGTCTATGAGTTCCTCTTCCGATATGATGCCGTCTGCATAACTCCCCTCAGCCGCCAATGCGTCCGAACTCGCGAGCGCGTGCTCCCTACGGGCTATCTCATGCCTCAAGCGGCTCGTCATGAAGTCGAAGGCAAGGTCGATGGCGCTCCGCGCCGACTGCGCAGAGTCCATCAGGAACTGCACTTCCGCCTGGAGAAGTCTCAGCCGGGCCCTATCCCCCTCCCCACCGCGCCGCCAGAGCTCCCTGAGGGGCTGGTCCAGCACAACCCCGACGTCGGTGAGGAACTGCTGGTCGCCGGTTTCGCGTGGAATAGTGACACCCGCTGGAAAACCGACATGCGCGAATTCCGACTCGTCGATGGAAGTCCTGCCGCTCAAGGTCAGGGTGCCGCCGGTCGGTAGGGGTTGCCTGAGGGATAGCGAGAAATCGTAAGACTTCCATTTGTTCTCATACCAGCCCCGGTAGAGGACGCTGTCGAATTCAGCGTAGGCCACGTTCCTTACCCAGGACCTCCGCGGGGTGGTGACGTCGAGGCTGAGGGTCGGGTACGGCAGCACTCCCCAGACTTCGCGGGTAAGGTCGCGCGCCGCCCTCAGCCTTATCTGAGCCGCCTCATAGGTCTCATCGCCGCCCGTGTAAGCGGAGATGAAGTCATTGAGAGACCCGGCCCGGCACGTGCCGCATGACGCGGCCGCAATACATAGAGCCGGCACCAGGAGCAGGCAGATGTACTCCGAACTCTTCATACTCCCCTTGCCTCATTCATACCTGAGCGCCTCCACGGGGTCCAGGTGCGCGGCGCGGCGGGCCGGGTAATAGCCGGACACGATGCCCACGATACTCGCGACGCCGACCGATATGATCACATGCCAGACGTTTATGCCCGTCCTCCAACCGGCGAAATTCCCGACCGCAAACGACAGGCCCACTCCCAGCCCGATCCCCAGGACACAGCCCACGAGGCATATGGAAACCGCCTCTGTCAGGAACTGCAGCATAACTTCCCGGGAGGTCGCCCCGGCCGCTCTTCTTATGCCTATCTCATGCCTGCGCTCCAGCACGCTCGCCAGCATGATGTTCATTATGCCGATCCCGCCCACCAGCAGGCTGATGCCCGCAATGGTCGCCATTACTATATTGAATGTGCGCTGCGTCCGCCGGCTCTGCGCGAGAAGCGCCTGCGGCACGACGATCTTGTAGTCGCTCTCTCCGCTGTGCAGCCTCTCGAGCGCCCTCTCGATAACGCGCGCTGCGGCTTCGACGCGCCCGGCGGCCGGTATGGCGAGCACGATCTCATCCAGGCTCTCCTGGGGCCGCATCCCCCTGCTCGAGGGCGGGTCGAAGTAGGAAGCCACGCTGAGCGGCACGAATACCTCGACATTGTATTTTGGTATGCGGAGGCCCGTGACCCGTGACCTGCCGACTTTCTTGTACTCCGAGACGCCTATGACTGTAAACCAGGCGTCGCCGATCTTCACCTCTCTGCCGATGGGGTCCTCAAACGCGGCGAGCGCCTTCTTGAGCGACGCGCCCAGCACGCACACCTTGGCCCGCGTTCCGTAATCGTGCCGGTCGAAATAGCGTCCGCCGTCCAGTCCCAGGTTCACTATGCCGGCGAACTCGGGTGTCGTCGCCACGACTTCCACCGAGTATTTCCTCGTACCCATCTGTATGACGGTGTTGGGAAACCTTCTTATGGCCGCCCACCGGCCGGCGCCCGATGCGGAAGCGAGCGACGGGCCGTCCCCCATAAGCAGGCCGTCCGTTACCCCTGCCGACCAGTCGGCCCATGAGTTCTCCACGAAGACCGTGTTTGCCCCCATCAGGCTGACCTGCTCGAGCATCTCGCGCTTGGCGCCTTCGCTAATGGAGAGCATGGCGATGACGGCGGCGACGCCGAACATCACGCCCAGGGCCGTAAGAAATGCGCGCACTTTGTTGGATAGCATGGAGCGCAGCGAAACCGCGATGCTCTCGAGACGGTAGGGCGCCAACTCTACTCCCCGCTTTCGGTGGGGTCCTCTAGCGCGACTTCATCGCCCTCACCCAGGCCCGATCGGATGATGATATGCGAGTCGTTCCTCGGGCCCACCTCGACCTCTCGCGGCCGGAAACCCCTTCCGCTCTTCACGTAGACGAGCGTGGCGCCTTCCTTCTCGAAAACGGATTCGATGGGCACGAATATCTCGTCGGGATAGACGTCGACTATGATCTCGACCCTGGCGATCATGCCCGGCCGGAACCGCTCGTCCTTCTCGTCGAGCTCCACCGATATGTCGAACACATTGGGGCCCCGGCTCTGGTATTTGCTTCGGGCGAGATTCCCGACGGTGCCGATATGCCCGCCGAAGGAGGTATCCGGATAAGCCTCCAGGGTTATGCGGCAGAACTGGTCGACCCCCACCCTGCTGATATCGGTCTCGTCAATATCCGACGCCACGTACTGGGTCGAAAGGTCGGGCAGCGCCATTATTGGCTGTCCGGGCCAGGGCGAGTCTCCCTCCTGCACCTTGACCTGCTGGCCCCCGCGCCAGACCTTCTCATGGATCACGATGCCGTCGCCGGGTGCGGTAACGGTGAGCTTGGCGATATTCTTCTCGGCCGTCGTCACCCGCTCCTCGGCCCTGGCTATATTGACTTCTTCCTTGAGGGCCTCGGCTTCCATTACCTTGAGCTCGGTCTCGCGCCGGGCCACCGCCAGGTCGGCGTCTCGCTCGGCTTTCTCCAGGTCGGCCGCCGAACCGCCCTCGGCCTTTCTCAAGGCCAGTTGGCCCTCGGCGACACCCGCATCGAGTTCCTTTTTTCTCAGCTCATTCTTGGCCAGCATTAGGTCGAGGTCGGCCCTGGCAGCCGTGAGCTCGCGCCTGGCGCTTTCCAGGCGTTCGGTAAACTCCATGTCGTCGAATTGCGCCAGGAAGTCGCCCTTCGCGACGTAGGTCCCCTCGGGAACGAGCCTTGTTATGAGGAGTTTGCTGCCGACGCTGGGGGCGGTTACGGTAAGCGACCTGCGGGCGGTGAGCACGCCGCTCCTCACGATCTTGATCGTGAACTCGCCGCGCTCCGCCGGCGTGGAGACCGTGCCGGCGTTCCGCGCCAGTGTCAGTATGAGTATGACGCCGACCACCACTATGGCGCCGACAATGACACCTGTTTTAGTCCAGCGCGTCAAGACACTAACACCGGCCCCTTGCAGTCACAGTGGATGTGCAGACCCGACTACTGCGTACGCTTTATTATGTGATATCCGAACTTGGTCTCCACAACATCCGAGACCCCGCCCGGCTCGAGCGCAAACGTGGCGTCCTCGAAAGGCTTGACCATCCTCCCCTTCTTGAAAAAGCCCAGGTCCCCGCCCTTCTCCGCGGTGGGGCAGTCCGAATAGGCCCTGGCCAGCTCCCCGAAGTCCTCACCGGCCTTCGCTTTCTTGTCGATGTCCTGCGCCAGTTCGGACGCCTCCTGTTTACTCCTCGTGGACGTCGCCCTTTCGGCGCCTTCATATGATATGAGTATGTGGCTGGCCCTCACGCTTCCCGGGGGCGCGGGCTGCACCGTCTTGGGAGCCTCTGCCTCCTGCTTCTCGCCGCCGCAGGCGAGCGAAAGTATCAGAACCGCCAGCAATACCATGAGAATTCTGTTCATGTTATCCTCCCTCTCCGTGGCTGGGAATCAACTGCTTGATGGTTAATCGGTAGCAGGGTAACATAGACGCGATTGGCGGTCAATAGATGGACGCAGCGAAACAACAGGAAGCGAAGAGAAGAATCCGGGAGCTCGCCCGGGCCGAGGGCATAGGTGCCGTGGGTTTCACCGACGCCGCGCCGCTCGAAGAGACGAGGCGCCACCTGGCGGAAGCTATCGCGGCCGGCTATATCCCGGCGGGGTCGATCCCGTCGGAAAAGACGCTTGAGAGAATCGTCGATCCCGGCCGCAGGCTGAAGACAGCCAGGACCGTCGTGACAGCCTGCCTGAGCTATAACACGGGCGAGACTCCGCCCGGCGACGCCGGCATGGGCATCATCGCGCCCTATACCCGGGCCAACTTCTACGGCGAAATCAAGTCCAGGCTCGCTAACGTCGCCTCCGCCATGGGAGAGGAGTTCGGGGCGACGAGCAAGGTTTCCTCCAACTACGTCTCGCTCGCGGAAAAGCCGCTTGCCGCGAGATCCGGTCTCGGCTTCTACGGCAAGAACGGGATAATCATAAATCCCGGCTACGGCTCCTTTATCGTGCTGGGCGAAATCGTCACCGACCTTGAAATCGAGCCGGACCCGCCTCTCGACATGGACTGCGGCGAGTGCACCGCCTGTATCAGGGCCTGCCCTACCGGCGCGATTGAAAAACCGGGCTGGGTGAATCGCAAGAAATGCATACAGTATATCAGCGAGAGGCGGGGCTCCATTCCCCATCAAATCCGGGACGTGTGGGGCAACAGGCTCTACGGCTGCTCGACCTGCCAGGACGTCTGCCCGTTCAACAGGGACATCCCGGCGGCGGCCCCCGAAGCGCCGTCGGCACACGTGGGAGGCGCCGTCCCGCTGGCGGAGGTCATCGGCATGGGCGAGGCCGACTTCACGCGCAAATTCGAAGGTAACCAGATCGGTATGAGGGACGCAAACGCGATCAGGAGAAACGCCATTGTGGCCGCCGGTAATTCCGGCGCCCGGGCGCTCGCCGGGCCCCTGACAGCCTGCCTGAATGATCTCGATCCCATGATAAGGGGGCATGCGGCGTGGGCGCTAGCGGCGCTTACGGGCGGGGACGCAAGGCCGGCTCTCGAGTCGTTGCTTAAGAGCGAATGGGAGCCCGAAGCGCGCAAGGAAACCCAGACAGCGCTTGACGCAACGGCACGGTTCTTTTAACATGAATTGAAAGGACCGAGGTCGCGGATCGTCAATGAACTTATCTAAATTAGTCCTTCCCAAGAAAATAAACCTCAACCTCGAGGCGACAACCAAAGAGGCCGTCATTGAGGAATTGGTCGAGATGCTGCGGCTCAGCGGACCCGCGAGCAAGACGCTGGTCGCGACACTCCTCACCCGCGAATACCTCGGCTCCACCGGGGTCGGCAACGGCATCGCCATACCCCACTGCCGTTCGCTTGTAGTGAGCCGAGTTCGCGTCGCCATAGGAAGATCAAGAAAAGGAATACCATATAAGTCGATAGACAAAAAGCGAGCGAAGATATTCTTTCTCATAGTCGCGCCTCCGGTCGGCGACCCGAGCGATTACCTGATAGTGCTGGGCCAGGTCGCGCAGGTTGCCAAGAAGCTGGCCAAGGACAAGCGACTTCCGAAAATCAAGACAGGCCAGGAGCTCATAGACTTAATAAAGGAATTCGAGAAATGAATTCTCAACTTCAGGTCCTGATCGCGCTTCAGGACATACTCCTTCTCATCAGGGACGCGAAGGACCCGACGCGCAAGAAGAAGTACGGCCGGATCGGTTTCAAGATATCCAATTTGAAGTCGTTGGAGGATACGCAGGCCAAACTCGAGGAACAGCTCGACCCCGCCATCAGGAGCCAATACGTACGCATGAAGCAGAGATACGGAAGGGTGGTGGCCCCCGTTATCAATGCTGTGTGCCACGGCTGCTTCGTCACCATCCCCTCTGCCATAAGAGGGGCCGAAGACCGGAACAAGAAGCTTTACCGCTGTGAGAACTGCGGCATGTTTCTCTACTGGGTCGAGGAGCAGCCCATTCTGCGGTAATTGGCTTTAACAAACCGGATTACACCGATTTTCCGCCCCTTTTTCCTTTGACAATGCTTGTATAAAATTGTAATATCTCTCAAAATTGCGTGTTTTCTGGAATATCTCAATTCGGGGCGAAGAACAATAGGAGGTTGTTCTAAATGAGAAGGATTGCTGTAGTCAATCAGAAGGGCGGCTGCGGAAAGACGACAACGGCCGTGAGCCTGGCTCTCTGCCTTCAGGATATGAGCAACAGGGTTTTGCTTGTTGACATGGACCCCCAGGGGAGCAGCACCCAGTCACTGCATCCGGAAACGGACTCGCTTGAACACACGGTGTACGATCTCTTGATGGACTCCAACCAGCTGCCGGTGTCGAACGTCACGGTTAAGGCCGCCAGGAACCTCGACCTCCTCCCCGCCAGTGTCGTCCTCAGCACCGTCGAACAGAGACTCGCCGGCCGCGACGGCAGGGAACAGAAACTGAGGAGGGTAATCGACCGCGTATCTGGAGAATACGACTTCGTAATAATCGACTCGCCTCCCAATATCGGCCTCCTGACTTTCAACGCGCTGCTGGCGGCCAAGGAGATCATCATCCCCGTGGACCCGTCCCTATTCTCGCTGCAGGGAGTGGGCCGCGTTATCGACGCGCTGGAGATTGTCCGCAACGTCAGCGGCCACACCGCCGACTTCCGCGTGCTGGCGACCATGTACGATTCGAGGACGAGAATCAGCCGCGAGATCCTCTCGACCCTGAAGCGGCGGTTCGGGGACTCGTGTTTCCGCACCGTGATAAGAAGCAACGTCACCCTCAAGGAAGCGACGGGCTTCGGAGTGCCCATAACGCATTACCGCGGCTCGCGCGGATTCTATGATTACCGATCGGTGGCCAATGAGCTCCTGGGAAATGAACCGACCCAGAAGGACATCGAGGTGCAGGCGACGATAGACTTCCTGGCCCCACGGCGTATCGGAGGAGGCGTGCTCTTCTCCTACCTCGGCAGCGAGGCCGACGTCATCGCGGTGGAGGGAAGTTTCAATTCCTGGGACGCGTCGTCGGACATTCTCCTGGACGTGGACGGCCGCGGCCTGTGGCAGAGAGTCATTCCGCTGAGGCCCGGATCCTACACCTATCGTCTCGTAGTCGACGGCAATCCGATCGTGGATCCCAACAATCCCGAGACACAACACGTTGAGGACAAGGGCCAGGTGTCGGTAATCAATCTCTGAACAGAGGGAGCCGCGTCAGGGGAACCGGCCCGCTGGAATCGGCTCAGTGGAGCTTGTAAATGCTCCCCCCTATGAATTCCCTGAGAAGAGAGTCATCGGGAATCACCGATTCGTCTTCGAATACCTCTATCTCGGAGAGAAGCCTGTAGATGCGTTCGGCCCTGATGAAGGCGTCCCGGCGCTTCCGCTCACCCCTCCACTGGTCCATGACCTTGGGGAAGTATTCAAACTCATACTTCTTAAGTACGGGCAGCTCGTAGGGAAGCGCGCCGTTCAGTATGTAGTCCGCGTTCCTGATAAAAGGGATGATATGTTTCAGTTCGCTTCGCCTAACATAATGCCAGTGGCCCACGGTCTGCATGGGATCGTAGGCGCGCTGCGAGTGGTCCCGCACCATGCGCCTTAAGAGCCTCACGTCCGTCCATCTCACGAAGTTCCTCTCGCTGTCTCTGAGCATGGAGATGGTCTCGATGTAGACCTTGAACTTGAGGTCGTCATCCACACTCGCCGTCAGGGGCGGGTGGAGGCCGTGGAGGGTGTCTATGAGGATTACCTTATCGGGATGGAACTTGACCTTACGGGTCTCTTTCGACCTCGTCCCGGTCTTGAAGTCGTACTGGGGCATATCCACCGTTTTCCCGTCGACCAGGTCGGCGAGGTGGTCGTTTATGAGCTGAAGGTCTAGGGCCTCAGGGGTCTCGAAGTCATAGTCCCCGTACTCGTCTTTAGGATGCAGCTCCAGGTTGAAGAAGTAGTGGTCCAGGTTAAGCGGTTCGGTGTCGATTCCGAGCTCCCTGAGGCGGGCCGCGAGTTTGGCCGTGGTGGTGGTCTTCCCTGACGATGACGGCCCGGCGACGATGATTATGCGGATCTGGGCCTTGAATCGGGCCACGGATTCGGCTGCCATCGCAATACTCTCCGTGTACCTCGCGTCCGAGTCACGTATGAGCTCCGGATAGGTTCCGTCCTTCACCCTCCTGTTGAGCTTCTCGGTGGTCTCGCAGTCATGGTCGATGTTCCAAAGGAACTGCTCGTACATAAGCTGGAAGGGAAGGGGCCTCTGGTGCCTCTTCGTCGCCCCCTTGCGTTCGCGCTCACGCCTGCGGGACTCGCGGTACAGTATATAGGCCTTCGCGGTCTTGGCGTGGCCGTTCTCTATCAGGACCTTCTCCACAATATCCTGGACTTCCTCAACTGTGGGCACATCCGGCGGCTCGAATGAGTGGCTGATGATTTCCACGGCTTCGTCGGAGAGCTTTTCGCTGAGCGCGCGGTCATGGCCTCCTACGGCCGCAGCTGCTTTGTAGATGGCTATCGTGACCTTCTCCTGGTCGAAGTCGACTATCGTCCCGTCGCGCTTCATCACCTTTTCGATTCTGTGTTCGACCAACTGAATCACCTCATGTATCGGCTCAGGGGACGTAGGGCGTGCCCTCTTCAATCCTCGCTTCTATGAACTCCGCGTAATGCGCGTTCAGGTCACCTGATTCTATAATGGCCGCCGTCTCGTTGTTCTCCTCTACCGCGTGATACGTCCAGTTCGTTGAACCGACGACGGCATAATCGTCGTCCACGATCATGAGCTTGGCGTGGACCGTCGTCTCCGGGGAGTCCACATAGACCCGGGCGCCGGCTTCACCCAGTCTCTCCAGGAGACGGTCCTCGCCCCGGGAAGGCGTACCGCTACCGCCGACGTCCACCACCACCCTGACTTCCACCCCCCGCCGCGCCGCCGCCTCGAGCTTCTCGACAATCAGGTTGGTATAGCTCGCGACTTCGCCCTCTGCCCTCTCCCTTCTTGCCGTGCTCGGAGTCGACGTGTAATAGACCGCGTTGAGCATGGCCACCCATATTCTCTCCTCGGCCGACTCTATCAGGCGGTTGACTTCGCCCACGTAATATTCATTGGGAACGGGCAGAACCCGCTCGGCCTCATACCATGACAAATCCGGCTTCTCGCCGGTCATGGTCTTGACATAAGCCCTCTCCTCATCCAGCTTCTTCAGCATCGCCCCTGGCGTGTCGGTTCTCTCGATGTCGATTGCAGCGAGCTCGACGACGCCGTTTCGGCGGACCCTGGTCAATACCCTAAGGGTCTCATCTGGGGCCTCTTCAAAGAATTCAGGGTACAGGGCAAGGACTCGCTCGAGATCGCTGTCCGAGACCGTAACCGTGGCGCCGTCGAATTCGATGAAGCCCACCACGAGATCCTCGTCATAACTCACGTGCCTCGGCAGGTCTCTTATGAGCACATACCGGTCCTCGCTCTCCATCGCCTCGCGCGCGGATACCTGCTCGACCGGGTCATGGTACTCCTCGCTGCTCTCCCTGATGACGCCCTCGAAAAACTCGCCGAACCGTTCCGCGACTTCCTTTGAGTTGATCACGACATTGGCCTCATGGTTCTGGTCGAGCGAGTAATAACTCCAGTTGGAAGACCCGACGACGGCGTACCGCCCGTCGATTATGATGAGCTTGGAGTGGCTCGTCTTATCTGCGGGGTCGTAATAGACCTCCACGCCGCTGTCCCTGAGAACGGTCCAGACGTCCCGGTTGGCCTCGCTGTTCTCGACGTTCCAGGCGGCGAGCTCAAGCACCGCCCTCACCCTGACGCCCCGCTCGCTCGCGTCCGCCAGGTCGGCGATGAGGACATTGCTCTTGCTGTTAGGGTAGTTTATGTAGAAGCGGCTCTGGTAGAGCACTACGTCCACGCTCTCTTCGGCATTGCTTAGGAGTTCATGCACGACGGTGAAGAAACTCCGGTCATCGGCGGCGAGCACGGCCGCACGCATGACTGGCGGCCCGGTGATCCGCAGAAACACCACTGCCGCCACCACGATAGCCGCCACTACGACGAAACCCGCTATGATACCCCTTTTGTCCATACCCGCTTCTCCTCTTACATTGCAGTTGATACCCGGGTTCCAATCCTATATTATTGCCTCGGAAGCTACAAGACGTTAATCCTTCGGATAAAGACATGAAGCTGTCCATTCTGCTTATCGCGGTCTCGCTGGTCCTAGCCGCCCTCTCCATGCCGCCGGGGGCGGGGGAAGGCAACGCCGCCGAGCCGGGGCACCTCAGGATCGCGACCAGCATCTACCCCATAACAATGCTGGTTGAGGAGATCGGAGGGGACAGGGTGGACGTGACCACCGTGGTGCCGCCCGGGGCGGACCCCCACCATTTCGAGCTCACCCCGTCCAGCGCCAGAGCCATACATGAAGCCGATGCGGTCCTGATGATAGGCGGGGATTTCGACACGTGGATGATGGGAGACGGTCATCGGGCGAATAAGGTATGCGGGACGTTTAACCAGGTCTTCGCCGACTCGCTCATCGAGCTGGGAAGCACCTTCAATCCCCATTTCTGGCTGGATCCCCTATTCGCATGCAAGATGGGCGAATACATATGCATCACCATGGTCACGATCGACCCCCGGAACGCATCATATTATGAGAAGCGCCTGGCGGAATTCCGCGCGCGCATGGACTCGCTTCACGCCGGGATCAGGGCGAGAATCGCAGAGAGCGGGCTTGCGGGCTTTGTCTCATTCCACCCCGCCTGGACTTATTTCGCGAGGCGCTACGGCCTTCTCGAGGCGGGAGTCGTGGAGAAGTTCCCCGAATACGAACCGTCGGCCAGGTGGGTGGCGGACCTCATTCGCAGGATAGAAAGCGAACACGTCCCCATCATGATCGTGGAGGAAACCTCGGACCCGGGGATTGTCGAGGGGATCGTCAATGACACGGACATTGAAGTGGTCGTCCTGGATCCCGTCGGGGACCCGGCCGTCCCGGGTCGCGATACCTACTCCGGGCTCATGAACCACAACGTCAGCCTGTTAGAGCGAGCGGCGAGGAGGGACTGAGGCGACATGACCGATATGGTGAAGCCCGCTGAGACGGAAGATCCCATAGTCCGGGTTTCCCATGTCTGGGTGTATATGGGAGAAGCCCTGGCGCTCAAGGACGTATCTCTCGTCATAGAGAGAGGCAAGTTCATAGGCCTGATGGGGCCCAACGGCGGTGGCAAGACCACGCTCATAAAGACGATTGTCGGTCTCATAAAGCCCGACCGAGGCGAGGTCGTAGTCAGGTGCCCGGCCGGAAAGGCAATCGGTTACGTGCCGCAGGAGGAATACATCGACCCGGACTTCCCCGTAACGGCGGCCGACGTGGTTGAAATGGGGCTCTACGGTTCAATGGGAGCCTTCCCCAGAACGACAGGCGAACACCGGGCCCGCATATTCGAGGCGCTGGACATGGTGGGCATGAAGAAGCACGCCGCAAGAAGCATCGGCTCTCTCTCGGGCGGCGAGAAGCAGCGCGTATCCATTGCTCGGGCCATCGTGGGCAGACCCAGCCTGCTGCTTCTGGACGAGCCGACCACGGGCGTCGACGCGGATGCGCGGGACGCCTTCTTCCAAATACTGCGGGACCTTCGTGGGGGCCTGGCGCTCACTATAGTGCTGGCTTCGCATGATATCGAGGTTGTGCCCGCGCAGGTCGATGAGGTGGTCTGCATCAACCAGAGGGTCTTCGTGCACGCGGCGCCTGAGGAGATAGAGGACGTCGCGGATTTCAGAAGCGCTTACGGCTGCGAGTTCGAGTTCCTTGCCCATGGCAAGATCCCCCACCGGATCATCGGGCACCACAGGGTGGACGAGGCCGGAGAAGGCGGTGACGATGCTTGAGGACATGCTGAGTCTCCCGTTCTTCCAGAGGGCGCTGATCGGCGGCATACTGGTCACGGTAACCCTCTCTCTTCTCTCCTTCTTCGTGGTGCTCCGCAGAATAGCCTTCATGGGAGCGGGCATTTCGCATTCCGCCCTGGCCGGCGTTGCCATAGGCCTGGTGTTCGGAATGAACACCACCCTGACTGCGACCGTGTTCTGCGCGATCATAGCTTTACTCGTGGGCTATATCTCCCGAAGGGGCCGGGTCCGCGAGGACGTGGCCATAGGAATTACGTTCTCGGGCACGATGGCGCTCGGCGTAACGCTCATCGCCGTTTCGGGGAAGTATATGTCGAACCTCTTCTCCTATCTCTTCGGCAGCATATTGACCATCACCACCGGGGACATAGTGCTCATGGCCTTCTATTGCCTCGCCACGGTCGCGCTTATCGCGCTCTTCTTCAAGCACCTGCTGCTCATCAGCTTCAATGAGAGCATAGCGCGCGTCTCCGGGCTGCCCGTCGACTTCCTGCACTACCTGCTGCTGGTGCTTATCGCCATGGTCATCGTGGCTTCCATCAAGCTCGTCGGGATCGTGCTGGTGTCTGCGCTGCTGGTGCTGCCGGCCGCCACGGCCCGGCAGATCAAGGGCGAATACCGGCCCATATTGCTCGTCTCGATCCTCGTGGGCCTGATTTCGCTGTTTACCGGATTAGCGCTTTCCTATACATTTGACCTGCCGTCCGGCGCCACCATAGTCCTATGCGCCTGCGCGCTCTTCTTTATCTGCTTTTCGCTGTCACCCATGCGCCGGCGGAAGCCCGTAAAAGGAGGTTAGCATGCTGAGGAAGCTCCTGGTAATCGCTCTTCTCTCGGCGCTCGCATGTGGAGGAGGTCAGCAGAGGCCGGCCACGCAAAGCACCTCAATCGGTACAACACGCGTGTCCAGCGGCGACATCGCTCAGGTTGTCTTCTACGCCAGGCTGATGCACGAAATCACACCGGGAATCCGATGGGAGCTGCGAAAGGTATCGCTCGAGACGGCCGGCGGGTCCCAGGTCGACCTGGCTACGGAGACCCGCATCATCGATACCGACCATCTGGCAGGAGCGCAGAGACTCCTCAGGGCCGCGGAGGTGCCGCCGGGAGACTATACCGGCATAACCTTCTTCACGGAGGCGGCGTACGTCAAACCCGACAATACGCCCATGGTCATCGAGACCAGCATAATAACCGTGGACCACGCCTTCTCGCTGGCCGCCGGAAGCGCCAGGACGCTGATATTCGTATTGAGCCACCCGCCCGCAGGGGGCCGGGCCGAGCCGGTTTTCAGTCCCGTAATAGAAATAGAGGACGAGAACCAGAGTCCGACGTCGAAACTCCTATATGTCTCGAACGAGAATTCCGCGAACATCTCGGTTGTGGACAAGAGCATGAAGCGCGTCGTCTATAATGCATATCTGGGGGCACGGCCCACCGCGATCGGGGCCGACAACCGCAGGGGCCGGCTCTATATAGCAGACGAGCGCACGGGCACCGTTTTCGAAATGGACATGAACAGCAATCACCTCAGCAACGTGGCGGAGCTGGACTTCGTCGACGAACCTGTGTTTGTACTTCCCATACCGGAGAAAGACCTCATAGTAGTCGTCAACTACGGCACCGACACCGTCCACCTGCTGGACTCATTCAGCCTTCAGCCCGTCAGTACCGTAGAGGTGGGGCGCAGACCGACCAAGGCCATTTATTCGAATGTGTGGGAGCGCGCTTTTATAATAAACAGCCTGCATGGCACGCTGTCCGTGCTCAATCTGCAGTCCACACCGAGCGCGCCCGACACCACGCTGCAGGCGGAGCTCAGGCCCTCAGGCCTCGCCATAAACGAGGCCGACGACTGGCTCTATGTGTCAAATGAGGGTTCAACCGACATCACGGTCATCAGGATGGAGACCCTTGCCATAGAAAGGTCGCTTACGGTCGGGACCGGCGTGACCGACATCGCCTTCGATCCCTTCGGCAGACGGCTGTACGTAGCGTTCGGGTTTTCGCAAGAGGTCAAGTGCATAGACCCGTATAACGGCGTGGAGATATTCACAGTGAACGTAGGGAGCAGTCCCGCGCAGCTCATGTTCGATCCGGATCAAAAGAAGCTCTACGCGCTTCTCCCCGCCGTAAACGCGATCGCCCTCATAGACCCCAACTTGAGATCGCTGGAGACCATTATAGAGACGGGCGAGAGCCCTTCCGGCATGGCCCTGCGCCTGTAAAAGGTGGGGTCAGGTCTTAAATTGCACATCAACCGGGGTCAGGTCTTAAATTGCACAATCGGGCGCGGGGACACCGCCGGGTACGCTCCTAGGCAGAGATCATGCGCCTTGCTGCTTCGTTTGCCCTCTTCACCACTTCCGCCTCGTCCACCTGCGTCAGCTCTCCGTCTCTCACCACGACCTTGCCGTTCACTATGGAAAAGCGCACCGGGCGGCCGCCTCCGCAGATCACGGTGGAGGCGACGTAGTCGTGAAGAGCGCCGGCATGTGATATATCGCTCACATCTATACCTATGACGTCCGCGGCCTTGCCCTCTTCGATAGCGCCGATGTCGTCCCGCGCCAGAAGCGACGCTCCGCCCCGCGTGGCGATATCTATTACCTGGCGGGCTGTGATCGCCCCTCCCCCGGCGACGAGGCGCTGGAGCAGGAAGCAGTTCCTCAGTTCCGCCAGCATGTCCGAGGAGTCGTTGCTGGCGCTCCCGTCGACACCGAGGCCCACCCGGATTCCCATCTCTATCATCTCGGGGACCCGGGCCGCCCCGGAGCCCAGGCGCATGTTGGAGGTCGGGCAATGGCAGATACCGGTCCCGCTGCTTTTAAGGATCTCCAGCTCCTCATCATTGAAGTGGATGCCATGCGCGTACCATACATCCTCCCCCAGCCATCCACAGTCCTTCATCAGCTCGAGAGGGCGCATCCCGTAAGCTTCCAGGCAGTACTCCTCTTCATCCTTTGTCTCGGCGATATGAGTGTGAAGCAGCGCGCCCGTCCTGTCGGCGAGGTCCCGGGTCTTGACCAGAAGGTCTCTTGTAACCGAAAACGGGGAGCACGGGCCCAGCGCGATTCTCACCATGGCTCCGAAGCCGGGGTCATGGTATTCCTCGATCAGCCTCTCCGAGTCCGCCAGGATTTCGTCCTCTGTCTGCACGACTTCATCAGGCGGAAGCCCGCCCTGGCTTTTCCCCAGGGACATGCTGCCGCGCGCGGGCTGGAACCTCATGCCGATTGCCGATGCCGCTTCAATCTCGATATCGATGAACCTGCCGCTCGTTCCCCTCGGGAAGACGTAGAACTGGTCGATGGATGTCGTG
The DNA here is from genome assembly GCA_050125095.1 of bacterium. Classification (GTDB taxonomy): domain Bacteria; phylum Arandabacterota; class Arandabacteria; order Arandabacterales; family JALGWA01; genus JALGWA01. The sequence continues at coordinate 17,440 of JASFEA010000054.1, forward strand.
CAGCCCGTCTTCAGCAGCTCGCCGCATGCCACGAGCGTGCTCCAGTGTACGGCATCATCGTCGAGGTGTTTCCATATCTGATACAGCTTGGTCAACCACTTGAAAAGCGGTTCATTCTGGACCTGCGGGACACAGCGCTGCAGCGTCTGGTAGAAATGGTGATGGGTGTTGACGAGACCCGGCATTACCACCATGCCGCTGCAGTCGATTGTCTCGAGGTCGCCGCCCGCAGCCGCCGATTCCAGACTCTTGCCGATGCTCTTTATCCGGTTTCCCTCAATCAGAACATCGGCTCCGGACTCCTCGCCGTCGCCCGTATAGAGGGCGCAGATGTCCTTAAGGAGGATCAAATGCCGGCCTCCTTGAGCGCATTCAGCACCCGCTCCGGTGTCAGGGGCAGCTCCCTGATCCTCACGCCGGTAGCGTCGAATACCGCGTTCACGATTGCCGGGGCGATGGGATCCATGCTTACCTCGCCGACGCTCTTGACGCCGTAAGGTCCCGAAGGCTCCACGGTCTCGACAATGAATCCCTTGATATCGGGAAGGTCGAGCGAAGTTGCGATCTTGTAATCGAGAAGCGAAGCGTTGAGCGTCCTCCCCTCCGCCGAGAACAGCATCTCCTCGGTGAGGGCATAGCCGACTCCCATGGCGGCGCATCCCACGATCTGCCCCTCGCAGAGGTCCGGATTGATGGCCCTGCCCACGTCCACGGCGTTCGCGATGTCGGTGACGCGCACCATCCCCGTGTCGAGATCGACCTCCACTTCCGCAAAACAGGCGGCGAACGGCGGCGGGCAGTCGAGGTTAAGGTGCGACGCCGTCTCAGAGATCTGCTGCTTGTTCTTCCCGTAGAAGGACTTCAGCGCGACCTCCTTGACGTGAAGCGAGTCGCCCCCCGGCGCCTGGAACCTGCCGTCCTGGAAAGTAAGCGAACCGGCGCCCACGCCGAGCAACTCCGCCGCGACCTCTCTCAGCCTCTCGCGCACCTTCTCCGCGGCCTTGACGACCGCGGTGCCCGACACATAGGTCGTGCTGGACGCATACGCACCGACGTCGAAAGGCGTAACATCCGTATCCGATGAATAGACGATCATGTCGTCCAGCGAAACCCCGAGGACCTCCGCGGCCATCTGGCCGAGAACCGTGTCGCTGCCAGTTCCCAGGTCCGCCGCGCCTATGAGCAGATTGAATGACCCGTCCTCATTCACCTTGACCGTGGCCCCGGCCACGTCGTCTCCGGGAATGCCGGTGCCGTGCATGCAGAGCGCGAAGCCCACCCCGCGCCTCATCCGCTTGAACGGCCCATCGCCGGCGGGGGCCACGTCCGCGCGCTTATCGATGGCGCCACGGGCAAGATCAATGCACTCTTCAAGTCCGCATGTCCTGATCTCCCGCTTGAATCCCTCCTTGCCCTCTCCCAGCTTCGCGGCTATCGGGTCCAGGTCGCCGACGCGGATGTGGTTCTTGCGCTTGAACTCGAGTGGGTCCATGCCTATCTTGCGGGCCACTTCGTCCATGTGGCACTCCAGGGCGAAGTAACCCTGTACAGCCCCGTATCCGCGGAACGCGCCGGCCACCGGCAGATTGGTGTATGCCACCTCTGCGGCATAGCGTATGGCCCTGGACCGGTAAAGAGGCATGGTCTTGCTTCCCGTATTGGATGGAACCGTCAGGCCGTGGCTTCCATAAGACCCGGTATTCGCGATGACCCGCACCTCATTGGCCACAATGGTGCCGTCCTTCATGACGCCCG
>JASFEA010000055.1:0-19146 GCA_050125095.1 bacterium
CTTATCTTCCTGCCAGTAGAAGAGAGCGTCCGCCAGGCGCGCCTTGAGGACTCTCTCATTGCCCCTGAGTATATACCCCTCCGGGTCGCTGGCCGTATTGGCGACCGCGACGAAACTGGGAAGCAGGTTTCCCCTGCCGCCCGTTATCGAGAAGAAGTTCTGATGCTCTTTCATGGCCGTTCGCACGACTTCCCCGGGCATGCCCAGGAACGCGGGATCGAATTCGCCCAGCACGGCGAGCGGGTACTCGACCTCGAAAGTCACTATCTCAAGAAGGTCATCGTCCTCGATCAGACGGCCGCCGGCCGACGAAGCGGCCTCCTCGACCATGGCCGCGATCAGGCGCTTGCGTTCCTCGTGGTCGGCGATCACGTGAGCGTCCTCGAGCGCCTTCATGTAATCGCCCGGCGCATTTATCTCAAATTCCCCGGGGCTCAGGAAGCGATGCCCGCGGGTCTTCCTGCCCGCCTTGAGGTTCGCCCAGGTGAGCTCGACAACGTCCCCGTCCAGGAGGGCCACCAGCCATCTCACCGGTCTGGCGAAGAGCGTCTGGCTCTCCTCCCACTTCATCGTCTTCGGAAACGGCACGCCGCCGATGACGCCCAGGAGAACGCCGGGCATGACGGCGGCGGCGGGTTCGCCCCCGTGCTTCACTTCCGCGCAGACATAATCGCCCTTCTCCGTCTTCTCGGTACGCAGTTCCGACAACTCCACGCCGAAGCGGCGGGCGAAACCCAGAGCCGCCCTGGTGGGCTTGCCGGAATCGTCGTAGGCCGCGCTCGCCGGCGGGCCGAAGACCACCTCGGACATTTCGCTCTGTCTGCCTGCAAGGCCCTCCACGAGTACCGCCAGCCTGCGCGGCGTCCCGAAGGTGCGTATGCGGCTGCAGTCCAGCCTTGCCTCTTTAAGTCCGGCGGCCATCTTCTCCTCGATGGCCCCCAGGGCCGGCCTTACGAACGAAGGGGGAAGTTCCTCTACTCCTATTTCAAAAAGAAGTTCCAATCTGTGCCTCTTCTTCCGACTATTCCCACTATTCCGGTCTGCTCTCCGCCCCGCCCCGGCCCTCCTGCATGAGCGGGAAGCCCATCTCCTCGCGCTGCTCGAGATACTTGCGGGCCACGAGCCGCGCGACATTCCTGACCCTGAGGATGTACGACGCCCTCTCGGTGACGCTTATAGCGCCCCTGGCGTCGAGGAGGTTGAATGCATGCGAACACTTGAGCACGAAATCATACGCCGGCAGCACCAGCCCCTTCTCCGCGAGCCGGCGCGCCTCGCCCTCGCAGAACCTGAAGAGGTCGAAGTGCTTGTCGACGTCGGCTTCCTCGAAGTTGTACCTGGAGAACTCGTACTCGGAAGTCGCGAATATATCCGCCCAGGTCAGGCGGTCGTTCCATCTTATGGCCTTTATGTCGTCGACTTCCTGGCTGCACATTGCGATCCGCTCGAGGCCGTAGGTGATTTCGCAGGTTACGGGATTTAAGTCCAATCCGCCCGCCTGCTGGAAGTAGGTGAACTGGGTGATCTCCATGCCGTCGAGCCATACCTGCCAGCCCAGCCCCCAGGCGCCAAGCGTCGGCGATTCCCAGTCGTCCTCCGCGAACTTGACGTCATGGCTCTTGAGGTCGATTCCCATGACCTCCAGCGTACGGAGGTAGACGTCCTGGATGTCGTCCGGAGAGGGCTTCACGACGACCTGGTACTGCAGGAACTGCTGCACCCTCATCGGGTTCTCGCCGTAGCGCCCGTCGCGGGGTCTGCGGGACGGCTCCACATGGGCCGCCTTCCAGGGCTCCGGACCCAGCGCTCTTAAAAAACTCGCGGGATTGAACGTTCCCGCGCCAACTTCGCTGTTATAGGGCTGATGCAGGGCGCATCCGTAGTCCGACCAGAACTTCTCGAGCACGAGTATGAGCTCTTGCAGGGAATAGGCCTCTCGCGGCATGTCAGCTTTCCCTTATTCTCTCGAGGAACTCGAGCGACTTCACTCTTGCTCCCTCACCCATCACCATTCTTACGAAAGCCGTGAGTATATCACAGGCCCCCCGGCTTGTCTCCACCGGGGCGGGCTTTTTTCTTATCTGCTTGACCGTCTTCTTCTCGAAGGTCCTCATGAGTTCCAGCACGTCGGCGTCCAGGTCGATTGCGTTGATGTCCCTGTCGATGCAGGACTTGCACAGCACGCCGCCCGACAGGAGCCCGAACCTCACTATTCCGTCCCCGATGTCCTTGCCGCACTTGACGCAGGTGGAGAGAGAGGGCCCGTACCCCACGAGATGGAGCATCTTCAGAAGATAAGAGGCGAGGATCACATCAAGCTCCTCCCTCTTTGCGGCGTCGAATTCGCGGAGCGTGAGAATCACGTGGTCGAACAGGTCTTCATTGGGCTCCTCGGGGGGCGCGAAGCGCTCGAGTATCTCTACAGCGGCGCTCGCATAGGCGAGCTTGGCGAAATCGGCTTTGACTTCGGAGAACGGGTTCAGGGTCTCGCTGTGGCTCAGCGTGTGTACGTTGCGGTTTTCCTTGGCGTAATAGATTATGAGCGAGTGGGTGAGTATCTCCAGGCTCGAGCCGAACTTGCTTTTCGGCCGCAGGCTCCCCTTGGCCATGGCGGACACCTTGCCGAATCTCTTCGTGAAGAAGACCACGATCTTGCTGGTCTCCCTCACCTTCCTGGCCCTGAGCACTACGGCTTCGCTTCGATTGATGCCCATTAGCCCAGCCTATCCTTCCCTTTCGATCCTGTCTTCAGGCACCCTGCCGCCCGCGGATTTCGATTTTGCGGCCGCCCTGACCGGGTCCACGTCGCGCTCGGCCACCATGCCCGCCGTGATGATCATCCTGATGCCGTCCTCGACGCTCATGTCCAGCACTTTTACGTCGGAGGCCGGCACCACCATCATGAATCCCGATGTCGGATTGGGGCTGGTGGGCACGAACACGGTGACATTGTCCTCTTTACTATCCGCTAACCCCATTCCGAAGTTCTCGGAAGTAATGAAGCCGACGCAGTAGGCGCCCCGCCTCGGGAACTCGACCAGTCCCACCTTCCTGAATCCCGTGGACTGGTCCTTAAGAACGGCCTCGCTTACCTGCTTGAGTGTCCTGTATATGGAGCTCAGCACCGGTATGCGGCCGAGCAGCCGGTTATACCAGTCGATGAGCTTCCTGCCGATCACGTTGCTGGCGAAGAGCCCCGCGAGGAGGACAATGACTATGATGGCGGCAACCCCGATGCCGGGCACGTCGAGGCTCGTATGCGTGGCGATGAGGCTCCTCAGCAGGTTGTCGAGAAAAACGAAGAGCTTGTAGAGCACCCACAGCGTGATAACCGTGGGCAGCAGAATCGCGAGACCCGAGAAAACCACGCGGCGCAGCCATTTCATGCCTCTAGAGCTCCTCCACCTTGGCGCTCCCGCCCAGTCCCTTGCCGATTATGCGCACGCGCTCTATGCGCTGCCCGGCGACGCGGTCGACGACGAACCGGAGTCCGTCGGCCTCGTGTTCGTCACCCTGTGACGGCACCTTCCCCAGCAGATTATATAGATACCCGGCGATTGTGTCATAGTCCTCTTCCTTGTTAAGCCCCGTGCCCAGTATCTCGTTGAGTTCCTCTATGTGCGTCTTGCCGGCCACGAGCACTTCGTCCGGGCTTACGACCTGGACGAGCTTCTCCTCCTCATCGTACTCATCGTAGATCTCCCCGACGATCTCCTCGATCACGTCCTCGAGCGTGACCAGCCCGACCACGCCCCCGAACTCGTCCACCACGACCGCCATATGGGTCTTTCGCTTCCTGAGCTCCTTGAGAAGCGAATCCACTTTCATGCTCTCCGGAATGAAATAGGCGTTCCGGAGGATGCCGCTTATGGGTGAGGCGACGTCGCCGCCGGCTATGAAACCAATGAGATCCCGCGCGTGCATGATGCCTATGATATTGTCCACCGTCTTGTTATAAACCGGGATTCGCGAGTGCCCGCCCTCGGAGATCACCTTCATTGCCTCACCGACCGTCGTGGTCGCCTCGGCGCATACCATGTCTATCCGGGGGACCATGACCTCGCGGGCGAGGGTGTCTCTCATCTCGAAGATGCCGTTGATCATCTCCTGCTCGTCGCTTCCTATGCCGGCTCCTTCGCCCTCCGCCCTGGCGATCGCTCTGAGCTGGCCCGCCTTGAGCACCATCTCCCTCGCTTGGGCTCCGGCCAGGAACAACCCCTGGGTCAGCAGGTAGACGCCCTTTACGAAAGGATAGAGCGGCAGGAAAAGCACATATACCGGCCGGGTCACGGCGACTACGGCCGAGACGGGGTCATGCGCCACGTAGACCCTGGGCAGAAGCCGGGTGAGTATGGCGATCATTATGGCGACGAGCAGGAGCGCGACCGCGGCCGCGACCAGGTGCCCAGTCCCCTCGGGATAGGCCCGCCACGCTATTCTCAGCGCGAACAGGGCCACGAGGACATTGCAGAATGAGCTGGAGACCAGCAGCTTTATCATGAGCTCCTGCGGGGAAGACAGCATCCTGAGCGCCATCCTGGCCCGCCTGCTGTTCTCTTCCTCAATCTCAGACCTCGACACCGAGAAAAAAGCGAACTCACCTGCCGAGAAGAGCGCAGACAGACACAGAAACGCCGCCAGAAGAAGCACATCCGCCAGTGTCGACGGGTCCAATCTGATCATCCTCCTTATGTACTCGTTACTGCCGGAGGCCCGAGGAGAACTTCTCCACGATTCTCTCCTGGAGTTCCTCCATCTCCCTCCGCTCTGAAGAGGATCCGTCCGTGTATCCCAGCACATGCAGCGTGCCGTGGGCGACCAGGCGCAATAGCTCCTCGTTCCGGCTTACACCGAAACGCCTGCTGTTGGCCAGGGCGGTATCCAGCGAGATGTAGACGTCTCCCACCCTGTCCAGCGGGAGCCCTTCTTCAGAAAGGTCAAAAGCGATTACGTCGGTGGGGCGGTCCCGCCCCAGGGACTCGCGGTTGATTCGGGTAATCTCATCGTCGTCGGTGAATGTGATGGAAAGGGCGTATTTCTCCACGCCCTGGCTTCTTAGGATTTCCCGGATGACTTGCTCGAACAGAGGGCGCAGAGACCCAAGGGCGCCCGAAAGGCCGCCTATGTGTACTGATTGACTATGGTCGTCGGACTCTTCCATGCTCCGCCTTTGTACTACACAACTCGGCCGGCGATATCAAGCGCGAATGAGATCCGCAACAGGATCCTCAACGGGATCCGCCGGCTACGAGCCCGGTCCCTTGCCGCCGGGCCCGTATTTATCGAAGGCCCGTATGATCTCCTGAACGAGCCTGTGTCTTACGACGTCCTTCCCGCTCAAGTATATGAATTCAATGCCCTTTATGCCTTTAAGTATCGACTGGATAAGCACCAGTCCTGAATCCTCTTTTCGAGACAGGTCGATCTGCGTGACGTCACCCGTGATGACCGCCTTGGAGTTAAAACCCAGTCGCGTGAGGAACATCTTCATCTGGTCGAGCGTGGTGTTCTGGGCCTCGTCGAGGATCACGAACGAGTTGTTCAGGGTCCTTCCCCTCATGTACCCGAGCGGCGCGACTTCTATGACGCCTATCTCCAGCGACTTTTTGATCTTCTCGGCGGGCATCATCTCATACAGGGCGTCATAGAGCGGCCTCAAGTAAGGCCCTACCTTTTCCTCAAGATCGCCCGGCAGGAATCCCAGGCTCTCGCCGGCCTCCACTGCCGGCCTGACCAGCAGGATGCGGTCGATGTCCTTGCGCCTCAGCGACCACACCGCCTGCGCCATGGCGAGATACGTCTTGCCCGTGCCGGCGGGGCCTATGGAGAACACGATGTCGCACGATCGCATCGCCTCCACGTACTCCTGCTGGCCCAGCGTCTTTGCGCGGACGATCTTCCTTAAACCCGGGAACTCCGCGCGGTCCTCGAAAGAGGATTTGTCGTTCCTGCCTCCGCTGCCGGCTGCGTCGCCTTTCGCGCCGGAGTCGTTTCGCATGGAAACGGCGTATCTGAGATCGCCTTCCCCGACCTGGTCGCCCCGGCCTGCCATGTCTATCAGGTCCTCTATTACGGCCGCCACCTTCTCCACGCGCTTGCGCTTGCCCTCGATCAGCAGCTTCTCGCCGCGAGCGACGATCTTGACTTTGAACTCTTCGCGCAGCGACCTCAGATTGGCGTCGTTCTCGCCGAATAGGCGAACCTGGTCGACGCCCTCGAGACTCATCTCTTTGCTAACGGTATCGCTCACTGAAGTCCCTCATAAAGAAAGCTCTTGGTCTGCAGGGCAGACCAAGAGCTTCAAGAATGTTTTGCCTTCTCCAACAATCCCTTACGTCCGTCCAATATTTACCGGAGGAACTACCTCGGGATGTCGAGGACCTGATCCGGATGAATCATATCCGGGTCCGAGATCTTGTCCTTGTTGGCCTCGTAGATCCGAGTCCACTGGCGCCAGTTGCCGTAGATCTCCCAATAGCCCGCGATCTTGCCCAGGTAATCGTCGGCGACCACGGTGTATTTCATGGGAAGGCCCCTCGGGATGGCGAGGACCTGGTCCACGTAGATCAGGTTCGGGTCCTCGATCTGGTCCCTGTTGGCCCTGTAGATTCTCGGCCACTTGGTGCCGTCGGCGTAGATCTCCTCGTAACCGGAGATCTTGTACAAGGACTCACCGTACTTGACCGTCCACTTGGTAGGCAGAGAGTTGTAGTAGTCAATCTCCTTCTGGAGCTTGGCCGCCTCCGCCTTCATGGGATTGAGCTCGGCGTCGACCTTGGCGATTTTCGCCTTGAGGTCGGCGACCGCCTTCTGCTCGGCATCGAGCTGGCCCTGGTAGTCCGAGAGCATGTCCTTCTGCTTGTCCATCTCGCCTGCAAGCGAGGCGCAGTAGGCCTCTCTCTCATCGCCGGACAACTTCTGGTATTCCTCTTCGGTGTAGAACTGACCTTTGCTTACGTCAGCCGCAAGAACGCCCGTTGCGAGGGTCACTACGAGCGATAATGCGGCCAGCATAATGATAAGTCTTGTCTTCATTTCGCTGCCTCCTATCGCCCGCTGCCCTTCTTCAACATCTCGAGCTCTTTCTCGAGATCCTGGCTCTTGAGTTTCTTGAGCTGGGCTTCCTTGTCCTTGAGTTCTTGTTCTAGCTTTGCCCTCTCCGCGCTGGCCGCGTCGAGATCCGCCTTGACACCGCTAGTCTGGTCCTGGACTGCCCTGACTTCCTCAGGCGGCACAGGACAGGGCGGTTTTGGCCCGCACCCCACCACCAAGAATGAAGCCAGCAGGGCCAGAACCACGGTTGTGATTGCCAACCGCCGCTTAAGCATCACCGATCACCCCCTTCTGAATAGGTGATTATACCATACGCAATAGATGCATTTCCCCCTGAATCTGCGCCACTTTAACAATACCCCCGATGGCTGTCAAGGGAAAAGCCCTTTTGGGGGTCACTTTTGGGGGTCAGGTCTTGAAATGCACAACCCGTTTTCCGGGGGTCAGGTCTTGAAATGCACAACCCGGGCGCGACCCGCCCGGCGACCCCATCCTTATGCCCATAAACCAATTAAGCACCCCCGTCGGCACCCCTACCCTCTTAGACGCCCGGAAGCCTCCAGAATCTGCTTTTACTCTTGCCCTGTTGATGCTAAGAATAGTCGAGAACCCAGCAGATCAAATTAAGGAGGCCCTGATGAGAAGCACGCATTTGCGGGGCAACAGCCTCAAGGTGATCCCCGGGCTGCCCCCTAAGCTGCTTCCGGTAATAGGAGGGGCTGTCCTGGCAGCTCTCTTCCTTCTCTCCTGCAAACCCGATTCGGGTTTCAACACGGTCAGCGATTACGACCTCGTGGCCACCTTCTACGCTCAGGATGCGGTATTCGACACCCTGAACACCTACGCCATCCCCGACACGGTCATGCACTTCCGGGATCCCGACGACACGTCCAGCGATGATATCTCGAGGGAATTCGACGGGCTCCTGCTCGACCTGGTACGTACCAATTTCGAGGCACTTGGCTACGAGGAGGAAGCCGACCCCGGCTCGAACCCGCCCGACGTATTCGTAGTAGTGTGGGTTACAACCGCCGAATGGCTCCAGAACTCCTCGGAAGACTGGTGGGACATGTGGGGCTGGTATCCCCACTGGCCGCCTGCATGGGGGCCCGGCTGGGTAACGCTCTATCCGCATCCGGTGGAGTACTTCTACCGGCCCGGGTCGGTTTTCATCGACATGATCGATGATGTGGAAATCGAAGAAGGTGAGGACCCTTACATTCTGGTTTTATGGGCGGCTTCCGTGAACGGCATCCTGATTGACACTTCGGAGGGAGCCCGGCAGAGGCTGACCGACAACATCAACCAGGCCTTTGACCAATCCCCGTACCTGGCAACCGGAGAGTGACCGGTCGTGAAAACGAGAGGAGGAAAACCGGCATGAAATGGGCGATTGTCGCATGCGCCGTCGTGATGTGCCTGTCTGCTCCCGCTCTTGCCGCGACCGGCATCGGCGGCTTCACGTATGACATTGCGCTTCCCACCGGCGACACCAAGGACTATGCCGACAACACGAGCTTCAGGGGCTTCGGCGTGGAGGCCAGATGGTTCAGGAGCAAACACACCGCCATTGGATTCACCTGGCACTGGAACGTGTTCCACCAGCAGCTGACCGGCACATATGAAGTCGACAACGGCCACGTAACCGGCCACCAGTTCCACCGCATTTATTCCTCACCCGTTCTCCTCACATATTACCTCCAGTGGGGGGACGCCAAATACAGCAAGGGCACGCTCTACTACGTCGGGCTCGGGGCCGGGGCCTACTGGATGGAAAAGAGGCTGGAAGTGGGAACGGGAATCCACCAGACTACCAACTGGCACGTGGGGCTCTGCCCCGAGCTCGGCTTTTACTACGGGCTCAGTTTCAACGCCTATCTCAACATCTCGGCCAGGTACAATTACGCATTCAGGTCGGGGGACAGCACGAGCCAGTCGTACTTCTGCATGTGCCTGGGAATCGCCTGGGCCAGGTAGAAGCGGGATACCACATCGAATCAACGGGGCGTAGGGTGGAGAGACTATGAGTAACAAGACACCGAATGGAATCCAGGGCCCGCCTGGCTTCCACGTTATGGCCAAGCCCGTGGGCCCTGTCTGTAACCTCCGCTGCGAATACTGCTTCTATCTCGAGAAAGAAGCTCTCTTTCCGGACGGCGAGAAGTACAGGATGTCGGATGAGGTACTCGAGGCTTACATCAGGAAGAACATCGCCTCGCAGGACCCGCGCGTCCCCGAGATTCTCTTCGCATGGCAGGGCGGCGAGCCCACTATGCTGGGAGTCGATTTCTTCAGGAAGGCCGTAGACCTGGAGCGCAAGTACGCGCCGCGCGGAAAGGCCATAGTCAACACCTTCCAGACAAACGGCACGCTTCTCAATGACGAATGGTGCAGGTTTCTCAAGACGAACAACTTCCTCATCGGCCTCTCCCTCGACGGACCGCGGGAGATCCACGACAGATACCGGGTCGACCGCAGCGGCGGGCCCACGTTCGACAGGGTCATGCGGGGCCTCGACCTCCTCAAGAGGCACGGAGTGGACTTCAATGTCCTTGCCTGCGTCAACGAGGAGAGCTCGGGCCGGCCGCGCGACGTTTACAGGTTCTTAAAGGGCGAGGGCGTCAAGTTCATTCAGTTCATACCCATAGTGGAGCGCCTGCCAGACCCGCGCGCGGAGGAGCTGGGGCTCGATCTCGCCGTCCCTCCCGCTCTCGACATGGAGGACGCCTGGGACGCCGTGACGCCGTGGACGGTGCGGCCCGAACACTTTGGCGACTTCATGATAGGGGTCTTCGACGAATGGGTGAGGAACGACGTCGGGGACATGTACGTCATGAACTTCGAGTGGACCCTCGCGGCATTCGCCGGCCTCCCGGGAGTGGCGTGCTTTTTCATGAACCGGTGCGGGCGCGCGGTCATTATAGAACACAACGGCGATATCTACTCCTGCGACCACTTCATGTATCCCGACTACAGGCTGGGCAACATACTCACAGACGATCTCGCGCGCATGGTAAACTCCGACAAGCAGGTTGCGTTCGGGGCGCTCAAGGAAACCACGCTCCCGCGCTACTGCAGGGAGTGCGACGTTCTCTTCGCCTGCCGGGGCGCCTGTCCCAAGCACCGCTTCCTCAAGAGCCCGCACGGCGAGCCGGGCCTCAATTACCTGTGCGAGGGATACAAGAAATTCTTCAACCATGTACGACCCTATATGAACGTCATGATCCAGCTCATGGAACGCGGCCTGCCGGCTCACAGGGTAATGGAAGCTCTCAAGGGTCCGATACTGCTTGACCCCGAACACGGCGGTGGTAGAATCTCAATCGGAGAATAGAGGCAAGCGCCGGCGAAGCCCCTGCCGGAAGGTCCAGCACACGGAGGTCATCATGAACAAACCAATCCTGCTCTTTATCGCTGTCATCCTGTCCTTAACTGCGCTCGCGCACGGTGAGGAAGCCGCGGCACCCGCTTACAGCGAGGAACCGTTTCAGCTGGCGCTCTGGTCGCCCCTTGCGGCCCGCCCGGACGATGTGGGTATCACGATCTTCAGGCTGAACCTGATCTACGGGCGCAATGTGTCAATCAAGGGGCTCGACCTCGGCATAGCCAATCACTGCACGGGCGGCGTGAGCAAAGCCTGGCAGGTCGGCATCATCAACTCCTGCGAGGGCGATTTCATCGGGTGGCAGGACGGCTGGGTGGTGAACTACACCTCGGGTAAGTTCATCGGCTTCCAGTCGGGCATATACAATGACGCCGAGGAGGCAGAGGCCTTCCAGTGGGGGATCATCAACAGGGCCGGCAAGATTAGCGGTTTCCAGCTGGGATTCGTCAACTGGTGCGAGAGCATGTACGGCCTGCAGATCGGCCTCGCCAACTACATCGCAAGCAAAGAGACGCTGCCCTTCTTCGTATTTGTCAACTGGTCGTTTTAGGGGTCAGGTCTGGAAATGCACAATCGCCTCAGGGCCCTCGCCCTAATCATCCTGATCGCCCTTGCCGCGGGCTGCGGCGAGCGCGAGCGGCAGCCGGACGGGAAGGTACATGAATCTCCCCCGAAGACTCGGGCTGCGACCCCCGGCGCGCCCGTCGCCTATGACTGGACCCCCGACAGAATAGACCGCAAGCTGCTGCAGACCAATCCGGGGTACAAGGGTGAGGCCCTCTACCAGATACAGGACGGGCAGGTGGTCGCGCTGCACCTGAGCGGCACCACAATCACCAGAATGCCGTTTCTTAAGGAAATGGGAGTTCAGGCGCTTGACCTGAGGGGGATCCCACTGGCCGACCTGGAGCAGCTCAGAGGGCTCGACCTGGTTGAGCTCTACCTGGAGGACACGGATATCAGGGACCTGGAACCCCTCAGGGGAATGCCGCTCCGGCAGCTCTATCTTTCAAACACTTATGTCACCGACCTCAGTCCGCTCGAGGGCATGCCGCTCGAGCAGCTTAACCTCCTGGGGACGGACGTGGAGGACATATCCCCTCTTGCGGGCATGCCCCTCGTGTTCCTGTGGCTCAACCAGACTCCGGTCTCAGACATCTCCCCGCTATCGACTTGCGGGCGCCTCATGAGCCTAACCCTGCACCGAACCGGGGTGAGCGACCTCAGCCCGCTGGCGGGCACGGGCCTTCTGAGGCTTCACGTGGGCGAGACGCCCGTCACGGATCTTTCGCCTATCCGCGACCTTAAACTCAAGCGGCTCATCTTCACCCCGGATAACATCAGGAAGGGTCTCGACATCGCCCGGGGTATGGAGTCCCTGGAGGAAGTGGGCACGACATTCGAGAACCGTATGCCCGCCGCTGTCTTCTGGCACCTTTACGACACCGGAGATCTTCCTTAGTCGCGATGCACCGAGGTGGACCCGGGCCGCCGAGGTGGACCCGCAGCATCCCGATGAGCCGTCCGCGCGCCCGGCCCGGTTTTTTCTTTACCATCGCCTCAATGCCGGGTATTATGCTTTGATTGATGGGAACATCACGCTGCCATGACAGGTATAATTGCCGCCTCGCCATGCTTTTTCTTGCCGTGGCGACCTTCCTGGCCGGCCCCGCGCCCGCCACAGCAGCCCGAACCGACGTAGTGATACTGCGGAACGGTGACCACATAACGGGCGAGATAAAGAGCCTGAGTTACGGAAAGCTCGAATACAAGACGGACGACATGAGCACCATCTATGTCGAATGGGAAAAGATCCACCATATCACGAGCGTGCACAGGTTCGAGGTGGTGGACACCGAAGGGCTCAGGCGCTGGGGATCACTGGAGAGAACCGACGTTCCGCAGGAGGTAATCATTATGACCTCTGTGGGACCGGACACGCTGCCCCTGCTTGACGTCGTTCGTCTGACTCGCATAAAGGAGACCTTCTGGCGCCGCCTCAAGGGCTCTGTCAACATCGGCTTCAGTTACACCCGGGCGACAAAGACAGCCGAGTCGGAGCTGGGAGGGGATACCAGGTATCGCAGCGAGAAATACAGCGGCAGGGTCTTCTATGACGCCTACATAACCGACCAGGCCGAAGCGCGTACAAGCAGGTACAGTTTCGGTTTCGACCTGGACAGATTTCTCCGGAAACGTTGGACGCTGGGCGGCGCCGTCGGCCTAGAACACAATGAGGAACTCGGGCTGGACAAACGAGAGAGCCTTACTGCAACGGGCAGCAACTACCCATATGAGACAAACAGGACAGTGGTCAGAGCATCCGCGGGCATCTCCGGCACCCGGGAGACTTACATCCACAGCGACAGCACATCCTACAACATGGAAATCCCGCTGACTCTCAGTTATTCGCGTATCCAGTTTCATAATCCTGAAAGCAGCATCGAGCTCGCTGCGGCGCTCTTCCCCAGTGTTACTACCGAGGGGCGTTACCGCGCGTCCGTGACCGCCCAGATCGACCACGAGATCTATGCCGATCTTTATTTCATGATAAGCTTCTACTATGACTATGACAGCAAACCACCCGAGGGCGCGGCCAAGGACGATTACAGGCTGAGCACCGGCATCAAATGGACCTTCGGATAGACGCTGTATTTCACGATAAGGCGATATTTCGCGACTTATGGGATTGAAGCTTGACACGAGTAGCCCGCCCCGCTAACCTCCCCGCGAGACAAGTAAATTTCCAGGTCATGGAGGACGCGATAATGCAGGAAGAAGCGCGGGATATCGACTCCCTCAAGGCCGAACTCGACCAACGTATGAGAGAGCTCGTCGGGGACACCTCCGATAGGGCCCCGAGGCGGGCAGAGGCCGGGCAAACCGAATCCATACAGCATAGGCCGACGAAGCCGGAGATTGAGGTCAGGGAGTTGAGGCCCGGAATCCCACCCGAGGACAGGCCGTTTCCGACTCTTGAAGAGGTCGAGCGACGATACATAGTGAGTGTCCTGGAGAACCATAACTGGCGGATCTCAGGTCCCAAAGGCGCGGCCCGCATACTCGGGCTCAACCCGTCAACCCTGCGCTCGAGAATGAAAAAGCTCGGGATTTCCCGCTATATTTCACGTAACCGCGAAATATAGCGGATTAGCGCCCTATTGTGGTGTCGATGCTGTCTTGGTAAGAGGCCAATACCTGCAGGAGGTCGCCCGAAGCGGAACGCCGTCACTTGTCCCGGAGTGACCTTCGCACCCTACACGCACCACCCCTTCAGGAGGTGTGACTTCATCGACTACGCCGGCGCGCAATTCCGACGCAAACGGCCATAAGTAATCATACGGCTCATTTATGCATCCTTATATATTGCCGGAGGATTTTTTCCTTTACATGATTTCGATGTCAAGATAAACTCTCGACCAAACACTGGTATGCTGAGAAAGGAGCGTAAGAGAATGTACAGAATCACGACGTCGGCAATGGTCGCAATCATCATCCTCATCTCCGCCTCGTTTCTCCTCGCGGGCGAGCATGAGTTGGGCGTATTCGTTGGAGACACACGCCACGATCAGGTCGGGGCTTTGACTCTCGGTGCGGGTTATGAATACAAATGGAGTGCCACGGCTGGCGTCGGCATTGTGTTCGAATACGCGATGGGAGAAAGGCACATAAGAGATTACATCCTGGGTATTCCGTTCTATGTTCACCCGCATGGCGGGCTATACATGTGCTTCGCTCCGCTGTTTGTCGCCGAAGACCATGATGGAGAGACCGTGAACAGGGGCGCGCTGCGAGTGGGATTCGGTTACGCCATTAAAGACGGGAATTTCGCATTTACACCCAAGTTCAACGTCGACTTCATCGATGACACGGCATACATAGTCTATGGTCTCGGATTCGGTTACATGTTCTAACCCAGGACCGTCGTCATAGACACTTCCAGCCCTAGGCGAGTGAATCCGGGGAATCGTTGTATGCCGGCCAGGCGGCTCGAGTGCGCCGTCCGGGGACCGAATCGAGAAAGGCCGCCCTCCAACGGCCGGTCTGGCCCATAGCGGCCGACGCCGGACCGACCGGCTTAAGAAATCCATTGACATAGTTCGTCACTACTGACAAAATAGCCCCAAATTGCCCGGTGGAATGCTATATACGCGGTTGAAAGGAGGAGTACCGATGAGATCGCTTACCCTTGCTTTGTTGCTGGTGGCTCTGGTGGCAATACCTGTCCTCGACCAGGCACAGGCCAAGGAAAAGGAATGGGATGACTGGAAATTCGACATCGGCATATACGTCCCATTGACGCATGTATCCGGTGACGTTTCCACTCTTACATTCAGGGATATCGTCGACAATTGGAAGGGCGGCATCAACGGCACGTTCGGCCTCAAGCGGGAAAGATGGAGCTTCAACCTCGACCTGGGGTACGTCAAACTAGAGAAGGAACAGTCCATGGCCGTCGCTGCATACGCGGAAGATGATTACAAGATCACGACCGCACTCGCGATAAGCGAGCACGAAGCGTTCATAGGCTATCAGATCAGTGACCCGGATGAAGGTGTTTCGGAGATCATCTTCGGTACCCGCTACATAGGACACAGCATCGACGTCGCCGACGAAGAGACTGCCAACGAGAACTGGTGGATGGGTTTCCTCGGGGCTCGTTACATGGGTTCTCTCTTTGGCGCCGAAACATGGATGATGATAATACGGGCCGATGTGGGTGCGTTCGACACGTCCGGTAGAATAACCTGGCGGGGGGACCTTGGCGCCCACTGGAGATTCACGGATCATTTCAAGCTCGTACTTATGTACAAATGGATGGGCGTCGACTACAAGAAGGGCATGCCCGAAGACGACGACTATTACTACTACAAGGCTACTGAGCACGGGCCGGTGGTCGGTCTCGGTATCAGTCTCTAATAAGGAAATAGAAGCACAGGTAGCAGGGGTCAGGTCCTGGTTTCAGCCGTTTCAACCTGACCCCTTTTCATTTGTCCTGACCCGGCGTGGCCGGGCACAAAGGAGAGAGCGTTGGCCAAGAACTACATGGTCTTGTATGGCAAGAACCCGGTTCTCGAGCGGCTGAGGGCAAACCCTGCGTCGGTCAGGAAGGTCTTCCTGGCCGACAAGTTCAATGAACCCGAAGTCTTGAGGCTGATCGAGGAGCGCGGGATCGAGGTAGAGAGGCTCTCGGCGGAGGATCTCGCTAAGAAGAGGCCGGCCAAGGACATGCAGGGAATCTACGCCAAGATAGACAGGTTCCGGTACGCCGACTTCGACGGCCTGATTGACAGAGACGAAACTGTGAAGCCGACGCTTGTCTTTCTTGACCGCGTGAACGATCCCCACAACCTGGGCGTCATACTCCGCACCACGGCCTGCTTCGGCGGATTCGCGGTCGTCATACCCGAACACGAGGCCTGCGAGGTCACCGAGACGGTCCTGCACGTTGCGTCGGGCGGCGAGAACTACACGCCCGTATCGAGGGTGACCAACATCTCGAAGGCCATTGAGAAAGCCAAGACCTCAGGCTACTGGATTGTGGGCGCGGTGGTCGATGAGGGCGCGCGGAATCTCATTGATACCGACCTTCCGTTTCCCATGGGGCTCGTGCTCGGCTCGGAGGGCTCCGGCATAAGGCCGGGTATTCGCAAGCACCTCGATATGGAGGTGTTTATACCCATGAAAGGGGCCCGGCTCTCTCTCAATGTCAACATCGCATGCGCCATCTTCTGCCACGAGATCGCCCGTCAGATCGCAGGGGCCGCTTAACGGCGGCAACATGAACCGGTTTGCCTAGCGCGCGGGGCGCTCCACCGTGAAGAGGCTGTCGAGACGCATCTGGAAAAAGGCCCGCCCCGCGGCTTCCACCCCTTCGCTGTTTACCAGCTCACGGACAAGCGCCGGTATGTCGCGCCGCAGCCTGACGGTGACCTCATCGCCTCCCGCGCCGGCGAATCTGGCCCACGCGGGCTCGGGCGCCTTCGCAACCATGATATTGCCTTTGCCGAGCGTGCAGCCGCTTCCGATCTGTACGCCGTCAATGAGGCATGACCTGGGTGTTTCCAGAGGCGAATGCACCTGCGCCGAGACGCCGAAATGCCCTTCGGACCCTAGCTCGCTGAGGGCCAACCTGGCCATGCGATATCCGATCACCACATACGGACCAAGATGCCCGTGAAACGCCCTTAGCAGTGTCTCTGCAGGCACCTCGGGCGCGAGGCTTGGAGCATGCCGCTGGACGGGACCATATGCGTACAGGCGGCGGAGCGCATTCAGGGCGCCTTCGGTGTCGACCAGTCTTGCGACGGATATATTCCCGGACGATGAAGGGGTCAGCACAAACGTGCCCGTGTCGGTCTTCTCGGCCTCGTAGGTCCGGCTATCGAAGCCCAGCAACTCATCGCGCAGGAAGCCTATCGCCGCCATTTCATCATACAGCATGACATGGGGGGACCTGTCACCGAGGCTTCCGACGAGCTGCTCCATATAGAGCACCGGGGAAGACTCGCCCTCAAGAGAAGACAGGAAATCGATGCCGTCGAGGCCCTCGGCCCCCGAGATGTCTATGATGACCACCCGGGGTGCGGAGGTGAGCACCATTTCCGACGCCTCAATGTCGAAGGTGAGGTTGAAGCCGGAAAGGGCGCCTTCGGCCAACACCGAGGGGATATAGACCGTCTCTATGTGACGGAAACCGTGCGGATCCCCGATTGCCAGCGCCATTAGATTGCTTAGAGGCCCGAGGGCCAGATACTGGAGGCCGGGATTGTTTTCGGCGAGGGCGCCCAGACTCCCGGGGGTGAATTGCATCGCCTCACTATTCCTCGGAGGTGGAAAAACGGCTCCTCCCAGGCTGTTCGCGGTCTGTCGCCAGGGCGGGGCGTCTAGGCCGGCCCGCCTGCTGCCCATTATGACCGGGATCGAATTCGACCGGCTGGCTTCCAGAAGACCGATGAGGTTATCGGTACCCTTTCCAAGGGCAGCAGAGCCTTCCACCGTAACGAAAGCCTCGATATGCAGGGTGGAATCCGCGAGCAGGGCGAAAACGGCCCGGACGTCATCGAGTCCCATGTCGGTATCGACTACTACATGCCTCCGGGTTTCCAGTTCATGCTCAGTATGAGCGTGGCAGGCAGCTACCTGAAGCGCTGAGAGCGCAAGCAGAACCACGAGCGCCCTGCCGCATGTGCACATCGTTATTCGTCTGGACCTCATGCGCGACCTCCTGGCTTTCCAATTCTGCAATCGCGTAAATGCCCAGTGCCGGGGCGTCGGCGCAGGCATTTCAACGTCTCGGGACCCTACTGCGTTTCCATCCGGGCGGTCAAAAACACCGTCCGGCCGGGCATGGGATACCCCGGCTGGAAGCAGTAGTCTTCATCCGTCAGATTCTCTATTTCCAGAGATAATTCAATCGGCGCCCCCGTGAAGTCGGCAAGCGGGAATCCCACGCCCGCGTTGGCGACGAAATATCCCGGCAGCATCTCCATATCAAGTAACTCCCCCTCCCCGCTCCGCGCATTGTAGGCGTATTGCCGGGCCACATATTCAAGGTCGAGAGTAAGACGCAGCCATGTCATGGGCTCGAAGTTGGCCCCGGCGGAGCCCGAGAACTCCGGCGAGCGGGGTGTTTTCTCCATGGCGGGGTCGAGCAGCGTAAGCGCGGCGTAGAGTGAGATGCCCCTTCGCATATCGATCGCCGCGGAGATCTCGAATCCGGTGACTTCGTATTCACGAACGTTTACCAGACCGGCCGGGGTCCACTGCATGAGATTGTCGGCCCGGTCGCTGAATACGGACGCCTGCAGCCTCAAACCGGCGCCCCATGAAGCATTCACACCGGCTTCAACATGGTCGAGCACCTCCGCCTCGAGGCTGTCCACCGTGGATGAGGCAACACCGAGCGAGTAGACACCCGGATAAGAGATACCCCTCGAATAGGCGGCAAAAGCCGTGTAGTCGCGCCACTTGAATATAAGTCCCGCATGCGGAGCCGACTCGGAGGCGAACCTGGAGTGATTGTAGTATCGCAATCCCACGGACGGAACGACAGAACTCTTGCCCAGGGCCACCTTGTATCGGGCTGCCAGCGCGGGCGCCACCGTGGTGAAACGCCCCTCGTACTCGAAAGGTACATAGCCGGATATGGTCGTATTACGGAACTCGCCGCCCTCATCCTCAGCCTCGAGCCCGATCGTAACACCCAGGTCCCCCAGGAGGATGTCCTCCGAACCGCGGAATCCATAGTTGTTCCAGTCGGTATCCGAGTTGCCGGCGGGGCTTTCGGGGCCGCTGATATGGTCCTTCTCCCAGCGAATCCTCCCTTCCTCATAGTAGAGAACGGCATAGCCGCTGAGGCCGACCCCTTCATGGTCGAGCCTTATGTTGTGGGTGAGGGTATTGGTCGCGAACCTGTCGCGCTCGGGCGTCGGCCCGTCGGCATGACCAGGATCGCGGCTCCAGTTGTCTGTATATTGAAGCGTATAACCCAGGTGGAGGCCCTCGCGCGCATCGGCCCCGAGCCGCAAATAGAGCGAGCCTGTCTTACCGTCTGCGTGGGGGCGGTGCCCATCGGACGCCTTGTAGCTTCCCCCCAGATAGTAGTCCAGCCCCCCGGCCTTCCCGCCATGGCGAAGCACGCCTCCTTTAGAATCATACTCGCCCAGGACGAGCTCGAAAGAGGTCTCATAGCCGGGCTGGACTCG
>JASFEA010000056.1:0-19067 GCA_050125095.1 bacterium
TTGATTACCTTGGTCACACCTGAAAACCCGCTCGCCTGCATCCGGACGAAGTAGAGCCCTGGCGCCACCACCCTACCCCTGTTGTCTTCGCCATCCCAACCCACGGTGTGAACCCCCGGATCAAACGTCTCGTCGACCAATGTCGTCGTGAGCCTTCCCATTACATCGAATATCTCTATGCGTACGGCCGCCTCATTTGACGGCACCGCGAATGCGATTGTAGTTGCTCCCGGGCTTGGATTGGGCAGGGCGTTATACAGCGCGAACGCCGCCGGCGTGTCGTCGGGCCTGGGGCAGCCTCCGCCGCAGCCCGGGCCAACGCCCGCCAGCGCGTCGCCGCTCCAGATGACAACATCGTCGATGTACATGCCCTCTCCGCCCGTGTAGGAGTCGGAGCCGAACTTTATCCTGAAATAGCACTCACCCTGGTAATGCGAGAGATCGAACTCCACCCGGGTCCAGTCGGCCCGGCCCGACCACACTCCCTTGCCGGCGGGGAAGGGCGCGCCAGAATCCTCCAGTATGCTGTACGGATATCCGCCTATGGGATCTATCGGCATAGCCACGCCCGCCGAGTCCACCAGCGATATCCCGACGCCGTCCCAGGCGAGCCCGGATCCGGTCAGTGGCTCATAGGCCTCCGCGTCGATCCAGTACCAGAAACTCAAGCGTGCGTCCTCGCCGAGGGTCACGACCGGCGACTCCAGGAACGCTTTCTGATGACCTGCGTAGTCGCCCGCGCCCGTGTCGCCGCACTTCCAGCTCGAACCGCCGCCCGATGTGTGGTCGCGCTGCGTGGAGAGATGCCACTGGTCGGTCCAGCCCGCGGCCCCCATGTGCGTCCAGCCCTCTTCGCCTGTCTCGAAGGCGAAGTCATGTGCGTCGAGCACACCGAAGACGACGTAGGTTGCCTCGGGTTCGTAGGTGACGTGCTGTGCGCCCGAAGCGTCCACGGCCTTGATGCGGTACTCGATGAAATCGCCCGGCACCGGCGCCAGGTCGAGGGGCACCTCATAGATGTCCGTGCCCAGCCTCTTCGCCATGGGAAGCGCCGGCTGCGCGTCGCCGTTATAGAAGTACTCGAGCTCCACCGTGTCGATGCCGAGATTGTCGGTCACCTCGGCGGCCACAACGACGGGCCATTCAGCGTCCGGCTGGTCGGCCAGTGCCGTGTGTGCGATGACCGGGGGAGTCGCGTCCGTGCCCACGGTGAAAGAGTGTACCGTTGCCGGCGCGCCTTCGGGATGGGTAGCCGCCGCGGGCCAGTCGCCCGCCCTGGCGCTCACGTAGTACTCCACCGTGTTGCCCATTCCCTGCGCCGGGATCGTCGCCGTATATTCATCCGGATTCGCGGTCGGCGCCGTGGCGAGCATGGTCCAGCCGCCGCCGTCGTCGTACCAGACGACAATGGAATCCGGATCGAGATTGAGATTGGACTCGACGGTAGCAGTCACCGGGAACGGGACGCCCGCCACCTCCGAGTCCGTTACCTTATTATGTATGATTTCGATGAAGAGCCCGGGGCCTATGCCATGCGCCCCGAAAGCGCTCACTATCTCATAGTAATGCGGCGTGCCGTTGGAGAGGTCGCCGTCGTCATCGTCGGTCTCGAGAAGGTCCCAGAAGTAGTCCTGGAAGTTTTCGGCCCTGCCGTAGCGCGCGAAGTGCATGAGCGAGTCCGAGAGGGCGGTGTCGGGCCAGAGGTTGGTCCTCATGTCCCACAGCGCGCCGCCGAGTACGCGCCCGTCGTCGTGTACCTCGCCCGTCAGGTCCTCCGGGTACTTGAGGCCGTTCGACATGTTCCTGAAATAACCGCCGGTGATAACGCCCTCGCCGATGTAGGACTCATTGGTGATGGTGCATGCCGTGTAATCGGCGAAAGCTTCATGCATGGCGCCAGACGGCGAGAAGGGCCGGTACTGGAAGTCGACGATGGCGTGCCCGTACTCGTGGTAGATGACGTCTGCGAACATCGCGAGGTCGTTACACGTGCCGTAACCCGCCCCCAGCGTTATGCCGTTTCCGTCCCAGTAGGCGTTGCAGTAGTCGGTCTCGTTTACTCTTACGGGCGTGATCCTGTCCACGCCCGTAAATGAAGGGTCGACGCCCTTTATCCAGTCATGAACCACGCATGTATGGTAGTAGGCGTTGCGCTCGTTCTCGAGCGAGTTGGCGTCGTCCCAGAGAAGGTTGAGCTCGGTGCCCGGCGGGACTGTGTCGTAGTATGCCGCTTCGGGGCCCGTAAGATTGCTCACTACCGCCCAGTCGCCGCGAAGGCGCGTGAACATGTTGCGCGTGCCGCCCGTCCCCACCTCGATTGAGTAATAGCCAGTAGCGTCGGTGGTGTCTTCTCCGTATGTCTCGGCCGACATGTACTCGCACCAGAACGGGCCCTCCGTGTCCGGGTCCGTGATGTACATGGGCTTGTAATAGCCCGTTACGGTTCCGTGCACCGTGTCGTAGCGGATCTCGTTGATACGCCTCAGAACCTCGCCTGTCCCGGCGTCCACGTAAGTCTTCCAGATGGCCGGGCCGTCCTGGACGCGCAAACGCACCTCATAGGCCAGATGATACGTAGCCTCATCGCCCCGTACCGCGGGGAGGATCACCAGCCGCGACGAAAGCACCTCGTCGGTGATCATGTCGAAGGCCACAGCGTCCTTGGCGATACCTACGCCGGCGGCTTCCGAAAGGCCGGGCGCAGTCGAGATGTCGACGTTCGGGTAGAAGTCCGAGCCGAACATGGTGACGAGGCCGTCGTCTTTGATCCTGACATGCACGCGGCCGCCGATCACCTCGAGGCCGTCATGAACTTGCTGGTAGTCGGTGTACCAGCGGCCGCCGTGATGCTCGCTTGAGACATGGTGAAGGGACTGGGGTACTACCCCGAGAAAGCTTGCATTGTCACGTACGAATTCTCCGGTGACCTCCTTGATGTTGCTCTCCGAAAGAGACCCCGCAATCCCCAGGCCCTGCCCGACCACACGATGCGGGGTCTCAGTAACAGTGTTCCAAACCCCAGTCCACCCTTCGCCATGCTGTTCCTTGAAAGACTGAAATCTCCCTTCGGCTTCTATAGAGGGTGCCTTCGTGTCCAGGTACATCCGATCCTCTGCCGGAGACCCTACGAGCGCCTCACTGGGCGGCACGAAGGCATAACTTGCGCTTGCGGTGAGAAGTACCGCCATTGATATGGCGTATATGTATGATGAGTGCTTCAGGTGCCTGACCATCGTTTCTGCCTCCTTCATCTCCCTGGTATTTAGATTTGGGGTTACAGAGAAAGTTACAAAAATAATTACTATATAATTAAAGAAAAAGGCCGGGCCGCTTCCTGGCAGCCCAACCCTTCCCCACACCCTGATTATACTGAATATCGCGGCAATCCGCCAGCTTGCCAGCAGGCGCCCATCGGGTTTTGGCCTTTGTCCGGTAGGGCATATGTGGTATAGCTGGGGTCGCGGGTCAAATGTAGTGTCTGCGGAATCGAATAATGCGGCCCCCGCGGGCGTAATAAGGGCGGAGGCATGACCAACTTCCGAAGCCCACGGGGTCTGCTTGCCGCCCGCAGGGCGCCTTGCAGGCCCCCGGGCTGAAAGCAGATTGTGCAAAATAAGACCTGACCCCAATACGAGGTGAGCTGACATGTATGTGGCCATGATTCTGGTTCTCATCGCGATTTCCGGTTTCCTGCTGGCGACGGGCGCGGCCAGGCGCCGGCCGGGCAGGTCGATAGCGGGCGCCCTGCTGCTCATAGGGACCATCTTCTTCTTCTGGTTCATGGGCTTCTGGGGCGAGATGCTGTGGTTCCAGGCCCTGGGCTACACGCGCAGGTTCTGGACGGTCGTGGTAGCCAAGCTCGAGCTCACGCTCGTGGGCCTCGCCTTCGGCTACGTCTTCATGTATCTTCTCACGCTGTCCATTCCCGGAGAGCACAGGCGCGTGAGGCGCATCGCCCGCGGCTTCGGCGCGCTGGTCGGAGCTATCTGGGGCGTCAACAACTGGGAAGTCATGCTCAAGTTCTGGCGGGCCGTGGAGACGCCGCTCTTGGAGCCCGTACTCGGCAAGGACACGGGTTTCTATCTCTTCCGCCTGCCCTTCTATGACAGCGCGATTGTACTCATCGGGCTTCTCTCCTTCTTTGCCGTGGTGGCCGCGGCCATATCCGTCGCGCTCCGCTACAAGGACCTGGCCGTCGAGTTCCTGATGACAGGCGGGGGCGACGGTGAAGCCAGGCGAAAACGCGAGTACATACGGGCGAAGATCTTCACGCCGCTCTATATCAACGCGGGCATATTCCTGATCATACTGGCCGTCGGCCGTTACCTGAGGCGCTTCCACCTTCTCTATTCCACGTGGGGGGCGGTGAGCGGCCCCGGCTGGACGGATGTCAACATACGCCTTCTCATGTTCAATGTGGTTGTCGTCCTGACCGCAGCCCTGGGCGTCATGCTGCTTGTCCCGGCGCTCCGCCGCCTCTTCCAGGGCGTCGTGGCCCCGCGCCTCAAGCAGATAGAGCTCCTGCATGTGGCTACCCTTGCCTCGACGGGCATCGTCATGCTGCTCATGTGGCTCGTAGCCCTCGCGGTCATCCCCGGCCTCTACCAGTGGCTCAGAGTCGAGCCCAACGAGATCACCTATGAGGAACCCTATATATCGCATAATATCGATTTCACTCGCCACGCTTTCGGGCTGGACAGGATAGAGGAGAGGGAGTTCCCGGCATCGTCCGTCTTCACGCCCGACATGGTGCTTGAGAATCCCAACTTCTTCTCCAATATCAGGCTGTGGGACTGGCGCGCCCTCGACGCGGTCTACAAGCAGTTCCAGGAGATTAGGCTCTATTACGAGTTCGTTGACGTCGATATCGACCGCTATACCATCGACGGCCATTACAGGCAGGTCATGACGTCGGCCCGCGAGCTCTGGCTTCCCAACCTGCCGGCCCAGAGCCAGACCTTCGTCAATCAGCGCTTCAAGTACACGCATGGCAACGGCATCACGCTCACCACCGTGAGCGAGTTCACGCCCCAGGGCCTGCCGCATCTGCTGATTGAGGACATCCCGCCCAGGAGCAAGTACCCCGAGCTCCAGGTCACGCGCCCTCAGATATATTACGGCGAGCTCACCTACGAGCACGCCATCGTGAACAGCCAGGAGGAGGAGTTCGACTACCCGAGCGGCGAGGAGAATGTCTACATACATTATCCGGGGACGGGCGGCGTACAGCTCTCCAACATATGGCGCAAGTTCATCTACGGCTACAAGTTCGACGGCACGCGCCTCTTCGTCTCGGACTACCCGACCAGGGAGAGCCGCATCATGTTCCATCGCCAGATCCGCCAGCGGGTCCGGACGCTGGCCCCGTTTCTCGATTTCGACGAGGACCCTTACATAGTCCTGATGGACGGCAGGCTCTACTGGATCGTGGATGCCTACACCACGTCGAGGTACTTCCCGTACAGCGAGCCCTTCACGTCGGACGAGCTAATCCAGTACAAAGAGGGTAACAGCACGCGCTCCCTGCATATGGTCGTCAACGACTACCTGTCGGGAATCAATTACATCCGTAACTCGGTTAAGGTCGTGGTGGACGCGTTCGAAGGCACCGTGGACTTCTACATCTTCGAGCCCGATGACCCCCTGGTGCAGGTGTGGTCGAGAATATTCCCGGACCTCTTCAAGCCGGCCGACGAGATGCCCGCGGAGCTCAGAAAGCATGTTCGCTATCCCGAGGATCTCATGCTCACCCAGGGCATCGTCTATTCCAAGTATCACATGTCCGACCCAACGGTGTTTTACAACCAGGAGGACCTCTGGATCAGGGCCACGGAGAAGTACTACGACCGCGTCATGCCGGTCTCGCCTTATTACATCATGTGGCAGCTGCCGGATTCGACCGACCCCGAGTTCGTGATGATACTTCCTTTCACGCCCAAGAACCGGCAGGTCATGATCGGCTGGATCGCGGGCATGTGCGACGGCGACAACTACGGGCGGCTGCTCGCCTACAAGTTCCCCAAGGAGACGCGCGTCCTCGGCCCGCAGCAGGTCGAGACCAAGATCGACCAGGACAGGTTCCTCTCGGGTCAGCTCACGCTCTGGGACCAGCGCGGCTCCAAGGTCATACGCGGCAATGTGCTCGCCATTCCCATAGAGGAGACGCTGCTATATGTCGAGCCCATTTACCTCCAGGCCGAGACGGCGGCATATCCCGAGCTCCGGCTCGTGGCCGTGATGCACGGCGACAACCTGAGCTATGCCGAGACCTTCGAGGAGGCCCTGCGAGGGCTTTTCGAGGGCGTGGCCCTGGCAGCACCCGAGCGCGACTGGGAGGTGCCCGCGGAGGAGGCGTCGCTTAACGACCTCATAGGGCAGGCCAACCAGGCATTCGAAGACTACCTGAGCTACCAGAGCCAGAAGCGTTTCACCGACGCCGCCCGCGCCCTCGAGACGCTGCAGCGCGCGCTGGAGCAGCTCGCGGAGAAATCCGAATAGGCGCCCGGCGGGTTAGGACCTCCCGGTGAGTTCTATGTAGAGACTGCCGTGGACGACCTCATAGGCCAGGGGCAGGAGGGGGTCGGGGGGAGGCGACTGTGACGCTCCAGGCTACTCGAGCGGGACGTATTCCTGCAGTCTGCGGTTTATCATTCCCAGCCGGCGAATACCCATAGCAGTAGTTTCACAAGGCCGATGGCCAGGGCGATGAGGACAAGGGCCATCGCGACCCGCGCCATCTTCATCTTCACATCAAGCAGCGACATCTAATATACCATCCTCGGTTGTGCAATCTCTATTTGCGTGTTCTGCGCGGCGGGTCTATCCGCCGCATGATGGTTCCACCAGTAATACACCGCGAGGGACAGATTTATTCAGCGGCATATTCAGCCGGATTATAGAAAGCCCGGGAGCCGGAAGGCGCGCTGCTGAAATGCACTGTCCCCGGGCAGTCGGTACTGACTCCTGCGGTCACGGTGCGATATGCTGCAGGGTGCCCCGGCTTTATCTCAGCAACATCACCTTCTTCATGTCCTCGAACGCTCCGGCTTCCATGCGGACGAAGTAGACGCCCGGAGCAGCCGGATCGCCTCTGTCGTCCTCACCTCGCCATGTGACGGTATGCCGCCCGGCTTCATAACTGCTGTCGGTCAGTCTCCTGATCAGCCTGCCATGTGTGTCATATATCCTGATGCGTGCATTGGTGTTCTCCGGCAGATCGAAGCAAATGACCGTCATCGTAGAGAAGGGGTTGGGCCTGCCCTGCCCGAGCTCGAATGCCATGGGTATGTCACCCGTGTCCGGGATCCCCGGGACACCCGCAAAGACGTTGTTAACGCTGGACTCTTCGCCTTCATTCCCCGAGAAGTCGGTGGCGGTCACGTGATAGTAGTAATACACATGTCCTGCGACGTCTTTTGTCAGGCCTATGGTATAGCCGATAAGCACCGCGCTGCCATCGAGCGCCGGCTGGTCCGAGCCATATACAGTGTAGTAGTTGAAGTCTTCGTCAGGCACCTCTTCCCACTGGAGCTCGGTGGGTGAAGCCAGTATCAGCCCCGGCGGAGGCGCAGGCGCGAGGTTGTCGATGGAATAGCCGCTGTCGGGGTCCGAGTCCAGGTAGTAGAGCGGCTCGTCCGTTACCGCGCGGACCAGGAATACCGACCAGCAGATGCCTCCCGATGTGGAATCGCACAGGGTGGGAACAACCGCCTGGTTCATCGAATCGCCGAAAGCCGGGACCGTGGTCACATAGTCCCATCCGGCCGCCCCGAGTGCGGGGATATCCATCCCGGAATACTCCGGCGTGGCCCCCTCCAGTGCTACGTCCTCCAGAGCGGCGTCCTCTCTCCCGCCGCCGGAGGCCAGGTTGGCGTCCTGCCTCCGGAACACGGCGTACTCGGTCACCATGGTATCGCCCGGCGCGTCCAGGTTCGACCTAACCCACCTCAGCCTCACCTGGCGGCCCTGGTCGTTGCCGACGTCCGAGATGTCCATGATCCCCGGCTCGTCGGCCCAGCACCCCAGGCCGTGGGCGCCCATTACGCCGCACGTGCTTAGGAAACAGGGAGAGGTGGACTTCAGTGTCAGATCGTAGAAGAATGGATCGCAGAACCTGGGATCGGCCGAGATGTTACCGCGCAGGCCCAGTTGCGGCGCAAGGCAGTCGATCCAGTCACCGCCTTCATTATCATAGATGTCCGAGCACGAGACAAATGGGGCGGATCCGGACTCGCACCACACGGCCCGGCCGCTCATGCCTTTATTTATTATTGTGTTCTCGATAATCGGGTCTGAGGCGTAGCAATATAAGGCGCTCCCCATATAGCAGTTGTTGGAGTAAAAAGTGCAGTTCCGGAACGTGGGGTCCGAACTCTGCATGTAAACCGCGCCGCCCGAAGTGGTCGCGCCGTTAATGATGAATTCGCAGTCGGTGAAGGTCATATCCGAGAGGTTTAGCATGGCGGCGCCGCCGATGCCGTTGGCCCATGAGTCCTCGAAGATACAGTTGGTGAACCTGAGATCCGAGCCCAGGGCGGTTACCCCGGCGCCCTGAGTCGCCAGGCCGCGCATTATGGTGAATCCGCGGACCTCAGCCGTGGAGTCGACGCT
Source organism: bacterium (assembly GCA_050125095.1). Lineage (GTDB taxonomy): Bacteria > Arandabacterota > Arandabacteria > Arandabacterales > JALGWA01 > JALGWA01. Next base: position 8,611 of record JASFEA010000056.1, read on the forward strand.
GACGCAGTAGAAGACGCGGTCTATATTATCCCCGTTAATGGTGGCGCAGTCGGGCGTGCCCGTGGCACTGGTAAGCAGAACCCCCGACTTAAGCTGAATGTTATACTCCAGTCTCGGCCCGCAGGATACCATTACGGTGTCGCCTGCGCATGCCGAGTCGATGCCCGCCTGGATGGAGAATGCGTCCCCCGGCACGTGCCACGTTCGCGGGCAATAGCCGTTGCCGTTCACTCCTACCTGCCCGCATGAGCCGTGGTTGATGCACGGCGAGCAGCTCCTTAGAAACAGGTTGTAACCTTCGCGATTGCAGAAGAGCGGATCCAGCGAGAAGTTCTCGCGCCATCCCAGCTGGCTCGCGATGCAACCCACCCAGTCGCCACCGGCGTTGCCGTAGATGTCGGTGCATGATATGAAGGGCGGGGTCCCCACGCACTGCACCGCCTGGCCGACGGGCCCGAAGGCGATGATGGAGTTGTCGATTGTGACATCCGAGTCATGGGAATAGAAGCTCCCGCCGTCGGTGTAAGCGCTGTGCGCGTGGAAAGTGGTGCCGTATACCGCGAGCTCCGAGTCCCGCGCGTGTATGGCGCCGCCGGTGCCGTTGGTCTGGTTGCGGTCGAAGAGGCAGTAATAGACGCTGCAGGGGGGAGCGGTGTCCAGGTATATGGCGCCTCCTCCGCCGTCGGAGATATTGTTGGTGAAGCCGCAGCCGGTGGCCGTGACGGCGCAGCCATCCGACATGATGACGCCGCCGACCCGAGCTGCCTGGCTGTACTCGAATGTGCAGAATTCGAAGGTCGGGGTCGCGTGGTTCGTGATGTATGCGCATCCGCCCTCTCCCGAGCTTGTGTTGGAGGAGAACTGGCAGTCATACAGATACGGCGACCCGCCGGTAATGTATAGGACTCCGCCGTCCACGCCCGAGGTGTCGGAGTCGAAGAGGCAGTACATGATTGTCGGGGAACTGTCCTGCAGGAGCATTCCGCCTCCGTGATTCGTCGAACGGCAGTGCACGACACGGCAGTTTATAATGCTGAGGTCCGAGTTGCGGAAGGACATGCCGGCCCCGGCGTCCGCGACGGTGCCGTAGGCGAAGGTGATCCCCTCGATCACGGTGGTGTTGTCGAGGTAATCGCCCCAAAGGACCCGGTCGAGCGTCATGGCGTCGATCGTGGTGTGGGCCCAGTGCCCCGAACCTCCCCTGAGCGCTATGCCCGACTTCATTTCAATGTCATTCTCGAGATAGGTCCCGGTCGTCACCAGCACCGTATCCCCGGCCGAGGCCGAGTCGATTCCGGCCTGAATGGTCGGGGCGTCGGTCGGCACTACCCAGGTGACGGCCGCAGCCGGTCCTGCAGAGAGCAGGAGGACCGGGGTTAAGACAATAAACAACACTACGTTACGCATGACGCACCTCCGGCGGCTTAAAGATGGGAAAAGGGATGCTCCGGTCCCGGGAGATGGAACGGAAGCCTGGGGAGCGGCTGCGCCGTCCCCGCTCGAATTGACGCATTGTTTGCAGCTCCAGATGCCTTAAGTTACGTCAATTATACCGCGTATAATGCGCCGATTCAAGGTATTTGGGGGCCTGCGGCTATGGGCTGATGTGAACGGACTTCCTGGGGCTGGCTTGTGGGGCCTGCGGGACGAGGCCCGGCTGGACTGCCTGCGTCTGCGGGCTCATCCGCGGACAGAGAAGGTGCCCGGTGCGGGGGCCCCTTCCTTATATATGTATATGGTGCTTATCTCTCCCCGTGCGATTCCACGGGCCCCTCAATACGCTTAAGCGCCGGCCGTCTACCGGAGCAGCAGTACTTTCTTCATGGCCTTGAACTCACCCGCCTGCATCCGGATGAAGTATACGCCCGGGCCCACCTGATTGCCGGCCTCGTCCTCGCCGCGCCAGGTAACCGCATGCCGCCCGGCTTCGTACCTCTTATCTGTGAGCCTTGTGATGATGCGCCCATGCGTATCATAGATCCGGATGCGCGCATTGGTCTCTGCGGGCAGGTCAAACGCTATGACCGTCGTCGTCGAGAACGGGTTGGGCCGGTTCTGCTTGAGCGCGAACGCCGTCGGGATGTCGCCCGGATCGGGAATCCCGGGAACCCCGGCGAAGACGTTGTTGACGCTCGACTCCTCGCCTTCATTCCCGGAAAAGTCGGTGGCCGTCACGTGATAGTAATCGTAGACGTGACCCGTAACGTCCTTCCCCGTGTCGATGGTGTAACCGACGAGAGTCGCTGTCTCGTCGAGGTGGTCAAGCGCCGACCCGTACACCGAGTAGTAGTCAAAGTCCTCGTCCGGCACCTCATCCCAGTCGAGCTCTGTGGCCGACGCCATCATGAGCCCGGGCGGCGGGGCGGGCGCGAGATTGTCTATTGAGTAGCCGCTATCCGGATCCGAGTCGAAGTAAGTAAATGGGTCCGAACTCGTCGCCCTCACCATGAACACCGACCAGCAAGTGCCCTCGTCCGTGGAGTCGCACAGCGTCGGGACGACCGCCTGGTATATCGAGTCGCCGTATGCGAGCACGTAGTCTATCTGGTCCCAGCCTTCGGCCATGAGAATGGGCATATCTGTGGAGGCATCGGTGCTGGCAGCGTCGGTGCCCAAGGCCGCCTGAACATCCGTCGCTACTTCCTCTTCGGGAATCGCGGGCGCCGAAAGGTGCGCGTCCTGCCTGCGGAAGATGGTGTAGCCGGTGATGTCCATCTCGTTTCCGGGAACGTCGTATGCCGTCCGCCGCCACTTGAGCCTGGCCTGGCGTCCCTGGTCGTTCCCCACGTCGGCAACCCCTACTATCGATGGCAGCACGCTGTAGCAGTCAATTCCCGCGCCCAGCCCCCCGATCTGGCCGCACGGGCCCGTGAGGCACGGCGAGTATGGCGCGACATGGAAGTCGTCGAGGTCCGGATTGCAGAAGAGCGGGTCAGCCGAGAAGTTGTCGGCGGTGTCCTGGCCGGCGATGCACCCGACCCAGTCTCCGCCGACATTGCCATAGACATCACTGCAGGTGATGTAAATGCTGCCGCCCGTGCACCCGACCGCTCCGCCTCCCCGGCCGAACGCTATAATGGTGTTGTCGATATCGAGCGAGGCGTTATAGCCGTAGACGCTGCCTCCTTCGGGGTACGCGTTGTTGCCGTAGAAAGTCGTCATGGCGATGTCGGCAGTGCAGTCTTGGGCGTAGACGCCGGAGCCGTAACCGACGCTGTTATTGTCATAGATAAACGAGCCGATAAGCCCGAGATGGCTGTTCTCAAACATGCAAATGGCCCCGCCATAAGTCTCGCTCGTGTTGTCCCGGAAGCTGCACAGGTTAATCACGCCGGGAGACCGGCGGGCTTGCACTACTCCTCCCCAATAGGCGTGGTTGAACTCGGCGGAACACAGGTTGATGTCAAAGTCAGGGCAATCCAGAAAGGCCATGGCGCCGCCGCTAGCCGCAGCGACGTTCTCAGAGAAGACGCAGTCGGTTACGATAGGGTCACATTCATAGAAGTAGATCGCACCTCCATCGTGTCCTGTTGACCCCCCGGCGAAGAAGCAGCTGGAGACTGTAGGCGACGAGTGCATGGCGTAGATGGCGCCACCATGGCCACCTGCCGTACAGGTGTCGAACTTGCAGTTCGCGACCGTGAGTTCAGCGTAATCAAGATACATGGCTCCGCCGCTGACGTTCGACACCCCGCCCCGGATGGTGAACCCCCTGATCGCCGTCGCCGTATCCAGGCTGTCGCACTGGAATGCACGCGATGTCCCTCCCGCGTCGATCCTGGCGCAGTCCCAGGTCCCCGTCGAGCTCGTAAGGAGCACGCCTGACTTCATGGTGATGTCATGCTCGAAGTAATTGCCGCATTCCACCTCTACGGTATCGCCCCAGAAGGCCCGGTCGAGCCCGTACTGGATGGTGGCGAATGGATATATGGCCGTACCGTCCCCTGTAGTGTCATTACCGGCGGTCGAAACATACCAAGTTCTGGCCACGCAGCCGGGCCCCAGCGCTCCCACCTGCCCGCAGCCAAGGGTGTCTATGCACGGGGATGTCCAGTGGAGATAGAAATCGTCTCCGTCTGGATAGCAGAACAAGGGGTCGGCCGAGAAGTTGCCGTTTACTCCCAGCTCGCCGGCGATGCAACCCACGTAGTCCCCGCCGGCGTTGCCGTACACATCACAGCATGACATTACCACGTGCCCTGCGTCGCAATACACCGCCTCTCCCTGGGTGGAGAACGAAAGGATGCAGTTGGAGAGGGTGTCATATTGGCCGTTGGCGTAATAGCATCCGCCCAGGGGCGCGTCGTTGCCGTAGAAAGTGCAGTTCTCAAAATTGCCGGTGGCGCCGAACACGCCCGCGCCCCCCGCGTACGAGCCTCCGGAGTTGTTCCTGATAATGCAGTCCCTGATAAAATGCTCGCATGTGTTGCATACTATCCCGCCGCCGAAATCCGTGGCGCTATTGTCCGTAACGACACAGTTGATTACGCGGGCGTCACTATCATTACAGTAAACCCCAGCGGCGTATTCGGCATGCCCCCCTGTTATGGTGAATCCCTCAATCTGCGGCGTGGCGGATGCGAGGTAGGTGAATTCTATGGCCCGCCCCAGGTGCTGGCCGTCTATGGTGGCGCAGTCGGGCTCACCCGTCTCGCTCATGATGGTTACGTTCACGTCCACAGAGACATTTTCATAGTAGGTTCCGCAGGCGACGATCAGCGTGTCGCCGTGGGCGGCGGAATCCACTCCAGCCTGGATTGACGGGGCGTCAAAAGGCACGTACCAGTGATTGGGCCGGCGGCAGCCCCAACCCAAAGCTCCTACGAGTCCGCAGCCCGGCGCGTCGATACAAGGTGAACCTGACATCAGGTGGAAGTCGCCGCCGGCTGCACCGCAGAAAACCGGGTCGGCCGAGAAGTTGCCGTTTATGCCATTCTGGCCGGCGATGCAGCCCACATAGTCGCCGACCGAGTTTCCCCAGACGTCGGAGCAGGTCAAATCTATATCGCTGTTGCTAACGCAGTAAGTTGGGCCCGTGACGGTGCTCCCGAGGCCGTTCACAAGGATACATCTGTCGAGCACCGCATCGCTGGCGACCGTGGCAGCTACATGACTCCCATACTTCGATGTATTGGCGCAGAAAGTGCATGAGGTTATCGCAATATCGGAGTAGTAATAGGCAAACAGTCCGCCCCCGTAGGCATTTCCGTTCTGGGTCGACACGTTGTTGGAGATCACGCAGTTCTCTACTGTCGTCGGAGCCTGGGAGAAACAGCATATGCCCGGCCCGTTGGTGTTCCAGTCAGTGAGCTCATTACCGACAACGTGGCAGTTGCGGATAGTGGGTGACGACCGGGAGACGTAAATCCCGGCACCTGCATCTCCGATTGAGCCCCCTGTGATGGTGAGGCCCTCGACCACGGCTCCGGCGCCTATATCGTAAATGTAGATCACGCGCCCCAGCTGCTGGGCGTCGATCGTGACAGAGTCGGGGTCGTTCGCCGCGCTTCTCAGGCACACGCCCGCCTTCATGCTGATGAGGCCGTCGGCGGTGCCGGTGCCCTCCGTCATCCAGGTGTAGGTGCCGCTGGCCACCGAGACGGTGTCTCCGGCGGATGCGGAGTCAATGCCCGCCTGGATGGTCGGGGCATCCGCGGGTACGTTCCAGGTCGTAGCTTGACCTGTAGTGGCTAAGCTGACTAAGGCGAGCAGAACAAAGGCCGGTAATGCAGAATTGGTCGAGCGCATTCTCGCACCTCCTGGGTTTGGGGCGGGAGGGGCCTGGTCGCTCGGGATGCCGGGTATATTTGTCCACCTGTCTTGCCCGATGGACCTCGCATGGGATTGCAGCCCTCCCTTTCTGGTAAGGCGCGTCCATTATACAGCAAAGGCTACGGGATTTCAACATTTGCCCAGCCTGGCGGCTGCCGTCTAGCAAGGAGAAGGGGCCCCCTGGGGAGCCCCCTGTGAGTTTCCTATCCTCCTCGGTCTATTTCAGCAGAAGCATCTGCCTGGTCATTGTGCGGCCGCCTGCCTCGAAGCGGCAGAAGTAGATGCCGGAAGAGACGGGCTTACCTGAAGCCGCCGTTCCGTCCCAGGTGGCGTCATGATAACCCGGCTGCCTCTCGCCGTCGACCAGGGTGGCGATATGCCTTCCGGCGACGTCGTACACACTGAGTTTTACATGCGCGCCCGGATTGGGCACACCGAACCTCACGGTCGTCTGCCCGCTGAACGGGTTGGGGCGGTTCTGCTCGACGGCGAATTCGTCCGGTATGAGCTGCTCCTCATCCCAGACGCCGGCGACCCCCGCTTCGCCCACGCGGAGCGAGAACACCGCGCCCTTGGGCATGTCCACGTATCCGACCTTGAACACAATAACCTCATACCACCCTGCCTCGGTGGAAGTGAACGTCACGAACTCGTCCTGGGCGGGGCCGCCCGAATTCGCCTCCACCTCGGCGTCGGCCCTTCCGTAGAACTGGGCCGCTAAGGGCATGATGGCGAGGGCCAGATCGGCCGTTCCCAGGCTGTTCACCAGGTGGAAGTCATAGTCGCCCACGTCCAGCTGTATGTCATAGACAGACAGGATCTCATACGCATAGAACTCGTCTTCTATCTCCACGGGCAGGTCGGACTCGAAGAATACCCAGCCCTCGGAGCTCACGGCATGCACCCATATGGATGTGGCCAGGGGATCCTCAGGCGCCCCGCCGCCTCCCGCATCTCCCTTATAAGGCAGCGGCTGCACCGCCGCCGGAAACTCGGCCACGGTAGTGTACCTTGACCCCACGAAATCGGTCTGGCCCGAGCCCATCATGGAAGACGCAACGAGGTCGCTGAATCCCGACTCGCTGTTCTCATAGTCGGTATAGAGCAGCAGGTCGAGGTCCTCGTCGGCGAAGGGGCACATGGCCGTGACATAGGTCCAGTTGAGCGTCCACGGGACGAAGTAGCCGTCGCAGTTGGGATACGTTCCCGTTCCCCTCGGGGGAGGCATCGGCCTCAACACGGGATCGTCCATGGTCAACGCGGGAGGCGCCCACACGAACTGCCGCGAGAACACGTTGTCGCCCTCGTCTGATTCCAGCACCTCATCCAGGATGTCGATCGACTCTGAGAGCGTGTGGCGGCCGCCCCTTATACTCACGGGGCCTATATTGACCACGAACAGCGAACCGGCCGGGGCGAGCGGCGCCACCCTGCGGAAGGCTGTAAGGAAGCCATCGTCCAGGAGGCAGCGCGTTTCGTGCGGCCCGGCTGTATCCGGCCCCACGTTCGCCCATGAGACGTTGATGTAGGTCGTGGCCGAATCGCCGTAGAGATGTGTGCTCAAAGGGGCGTAGTAGGTGCCGGCGTCCCCGGTGCTCCGCGGCGTGAAAGGATAAGACCAGCCTGCGGGCGTCGAGTACGTGAGATTCGGCGGCGTCTCGTAGATGTCTATGTTGTATACCACGTTCTCTGCCAGATCCCACGAATGCGCCTTCCACACCACCAGGCCGTAGTAGCCGGCGGTGTCTATCTGTACCGTGAACGTCTCCGGCACGCCGGCGCCGTATGAGTTGGCGAACGCACCCGGAAGGGTCTCGTGCTTATCCATGTATGCCGTCAGGTAGTCGTACATGGAAATCCCGGCATCGGCGTTGCCGCTCGTGGGTTCGAGCTCCACCGTGTAATTCCCGGTCTCGGTGAACTGTATCTCGTAGACATCGAGAATCTCGTAAGCGTCCAGCGACATCGAGTAAATCGCCACCGGCATGCCATATGTCACAGATGTCGCTTCCCCCTCGACATAGTAATCGCCGTGAGCCCCGGCGTCCTCAATGTACACGCCTGCATCCATCGTGGCCCCGTATCCCACGGCGGCGTTATTGCCGTTGAAGAGCACGAAGTCGCTGAAGCCCGCGATTGCGTAGGACAGCTCGTAAAACGTGGTATAGCCATCCAGGCTCGAGGAATAAGGCGGGTGCAGATGGAGGCCGTAGTCGTCCGCATATTCGACCGGCATTATGCCCACGGCGTTCCACCAGCCGCCGTTGAGCTGATAGCCGTCGCAGTTGACATACGCCTGGACACCGGGCGGGGGAGGCTGGGTCCAGTATTCGGGCATGTCGTTTTCGAGAACGTGCGGTGTCCACGCGAACTGCATCTCCCACATGTTGTCGTCCTCATCGGTCTCCACGATATCGTCAGCGGGGTCGACCACTTCCTGCAAGGTGTGCCGGCCGTTCTCGACGTAGTATGGGCCCCAGTTCGCGCCGTATACCCACTGGCCGGGATTGATATGTGTCACCGTGCCGCCCACAAACGGGTGGGTGTCCTTGTAGATGTACGTGCCGTGCGCTCCCGCCGTGTCCGGCCCCTCGTTCCACCAGGAGAGGTTTATGTAGGTGCCGGTACTGTCTCCCGGCAGCGAGTCGGTAAGCGTCGCGCTCGAGGACGTCGCGCCGCCCTTGTCCCTGGGGACGACGGGGTAGTCCCAGCCGGAGGGCACATAGGGCTGAAGGTTGGGCGGGGTCTTGTAGACGTGTATCCTGTAAGTCACAGCTTTCCCGACATCGGTGCTGCGGCTCTTGAACACCGCCAGCGGGTAGATGTCGCCTGCCACGATGTCCTCGGTGAACATCTCGTCGCCGCCGTCGCCCGTCATGTTGGAGTGCGTGAGGTACTCGAACCGGTCGTAGTAGTCCGTCCCGGCCGGGTAAATAGCGAAGTCCAGGTCGGCCATCCCGCTCTGGTTCTCAACCACGAATGTGTAATTGCCGGATTCGCTGAGGAACACCCCGAACAGGTCGATGATGTTGTAATCCGGGATCGTCTGGCTGTAGTAGCCGGGTGTGGCGATCAGGCCGTAGTAATCCGCATGCTCCACATACATCCCCGATCCCGGCCCCGTGTCGCTGTACCGGTATACGCCGATGTCCTCCTTGCCGCTGGATCCGCCCCACGCGTTGGCGATTATGAAATCCGTGTATCCTGCCACCGCGCTTGACCAGTCGTCGTAAGAACGGAAGCTCGCTGTCGGGTTGGTATAAGCGTCGTGTATCCTGACGTCATAGTCGTCGTCCGGGTCCAGCGGAGTCATTGCAACCGCGCTGATGGCGCCGTATGTGAACTCGAAGCCGTCCGAGTTGGGGTACGTGGAAGTGCCCTTGTCGGGCGGCACATTCCGGTAGAGAGGCGTCTTGTTGGCCAGGATATATGGCGTCCACGCGAACTCCTGGGCGTAGGAGTTGTTTGTCTCGTTCTTCTCCGCCACCTGGTCGTCCCAGTCGAGGGCGTTGCTCAGCGTATGCAGCCCGCCTCTTACGGATATGACCCCGATATTGGCTGCGTACCCCGACTGGTTGGGGAGGAAGGCCCCCCAGCTGCCCCATGCCACATAGAGGTTATCCAGGTAGACCCTGTCCCCGTGCGGTGGGCAACCCACGGAGGAGATATTTCTCTCGGACCAGTTGAGCCAGGTTGTACCCGAGTTGCCGTAGAGCGAGTCGGGCAGGGGACAGCTGGCGCCTGTGGCATCGTTGGTGTTGCGGGGGACTATCTTGTCGTCCCAGCCCGCCAGCAGGTACGGGGTGAGGTCGGGTTGGTCGACGAGCATCATGGTGTTGAAGACATTGATCCTGCCGTATCCCATGTACTGGTCCCAGCCCGCAGTGTCCTCGGCCGGGCGACCGACCATGTCGTCCGCGCCGTTCTGAATGTAGGTCTGAACCTGGGCGGCGGTCAGGCTGTTGTTGGCGGACAGTATCAAGCCGGCCAGGGCGGCCGCGTGCGGGCAGGCGGCAGAGGTGCCGTTGAACCACATCGTGTAATCTCCCGCGGCGTCGCCTTCGTTTACATCGCCCGGGTTGTATCCGCCGGCGCCCGTAATGTCCGTTGTCCAGATCCCCACGCCCGGGGCCACGACGTCGATCCCCGGCCCGTAGTTGCTGCCCCACCACCACTCGTTGTTGTTGCAGGCGTCGTTCACGGCGCGCTTGCGCTCGTCGCACCAGTTGGTGGCCCCCACGGCCACACACTCGGCGTAGCGCGACGGGTAGTCTATGGTCGGGTTGTCGCCGTTGGCGGTGGAGAAGCACACCACGCAGCCCAGCCCGCCCCTGCCGTTGGTCTTGGCGTAAATGATGCCGTCGTGGATCTGGTCTATGTCGGAGCCGCCCATCGACCAGGAGTTACTGAGCACATGGGCTCCCCTGTCGGTGGCCGTCACGAAGGCGTCCTCGAGGATGGCGTAGGTGGTCGAGAAGCTGCCGTCGCAGTCCGGGTCGGTGCCTATCCTGACGCCCATGAGCTTGACGTTCCAGCCCACCCCGGAGACGCCCGCGGAGTTGTTGGTAGCCGCGCAGGCGATGCCGGCGCACGAGGTGCCGTGGCCCTCGCAAGTGGTGGGCGGCGTCGGGTCGTTGTCACCGTCGTAGGCGTCGTAGCCGGTTACGGTCTTGCCCGAGAAGTCC
>JASFEA010000057.1:0-19004 GCA_050125095.1 bacterium
CCCTCTTTGTGCCCGGCTACGGGTTCCTGGGGCTGGAGGAGGACGTGGCCGTCACCGAGACGGGAACCGAGTACCTGTGTCCGCCCCAGACCGATTTGATTCTGCGCTGACGGGAAATCCCTATGGGGCTTTCAGGTAACCTGCCACATCGTGGTGGCAGCCTGAAGCCCGCATCTCTAACCCAACAGCCCGATCTTACGGTAATTCCCTATGATTCAGGCTACTCAATAACAGTAAACGCGGAGGGACTCGTGCCCTGTTCGTCGGGGTTCTTGATGTCGAACACCACCCTGTGCAATTGCCCTTCTGTAAACTCGAATTTCCCCATATCGGCATACTCCTCATTGACGGGCATACCTTCATCCCGGCCGATATCGAAAGTTTCGTGGGCGGTATAACTACCGTAGACCGTCGCTGTGATATCCATTTCCCCGACCTTTTCATCATCAATGAATAGCTCGACGGTAGAGGGGCCATTAAGTACGGGCTCCTTCATGGTGTGTTTTAAGGTTATCTTTATGTCTCCATGGGGAATCTTCACGTCCCCGTCGAAGTCATGCCAGTAGAAGCCGAGTGTGGAGTAGCTGTACCTCAGTTTACCATCCATAATAAACAGAGCCTGTCCTCCGATGTGTTCACCCACAGCATAAATCACACCCTGGGTGGTCTCGTCGGCTGTGATATAGGCATTCACCTCATAGTTGGTCGACTTTATCTCTGGTCCGGCCAGTTCGGGTACCCGGTATACATTGGTTGTCAGTTCCCAGTGTCGTTTGGCAGCCCGCTGTGGATTGGATTCCGGTTGCAGCGTCCTACCCAGGGACCCTCCCACAGGATATACATCGTACTTCTCTGCCTCTTCCCAGAATATTTCTTCCAGTTCCCTGACTTTTTCCGGGTACTGATCGGCTACATTCACCTGCTGGATGGGATCTTCCTCGATGTTGTATAACTCCCATTCCACATTCAGCGGATCGAAATTCTCCATGGCTTCAGGATCCACTGACCAGGGGATACGATAGGGTTTTCCACAGATGGTCCATCCCTCGTGGTACAATCCCACAAATCCTGTCATTTCAAAATACTGGGTGGGATGGTTGGTTTTAGCATCGGGATCGTTCCACGCATAGGTGAGCGATTTTCCCGGATACTCTCTTCTTTTCTGTCCGTTCACATAGTCGGGTGCGGGCACTCCGGTAACCTCCAGAATGGTGGGAACGAGATCGGTCACATTCTGGAATTGTCTCCGCCACTCACCTCTTGCCCTGATGGCTTTCGGGTACCGAATTGCCGTGGCAGACATGGTCCCTCCGAAATGGGAAGCCATCTGTTTGGTCCACTGGAACGGGGTTGATGATGCGTAGGCCCATGCGACCGAATAGTGGTTGGCCATGTGCGGCCCTCCCCAGGCATCCAATCCTCCGAACTCTTCCAGTTTCTCCAGTTGCTGCTCCATGGTTAGCGGCGGAAACCCGTTCTGCATCAACAGCTCGGAGAATGTACCCGTGGGTGTTCCTTCCGCCGTGCAGCCATTGTCGGCGGTCAGGTAGATCACGAGGGTGTTGTCCAGCTCGCCCATTTCCTCAATATGGTCGATGACTCTTCCGATATGGTAATCCACATGTTCCAGGAAAGCCGCATTGACTTCCATCTGGCGGGCCAGGTATTCTTTGCCTTCTTCGCTGAAAGAATCCCATTCCGGGATAACCTCCGGCCAGTCGACCATCTCCGCGTCCTGGGGAACCAGACCGAGCTTTTTCTGGCGTTCCAGTTGTTGAGCCCTGTACACATGCCACCCTTCATCGAACTGGCCTTTATATTTATCCCGCCACTCTTCGGGGACCTGGATGGGCGCATGAACAGCGCCCGGCGTATAATAAATAAAGAAAGGATTATCTCTCAAGCCTTTCCAGTTATCCAGCCACTTGATCGCCTGATCGGCCATGCCATGGGAAATGTGGAATTTCGATCCGTCTGCATTGGTTTTCGGGGTTTCAATGGCTGTCGTGTTTTCATACAGCAGTGGATGAAACTGGTTGGTCTCACCTCCCAGGAATCCCCAGAAATACTCAAAACCCCATATGCCCGTGGGCCAGCTCTCAAAGGGACCGGCAGGAGAGGCCTCCTCCATGGGGGTATTGTGCCATTTGCCGAATGCTGCCGTGGCATATCCATTTTCGGTTAAAATTCTGGCGATGGAAGGAGTGGTGTAGTCAATCTGCGAATTGTACCCAGGATAGCCGGTGGCAAACTCCGAGATGATCCCTGTTCCTATCTCGTGGATATTGTACCCGGTCAAGAGGGATCCACGGGTCGGGGAACATACTGCAGCCACAGACATGTGTGTATAGCGTATACCTTCATCACCAATCCGGTCGAAGGTGGGTGTACGCATGACGCCCCCATAGGAGGTGGCGCTTGAGTACCCGGCATCATCCAGCATGATGACCAGGACATTGGGTGCGCCTTCAGGCGCTTTCGGCCGGCCGACAAAATCCGGCTTGGAGTCTTCCAGGGTTTTCCCCTGTACCCCTTTCCATTTTGGCAATTGATAGGGAATAGCGTTGGCTTCGCTACTCTCTTGAGCGACAGCCGTCCGGCTGCAGAACCCAAGAGAGAGGAGACCTAAGAATGAGATTGCGCATTTTAGTAACTTCATCGTTCCCTCCGTTCATTTTCTTTTCAAAGCCACAAGATCTCTTGTCTAGGCACCTTCTCCTTTATCACGAAGAAGTCCGTGAGCTACCAGCCAGTCCAGCACCTCCTGTTTGAGCGAGTCGAGCAGTTCCCTGTACTGTTCCCTTCTCGAGGGTCCATCACCGGTATTTACTTTGCTCCAATGAACCAGGGCCCTGTCACAGGCAAGCAGGTCGGCGCAGACCGATCGAAAATCGCTGCTTTCCTCATACGCGCGCTCTATCTCGCCGGCATAACGGGGAAAGTACTCTGCGGCAATCCTGACCGCCTCCTTTTGATTTGTCAAGGTGCAAGCCCCATTTCATGAAGTCGCGGTATCATGAGCTGATAAATACACTATCATTTTATGGCACAGAATGATTGCGGATGTAAGGAGTTTACGGTAGTCTATTGTAGCCTACACCGGCAAAGTCTATATCGGATAAGCGTTTAACTTGAGAGGGGCTGAGGTGGCCGGACAGGAGCACGACAAGGGTGCATCATCTCCCCAGAACGGGTCGGGCCTGCCCCATAAGGCCATCCGCGAAGAGCTTCGCCGGGTCCTCTCGCATCCGGAGTTTCTCGCATCCCCTAAACGCCGGGATTTCCTGAAATATGTCGTCGAGGAGACCCTCGCGGGCCGGGCGGACCGGATCAAGGGGTATTCGATCGCCATGGCGGTCTTCGGCCGGGGCAAGGATTTCGATGCCGGGCTCGATCCGATCGTCCGCATCGAGGCGGGTAAGCTGAGGCGCGAGCTCGAAAGGTATTACCTTGTCGCCGGGGGTGAAGATCCTGTACGCATCGACATACGGAAGGGGCGGTACGTGCCGCTTTTCATCGAGCAGCCCGGACCTGCGACCGGCGCCCCCGCCGAGTCCCTGTCGGGGCTATCCGGGATCGGCGCCAAGCCGTCCGTCGCCGTCATGCCCCTGGAGAACCTGACCGGCGATACCGGGCAGGACTACTTCGTGGACGGGCTGGTCTCCGAGCTGACCGTCGAGCTCGGCAGGTACCAGAACATCATCGCAATTTCCGGCGGGAGAGCCGGTCCGGCGCCTGATGAGCCCGGGAATGCGAAGGAGACCGGATCCCAGCTGGGCGCGAGGTTTCTCCTTGGAGGCACGCTGCGCAGAGACTCGGAGAGGGCGAAGGTCGCTCTTCACCTGACCGACACGGCGACGGGAAGGCAGGTCTGGAGCGAGGCCTACGCATACAAGCTCAACCCGGCCGAAGTCATTTCAACCCAGGAATCGATCGCGAGGGAAGTCGTCGCAACCATCGCGGGAGAAGCGGGGATCATATCACAGCGGCTATCGCGCGAAGTCCGGAAAAAGAAGTCCTGCGACCTCACGACCTACGAGGCAGTACTCCGCTACCAGTACTACATGCGAGTGATGACGCCGGAATCATACCGGAGCGCGCTCGCAGCGCTGCGGGCCGCAGTCGAGCGCGAACCCGACTATGGGCCCGCCTGTTCAGCCCTCGCAAACATGCACTGCCACGCCTACATCTGGGACATACCGGAGTTCGATGAGCCGCTGGAGAAGGCGGGCGAATACGCCAGGAACGGAGCCCTTATGGACCCTGCTAACCAGCTGACACGAACCGTCATGGCCTACGTCCATCTCTTGCGAGGCGAACTCGAGTCGGCACTGAGCGAGGCGGACGTGGCCCTTCGGCTCAATCCAAACTCCCCGTACTTTACCGGAACGATAGGATACGTTGTCATGATGGCGGGCGATTTCGATCATGGCCGAAGACTCGTCGAAAACGCCATCGCTCTCAATCCCTGTCATCCAAGATGGTTCCACCACGCGCTCTGGCTGGACGATTACCGGCAGGAGCGCTACGAATCGTCTTATCGAGCCGCGGTGACCGCCGGACCGAGTCTTGGTTTCTGGCATCCGGTGGTGTGTGCCGCTCCGCTTGGAAAGCTGCAGCGCAGGCCGCAGGCCCGGGCCTACATCGCGGAGCTCCGCCGGCTCAAACCCGATTTCGAACAACGGTCCAGAGAGCTCATAGCCCGCGTCATAAAGATCGAGGGCTTCACCGAGCAGCTGATCGACGGGCTGAGGAAAGCGGGGCTGGAAGCGCTCTGACTCGCCGGACGATCGCATTGCACCCCCAGATCCGATAGACCGGGGAAGCGTCCTCCCATCTGAAAAAGCCGGAAACGCAGAACCCTCGAAACCCGTTCAGTTGTTCTATAAGGGAGAGTTCCGGAGAGGGCTGCGAACGAAAGTGGCTCCCCGGGCAGGACTTGAACCTGCAACCCTCCGGTTAACAGCCGGATGCTCTGCCATTGAGCTACCGAGGAGCAAGCGTGTATATGAACCGCACTGCCAAGCGGCTATGTTGTGAATATGACTATCGGCAAGTTTCTCAGGTATGATAGTGCAAAGCCCCTGTGGTGTCAAGGGCCAGCGCCTGTCCGGCAATATACCCGCAGTACCTGGCGACCCTAGTCCCGGGCCAGCGCGTATTTCCAGATCATAGCCGCAATCAGCGCCCCGATTATGGGGGCGACGAAGAAGAGCCAGACCTGGGAGACGGCCGCTCCGCCTGCGAAGACAGCCGGTCCGAGGCTCCGCGCCGGGTTCACCGAGGTTCCCGTAACCGGTATCCCGACGAGGTGAATGAAGGCGAGCGCGAATCCGATTGCCACGCCGGCGAAGCCTTTTGGCGCCTTCTCGCTGGTAGAGCCGAACACGACGAGCAGGAATATGGCCGTGAGTACGATTTCGGCGATGAAACAGGCGCCCAGGGCGTAGCCCGCCGGAGAGTGGATGCCGTAGCCATTCTGCCCCAGGCCGCCCACGGCCAGCGAGTAGCCCGCCCGGCCCGACGCGATGGCCAGGAGGATGCCGGCCGCAATGATGCCGCCGATGCACTGCATGATGATATAGAGCACGGCATCTCTGGCCTTCATTTTCCCCGCTGCCAGCATGCCGATGCTGATGGCGGGATTAATGTGACAGCCCGAAATGGGGCCCACCGCGTAAACCATGGCGAGCACCGAGAGTCCGAAGGCCAACGAGATCCCGGCGAAACCTATGTACTCCCCTGCTATGACGGCGCTTCCGCAGCCGATGAAGACGAGGGTCAGGGTCCCCAACATCTCAGCGACGCATCTCTTCCCGATACTTGCTTCCATGCCTTCCGCCTCCTTTCGCGCCGGCCCCGCCGAGGGGCGGCGCCGGGCCAATCGTAGGAGAGGGAGGCTGGCGTGTAAAGCAGGGAATTGAAACAAAGCGCACCGATGAATCGTATTCCAGAGTGGAGGGCGAAATAGCACGCCCTACTGTGCCGCGGTTTCTCCGATACCCCCCTGTAAGAGGAGATGCTTCATGAGGACTCTGACGCTGGCTATGCTCGTACTGCTCCTGAGCGCTCAGGCAGCCGCTGCCTATGCCATTGAGGCTGATCCACTTGAAGAGGTTTTCAGTTTTCTTGAGGACAACAACCTTTTCAACGGCGTAGCGCTTGTGGCTAATGGAGGAGAGGTGGTGGGTGAGCGGACGATCGGGTACGCAAACTTCGAATGGGGGATACCCAATACGCTGGATACGAGATTCAGGATCGGCTCCATATCCAAGCAGTTCACGGCCGTACTCGCGCTTATGCTTGTCGAAGAGGGCATGCTCTCTCTATCCGATCCCGTGGGCAAGTACATCCCCGAGATAGGCCGGCCATGGGCAGGTAGCGTGACCATCCATCATATGCTGTGCCAGACTTCGGGAATACCCAATTACACCCTGCTTGAGGGGTATCTCGACAATATAGACAAGAAGCGCTTCACCAGGGACGAGTTCCTTGATCTCCTGGTGGCGGATCCTCTCATGGACTCGCTTCATTTCGAGCCCGGAAGTGACTTCGACTACAGCAACACGAATTACTTCTTAACGGGCACTGTGATCGAGAGAATAGCGGGCAGGCCGTTTGAAGAGGTGCTCCAGGAAAAAATACTGGGCGCTCTCAAGATGAATGATACCGGAGCCTTCGACGATCTGAGGCTGGTTCGGCACCGCGCCTACGGATATGAGAAGGCTCCGGACGACACATATGAACCCACCATGCACTCGTCGGCATCCCCCAAGAGCGTTCCATCGGGCGGACTCTATTCCACGGCGGCGGATCTCCTGAAGTGGCACCGCGCGCTGCAGGAGAACATGCTCCTGGATGAGGATATGATGGCCGAGTTCCTTAAGGCCCATCACAAGTTCTCAGAGACCGAAGGCTATGCCTATGCCAACTACTGGACCAGGTATGCGTTGGACGAGGCGGAGTCCCTGGATGTATACGAGCATGGCGGCAGCTCCTTCGGCACAACCGGCATGTTCTATCGCGTGCCTGAAGCCGACATATGCGTCATTCTGCTGGCCAATGGCGGCATAGGGCGCGAGATGTTCCTCTCGTCGATAGCATACGCCATCATAGACATACTTCAGGGCAAGCAGCCGACTCTGCCGCGCTGCGACCTCCTGGGTACTATCGGGTACACTGCGATGGCCAGGACTCCGGACGACGTGCGGGAGCATTACGCCTTCCTTAAGGCAAATCGGCGGGATGCCTATGAGTTCGGTCCCGAACAGCTCTCAATGGTGGGGCAGGTCATGCTCATGCTATTCGAAGACCGCGAGACGGCTGAGCTCGTGTTCAAGATGAATACAGAAGAATTCCCGGAAGAGGCCTCGGTGTGGGTGGATCTGGGCACGCTGAACCTCAACTACGGGGATCCTGCTCAAGCGCTGGAGTATTTCGAGAAGGCTCAGGCCCTGGAGCCGGAAGATGAGGCTATAGCCGGCCTGTTAGAGAGAGCCGAAGAGGAACTGAGAGGGGGGACGAGCCATTAGCTTCGCTTAGTTTCCTCTCTGGTTGTGAAGCCCGCCCCCCGCGCTGTGCTGAGACGATATTCACATTTATCTCCCATCCGGACGTTGACTTATGTATGCCACACGGGGCTGGAGCTCGGGATTCGTAAGAAGCCTCTGGCAGGGCCTTAACTCGGGTTGCACCATAAGATAATAAACGGTGCCGGAATGCGCAATTCCCATTTGGGGTCAGGTCTTGAAATGCACAATGATCCGGCCCCCACGGCTTGACCCTGGAAGCGTTTTGGCATATGTGTTTAGGAACGGGGCATACGGAGAGCATGAGAAAGAGGAACATCAAGCATCTACATCAAGGAGCATGATGAATGGAAAAGACCAGCACGACATACTTCGACAGGCCCGGCCCCCAGAACACGGCGGGCGTCATAGAGGCAGTCAAGAAGAGAGCCGGGGAGCTCGGCATCCAGCACATCGTCGTGGCTTCCACCAGGGGTACCACCGCCCTTGAGTTCGCCGAAGGCCTTGAGGGCATGGACCGCATTCTGGTCTGCGTTGGCGAGCATTCGGGCTTCACCGGGGGAGACGAGCAGCTCATGCCGGATGAGGTGAGACAGGAGCTCGAAGACAAAGGCGTGAAGGTTCTCATCTGTTCGCATGCCCTGAGCGGGGTCGGCCGTTCCATAAGCAGCAAACTCGGGGGCATAACTGGGACGGAGATCATAGCCCATACGTTGAGGCGCTTCGGAACCCAGGGCGTCAAGGTGGCGGTTGAAATCGCCGTCATGGCCGCCGACGCGGGCCTCATTCCCACGGATCGGGAGGTCATCGCCGTGGGCGGCACGCGAGGCGGCTGCGACACGGCCATAGTCCTCAAGGCCGCCCATATGAACAACTTCTTCGACCTGGAGATAAGAGAGATAATAGCCAAGCCGCGGCAGTGGGACTGACGTCAGGCAATTGGGGGCGAATGGCAGCAGGCAATGGAGGTTTCATAAAATGGCTCCTTTCGATGCGGGAATTACGTTCTGCTACACGCGTGACCTGAAGAAGACGGCGGAGTTCTATGAGGGGGTCATGGGGCTGCCGCTTGTTCTGGACCAGGGAGGTTGCAGGATCTACCGCGTGTCCGCAGGCGCCTATTTCGGGTTCTGCGAGCGAGAGAGGGCCGGGTCGGGGAAGGGCCTGATTTTGACATTCGTTACGGACGATGTGGACAAGTGGTATGAGAAGCTCTCGGGACAGGGCGTCGAGTTCGAGAAACAGCCGACCCTCAATACGGAGTACAATATCTATCACT
Source organism: bacterium (assembly GCA_050125095.1). GTDB lineage: Bacteria > Arandabacterota > Arandabacteria > Arandabacterales > JALGWA01 > JALGWA01. Next base: position 8,809 of record JASFEA010000057.1, read on the forward strand.
GTTTCCTGAGAGACCCCAATGGGTACCTTCTTGAGATACAGAGGTTTGAGGATCCCCGCTGGCCCGGCGGGAATGAGTGAACCCCAACTGGAGCATATGATGAATGGTCAGAATAGAATCAGCCGTAACGACGTTACGGCCGCGATCGCCAGGGCGCTGGAGCCTCTTGACTATGTGTACGCCATGTGGGAGGGAGGCGCCGCCGCCTTCGACCGGGTGGACGAGTGGTCCGACATCGATATCTGCGTGAGCGCCGAGGATGACAGGATAGAAGAGCCGTTTGCCGTCGTTGAGGAGGCCATCGAATCTATGGCTCCGATCGAGCTCAAGTACGAGGTGACGGGTCCGAAGCTGGGAGAGTACGTCCAGGCGTTCTACAGGCTCGAAGGTGGCGGTCCATATATGCTTGTCGACTTCGCGGTCTTCAAGCACAGCGCCAAGGACAAGCTCCTGGAGCCCGAGCTCCACGGCGCGGCCAAGTGGCATTTCAATAAGAAGGGCGCCGTGACTGTCCCCAGCCTTGACAGGGAGGCGTTCAGGGAGAAGGTGAGTGCGTCGCTTGAGAGTCTCCCCAAGCGCGTGGACATGTTCGCCGCCTTCATACCCAAGGAGATCAAGCGCGGCAACCTGGTGGCGGCCGTGGACTTCTACCAGCGCTTTCTGCTGGGCGCGCTCGCCCAGGCCCTGCGCCTTAAATACAATCCCGCGCGCTATGACTTCGGCGTCCGCTATGTCTACCATGACCTACCGCCTGAGGTCGTTAAGCGATTCGAGAGCCTGTATGTGATCCGTGACGCTGACGACCTCGCCGCGAAATACGAAAAGGCCCGCCGGTGGTTCGAGGAGACTGCAGGGAGCATCAGTCCGGATGAGGTGGCCGAGCACATGAAATGAGCGCGGTCGCCGGCTCTTCCTATAGTGGAAGGTCACGGATGTCGTCGTCCGACAGGCCGATTCGCTTTAGTATTTCCAGATACCGCGGGTCGGAACGGATCTTATCCAGGCCGGGCGTTACTCTTATGAACACAAGTTCATTTTCTCTGGCCTCCATCGCCCTTTCCAGGTATTCAAGCGCAAGGTCCTGCTCGCCGAGCATTGCTGAGTACTCGGCCGCGAGCATATTGGGATTGCCGGATGTGGTGGTCTCCTCCAGAACGTGCTCCCTCATGGCGCGAATGGCACCTTCATAGCCTGATTCCCTGAACCCCTCCTCGAGGACTTCGGCCGCGCGGGGGTCGCCTACTGCCTCAAGACCGGCCCTCAGCTCTTCAATGGCCCGTTCGTAATCGCCGCGAACCGCGTGCATCCATCCCAGGATGACGTGGGCCGGCCCGAAACCGGGATCCATCTCGAGCACTCTCTCCAGCTCTTCCTCGGCCACGTCGTAGTCGCCGGTGTAAAAGTATATGACGCCGACGGCTGCGTTGATTATGATCGACAGGGGATCCAGTTCACGCGCGCGCTCCGCTTCACGAATGGCCTCATCCGTCCTCCCGATGTTCATGAGTATGAGACCGTACCATTGGTGGGCAGTTGCGTAGTTCGGATTCAGTTCAAGAGCCTTATGGAAATGCTTCAGGGCCGCTCTGACGTCCCACTCGTATCCGAATGAAATCCACCCCAGCGAGACATAGGCCTCTGCGAGGCCCTCATCCAGCTCCAGCGCCTTGAGGGCCGCAGCCCTTCCCTTGGGAAGGCGCTCGGAACTCGGCATGGACTCGAGCATAGTATATGAGTCTGCTAGGCCGGCGTAAGCAGGGGCATAGGTCGGGTCCTTTTCTATGGCCTGTTTGAAACACTCGATACCCTTCGTTATTCCCTCATCGGTCCTCTTGTTCCAGTAGAAACGCCCCTTGAGATAGAGATTGTAGGCTTCCAGGTTCTGCGTGGCGCGATCGGCCGGCTGTCTCCGCTGTTCGCCAGCGAACCTGAGTTTGAGCTTCTCCGCGATTGAGGTGGATATCTCGTCCTGTATCTCAAAAACGTCTTCCATTTCCCTGTCGTAGCGCTCGGACCAGATGTGATACCCGTCCGATACGTTCACCAACTGTACCGTCACCCTGAGGCGATTGCCTGCCTTCCGCACGCTGCCTTCGAGCACAGTGCCGACGTTGAGTTTCTCTCCGATTTCGCGAATGTCCAGGTCTCTGCCCTTGAATTGGAAAGAGGATGTGAGGGCCGCGACCCTCAGGCCATCAACCTTGACCAGCGCGTTTATGATCTCTTCAGCCATGCCGTCGCAGAAGTACTCCTGGTCCTTCTCGGGGCTCATGTCCCTGAAAGGCATGACCGCCAGCGATGCCGTGCTGCTGGTTTCCTCCTTATCGGGCGGCGCCCTGCGGATTGCGGGTGCCTGCTGCCCGCCTAGAGCGGATTCGAACGCGGAAAGGAGCTCTGCCGCAGAGGAATAGCGCCGGGCCGGGGACTTCTCAAGGCACTTCAGCACTATGCGTTCGAGCATAGCCGGCAGCCCCGGACTGAACCGCGAGGGCGGAACCGGGTCCTCCGACATGTGCTTGCTGAGCATGTCGCGGGCGGATTCGGCCGAGAAGGGCTTCCGCCCCGCCAGCATTTCGTAGATGATGCAGCCGAACGAGTAAATGTCCGATCTCTCGTCCGCAGGGGTGCCGCCGGCCTGCTCGGGGGATATGTATTCCGGTGTGCCGACCACCAGTCCCCGCGCCGTCGAATCCTCCGCTCCTACGGCCTTGGCTATGCCGAAGTCCATCACGTAGGCCCTGCCGATCTGGTCGAGCATGATGTTCTGTGGCTTGAGATCCCTGTGAATAACACCCTGCCTGTGGGCTGCAACAAGCGCGCCCGCTATCTGTCTGGCTATTGCAACGGCGCGGTCGGGCATAAGCCGGCCGGCCGTCAACACGAGCTCCTTGAGGCTTGTGCCGTCTATGAACTTCATGGAAATGTATTTGATGCCTTCGGCCTCGCCGAGGTCGTGGATGCGGATGACGTTCTCGTGGCTGACTTCGCTTGCCAGCAGGAGCTCCTGTTTGAAGCGCTCCAGAATGCCGGGATCGGATGTCAGCCCCGGCTTGATCATCTTGAGAGCCACCACGCGGCCAAGCTCTTCATCGACTGCCTTGTAGACCACGCCCATGCCGCCGCGCCCGATCTCCTCGATGATCTGATAGCGGGACCCGAACTTCTGGCCGGGCGTGAAGGTGAAACCGCTCTCGGGCCCCCTCTCAGGGGGACGAGCGGGAAGTGGAGTTGTCGGCGCCGCTTCCAGCGCCCTTCCGCAGTTGCTGCAGAAGCGGCTGTCGCTCGAATTGCTGTGGCTGCAATGTGGGCATTCCATTATGTCGCACCTCGACCGGAAACCGGAGGATTATAGTAACACAGGCGCGGGCAAGGCGCTACCCCCGGAGCCATAATTAACAACTTATTAACACAAACAGGGTGCTTCACCGGGCGACGCCCTTTATGCTACTATTCTAGAGATCGCAATTGGCTGGCCGCAAGGTCATCTGTATAAGGCGAAAAGGTAGACTATCGCCGACCACCTAACTTCTGCGCGGGGAGGCTGGCATGCTTGGCGCGTCTTTTTCCCGTATTCCGCTCACAGGGCGATCCTCAGGATCCCTTCTCTGCATTATAACGGCCCTCCTGTTGCTGGCTCATTGCCCGCCGACGAGAGCGGCCGAAGGCATGTGGCCGCCGTATGACATACCGGATGAGGTCTTCCAGGATATGCGGGGAATGGGCCTCGAACTTACGATGGATGAAATCTGGAATGAAGACGGCACAGGCGTGGCGAATGCGGTGGTCAGCGTGGGGGCCACTGGTTCGTTCGTTTCCCCGGACGGGTTGATACTCACGAACCATCACGTGGCCTACGGGGCCGTCCAGCGAATCAGCACGTCCGAGATGAACTATATCGAGCGAGGCTACCTGGCGCGGACCAGGGAGGAGGAGGTGCCCGCACACGGCTATCGTGCTTATATATTCCTCGGCTCCGAGGATGTGACCCAGCGTGTTCGCTCCGCCGTCGATGACTCTATGTCACCACTCGAGCGCTATAACGCAATCGAGCGCAGGACGAAGGAAATCGTCGCGGAAGCGGAGTCGGAAGACGGCGTCTATTGCGAAGTCAATGCCTTCTATGGCGGGGCCCGGTATATGCTGGATACCTATGTCCGGCTCCGGGACATCCGGGTGGTTTACATCCCCGCAAGGGCCATCGGGGAGTACGGCGGTGACATCGACAACTGGATGTGGCCCCGGCATACGGCCGACTTCTCTTTTCTCCGGGCCTATGTGGGGCCCGACGGGAAGGCGGCCGACTACTCGGAGGCCAATGTCCCGTACAGGCCCGAGAGGTATCTTAAGATTTCGAAGGAGGGGGCCAAGGAGGGCGATTTCGGGCTCATAGTGGGCTTCCCGGGAAGGACGGCAAGATATCTGTCGTCGTATGGATTGGCCGAGTATGAATACTTTCTGTTGCCGCAGCAGATCAGGCTGTATGAGGAGATGATACGGCTGCTCGAGATCGAGTCCCGGGCCTATGCCGAGGTTGCCGTGAGGGTCGCAAGCAGAATGAAGGGAATCAACAACTGGCTCAAGAAGAACCGCGGGCTTCTGGAGGGCTTCAAGCGCTTCGGCCTTACCGAGAACCAGCGGGCATTGGAAAGAGATATGCTCGAGAGGTCGTCCGGGGCGTTGAGAGTACAGAAGATCCTCGAAGAATACAAAGAGCTCTATGCAGAATCCGAGCGATATGCCATGAAGGACCTCCTCATGTCGATGATGCTGGGAAGAGGCTCCCTGCTCAGCCAGGCCCTGACCATATACAAGTGGAGTCTCGAGAAAGAGAAGCCCGACATGGAGCGAGACCCCGACTATATGGAGCGGGAAGTGATTAACCTCGAGCGGAAGCTCCGAATCTTCCAGATGGGTTATAGCGAGGCAGGCGACAGGGTGCTGCTGGATATGCTCATCGGGGAGGCGATGGACCTGCCCGAGTGGCAGCGCATGAAGGTCTTCGACGATATCGTAGGCGGCCGGACGGGTGGCGAACTCGACACCTACCTGGGAGTGTTCCTGAATGAGCTCTATGCCAACACGACGCTCGACGATACCGACGAGCGTCTGAGGATGTTCAACCTGACGCATGACGAACTCATGGCGGAGGGCGATTACTTCATCGCGCTGGCGGCCAAGTTCCACGTGGAGAATGAAGAGCGGATTGAGCGGGAAAAGGTCTTCAAGGGGGCGCTGAACGCCCTGACCCCGGAGTGGATTGAGATCCTGGCCGCCCAGCGGCATGTTGCACCGTACTCGGACGCCAACGGCACCATGCGAATCAACTACGGGGCCGTAGGCGGGTACTCGCCGCGCGACGCCGTGCATTACGACGCTTTTACCACGCTCACGGGTATGGCGGAGAAATGCACGGGCGTCTTCCCCTTCGACTGCCCGGAGAGGCTATTGGAGCTGGCGCGGAGCGACTACCGCGGACGTTACCACAACCCGAAACTCGGCGACGTACCTGTAAATATCCTCACGACCCATGACTCTACAAACGGGAATTCGGGGAGCCCGCTTGTAAACGGCAGAGGCGAGATCGTGGGGTGCTTGTTCGACGGCAACTATGAAGCCCTGACGGCTGACTTCGTTTTCCGGGATGACATCACGCGCTCGATCCACGTGGATACGCGCTACATACTCTTCGTAACCGAAGAAGTGGACCACGCCGATAACGTGCTTCGCGAGCTCGGGCTCAAGTAGAAGACTGAAGAGGGCACCATATAGATCCCGGCGCAGGTTACGTTATGATGCTATGCGCCGGGATTCGGCCGGCGGCTCGCCTTTCGAATTCGATTCAGGAATCTTGCCTAGCCGTAGAGTTTGCCGGCCGCATGCCTCTCCTTAAGATGCTTGATCATGTCCTCGGTCATGGCCGCGAGGTCCCACTTGTGCTCCCAGCCCCATTCCTCGCGCGCGGCAGAGTCATCTATCGAGTTGGGCCACGAATCGGCGATCTTCTGGCGATAGTCGGGCTCGTATGTGATCTCGAACTCAGGGATATGCTTCTTGATCTCAGCCGCAAGTTCGGCCGGACTGAAGCTCACCGCCGCGTGATTGAAGTTGGAATGGTGTTTGAGATTCGAGAAATCGGCCTCGGCAAGCTGTATGGTGCCTTCGATGCAGTCGGGCATGTACATCATGGGAAGCCTGGTGTCCGGGCCCAGGAAGCATGTGTATTTGCCCTTATCGATGGCTTCGTAGAATATCTCGACCGCGTAGTCGGTCGTCCCGCCGCCGGGCAGCGTCTTATGGGAGATGATGCCGGGGTAGCGCAGGCCGCGGATGTCGAGACCGAACTTGGCGACGTAGTAGTCGCAGAGAAGCTCGCCGCAGACCTTGGTGACGCCGTACATGGTCGTGGGCTGCAGCACCGTCTCCTGGGGCGTGTTCTCGAGCGGCACCCCGGGCCCCCAGACTGCGATGGAACTGGGTATGATGATGCGCGCCATCTCGTGCTTGAGACCGAGCTCCAGAAGGTTGATGGTGCCGTTCATGTTGACGTCCCAGCAGAGCTGGGGATTCTTCTCGCCGGTCGCCGAGAGAATAGCGGCCATATGATATATGGTGTCGATGTTGTACTTCTTGACCATCTCCTCGACGGTCTCTATCTGGCTTACGTTGATGAAGTGGAAGGGACCTGAGTCCCGGAGCTCATCGGATGGCTCGGTCTTGCGGCCCGTTGCGATGACATTCTCCGCGCCGTATCGCCTGCGCAGCTCCATGGTGAGTTCGGAGCCTATCTGGCCCACGGCCCCTGTTACCAAGATCTTCTTCATTTCCTTCGCCAAGGTACACTACCTCCGTTCTGTTTTCTCTTGCCCCGGGTTTGATATAAGACACTTCTTTATACAGGCAAAATACCAGCAATCGGGCGGCGGGACAACATCAAAGTAGAAAGCCGGGCCAGCGTGTGCGCCGCGGTCCCCCGGGCCCCGGCTGACCGGAAACTTCAGGATCCGGAGATCCTGTCGAGTTCTTCAACGCTTATGCCGAGTTCGCGCGCGGCCAGGTCCTTCTGATTGGAGAAGTGCTCCAGCGTTCTCAGCACATAGTCCCTGACGACGACGTCGAGCTTCCTGGGCACGAAGGTCTCCGCGATCCCGGCCTTCTCGCCCTCGACCATCTGGCGAATGGACGGCGGCAGCGACTCCACTGTCAGCATGTCTGCTTCCTCGTTCGCCACCGCGCCGGCTATGATGGTGCGAAGCTCCATGACGTTGCTGGGGAAGTTGTAGCCCCTGAGATAGTCCAGAACCTCGGCCGCCACTCCCTTGAAGGTCCTCCCGGCCTTCTCGGACTCCTCTTCCAGGAGCTTCTCTACGAGAATCGGAAGGTCATCCATGCGGTCGCGCAGGGGCGGTATATATATCGAATTGATCATCAGGTGGTAGAGAACGTCCCGGGAGAATCTGTCCTGGTACTCAGGACTGGTGAGATCAACCGTGGAGGCGACTATCATGCGGACATCGGCCTTTCTTATATGCGTCGAGTTCTCCCTGTAGAATTCGCCGGTCTGCAGGAACCGCTTGAGCCTTACCTGCATTGAGCTGGAGAGGGCGTCAATGTGGTTCAGGAAGAGCGTGCCCTGGTTTGCTTCCTCGAGGATCCCCGGGCTCTCTTCGCGGGTGCCACCCCAGGTCCTGTCCTGGCCGAAGAAGAAGGCCGGGAAGGTGTCCGGATCCTGGCTGTCGGCCTCCGCGGCCACGAACGGCTTGTCGCTTCGCTTGCTCGCATTGTGGATTGCGCGCGCGAGGGCCTCCTTGCCGGTGCCGCTCTCGCCCCAGATGAATATGCTGAGGTCGCTTGCCGCTATCTTCTCCGCCTGGTGGAAGAGGCGTATCATCGCCTGGTCGCGCGTCGAGAAATGCTCGAATGCGTCCTCATGCTCGAGGTCCTTGCGCGTGAGCTTCTCCGGAAGCGTCTTGATGTTCCGGTGCAGGACGCGATGCTCCATTGCGTTATTGAGGACCTCGAGGAGTTTCTCGTCATCCGTGGGCTTTATCAGATAGTCGAATGCCCCCAGCTTCATTGCTTTCACGGCCAGGTCGACGTCGCTTACGCCGGTCAGCACGACGACCGGAATGTCAAGGCCCCTGCTGTGCATCTCGTTCAATATGTCCATGCCGCTCACATTGGGCATGTCCATGTCTAGCAGTACTATGTCGAAAGCGTCGGCTTTCAGTAGTTGACTCACTTCCCGGGAGTCGTTGACCACAGTGGTCTCAAACAGGCCCGTCTGCATCAGGAAGACCATGAGGTAATTGGTAACGGCGGGGTCATCATCGACGATCAGGATCTTCTTCATTCAGCGTCCTCCGATGCTGCACTGGCGCCCTTGGTGGCCGGTATCTTTATGGTGAAGGTGGTCCCCTCGCCGAGCTCGCTCGCGACGGACATGTGGCCCCCGTGTTCCTCCACAATGCGGTAGGCGATGGCGAGACCGAGACCTGTCCCGCCCTTCGCGCGCTTGGTGGTGAAGAAGGGATCGAATATCTGCTTCAAGGTCTTCTCGGTCATGCCCTGCCCGTCATCCTCTATGTCGACCAGGATATCCCCGTTTTCCTCGCGGGTCCTTACGGTTATGGCACCCTTAGTGTCGTCCGGCATCGCCTGGCCCGCGTTCACCAGCAGATTTATGAGGACCTGCTCTATCTTCTGGGAATTCCCTATGAAGGTCGGGAGATTATCGGCCAGCTCGAGGTTGATGTCGGCCCGTTTGTGAACCTCATTGTGCACCAGTCTTGTGCTCGCTTCTATGAGTGTGTTCATGTCGACGGTGTCCACGAGAAGCCCCTCGTCCTTGCGCGCGAATGTCCGGAGGCCCTCTACAATGGCCTTGATCCTCTCCGAGCCATGCGCCATGTCGTTGACCAGCATCATTATGTGCTCTCTGAAGAAGTCGTAGTTCAGGCGGGCGATCTTCAGGTCCTCATGCGACTTCTGATACTCGTCGACGATGGGCAGCATGTCCTCCAGGGCCTGCTTCAATATCTTTATGTTGCCGCGGATGAACTGGTTGGGGTTGTTGATCTCGTGTCCGATCCCGCTTACCAGCTGTCCCAGGGAGGCGAGCTTGTCGGCCTGTTGAAGCTGCTGCTCGTATGTCTTTTCCAGCGTCACGTCCCTGTAAAACTCGAGTATGCCGTCGACTTCGTGTTCTTTGTTGTAGACCGGAAGGGCGTGCACCTCGAGGTACTTGTCCTCATGCTTCATGGAGATGGTGAGAGGGGTCTTGTCCACGAGGATCCTGGCGAGCCTGCAGTTCTCGCACGGCCTGTCGCGGTCGAAGAAGACCTCATAGCAGTGTTTGCCCGCTGCGTCGACCTCCCGGTTGGTCATTACAATCCGGCGCTGCTTGTCGATCAGCACCGCCTCGTCCGGAATGGCCTTGAACATGGTTTCAAGCCGACCCGTGGCCTCTTCCATGCTGCTTGAGACGCGGGCGAGATAGGAGTCCACCACGCTCAGCTTCTGGCGCTGTTCGTCAAGCTCGTGCGTGCGCGCGGCGATTTCGTTTTCGAGTTCCACGAGGCGCCGGTTGAATTCGGCCTCCTCTTCCTGCTTCATGCTTAGCTTGTCCCGGAACTCCTTGCGGCCCAGCGCGAAACTGAGGGCGCGGGCGATCTCGTTGAGCATCTTCTGCTCTTCAGGCAGAATCTCGTGCCTGTCATCTGCGTAGCCGATCCGGATCTCGCCCTTTTCTCTATCCCCGACCACGAGGCGGGTGGATATGAAGTTGCTCGATGTCGGCTTATCACCGTATTCCACGCCCTCGTAAACCGAATAGATCATAACTTCCTCGGGAGCCAGCATGCCGGGCCCGAGGTATTTCGGGAGTTCCGAGAAGAAGGCGTTGATCGAAGGAGAGACCTCTATCCACTCCATCACGCTGTAGATGCAGGCCAGCTCCTTGACCCTCTCTTCCCTCTCGGTCTTGGTGTCGCTGGCGAGGACTTCGAGCTTCTGGCCGAAGAAGATGCATAATGTCCTGTCGTTCGCCGAAGTGCAGCCCACCTTCATGGGGATGGAGCGCGAAGAATCGCTGGCGGGAGAGAACACGGCGATGGCCCTGTTCCCGGCCCTGGCACGGGCCATGGCGGTCCTGAAGGTGCCGAGCGAGAAATCGGACGCGACCTCTTCAAGCCGCATGG
>JASFEA010000058.1:0-18931 GCA_050125095.1 bacterium
GCGGCCTCTTTAAGAAGTACTGGCCCGCGGATGTGCATCTCATAGGAAAGGATATCACGCGCTTTCACTGCATAATGTGGCCTTCGATGCTCATGAGCGCGGGGATTGAGCTGCCGAAGACCATCATCGGGCACGGCTTCATAAGCTTCAAGGGCGAGCGCATGAGCAAGACACTCGGCAATATAGTCGAGCCTCTGGACGCCGCCAGGAATTACGGGCCGGACTCGCTGCGCTACTATCTGGCGCGCGAGGTCGTGTTCGGAAAGGACGGCGACTTCTCCTGGGAGCAGTTCATACAGCGCTATAACTCGGAGCTTGCAAATGACCTCGGCAATCTCCTCAGCCGGACGTCGGGCATGATCAATCAATACTTCGGCGGGAAGGTGCCGCCGGGAAGCTCCTGGCAGAATGAGGCTGCGAAGCGCCTGAGGCAGGAGTCCGTGGCTGCGGAGGCGCTGTATTTCGCCGCGATGGACAAGTACGAGATTCACAATGGCATTTCGGAAGTATTCAAGATAATCCGCGCCGGTAACAGGTATATAGAAGAGCGCGCGCCGTGGTCGCTTATGAAGCAGGACGGCGGCAGTGACGAAGCCGGCAGTGTGCTGTTTGAAGTCAGCGAGCTCCTGAGAAGGATTGCACTGCTCCTGTATCCCTTTATTCCCGCGAAGGCCCAGGCCATCTGGAGCGCCCTCGGGATAGAGGAGCGGATGACGGGCGCCGGGTTCGAGAACGGCCTCAAGTGGCGCGATTCATGGCAGGGACTTTCCGAAGCCCTGCAGGCCGGCGAGCCCCTGTTCCCCAGGATCGAAGAAAAGAAAGAGGGCGCGGGAGAGACGAAGCAGAAATCGAAGGCGAAGAAGGCCGGTAAGGCCGAAGACAAGGATGAGAAAATGCCGGACGCAAACGAAAGCCTCGTAAGTTTCGACGACTTCAAGAAACTCGACTTGAGGGTGGCGCATATCAAGAGCGCGAGCATGGTGCCTGAGACATCGAAGCTAATGAAGATATTCATCGACATCGGTGGGGAAGAGCGCCAGATCGTCGCCGGAATCGCGGAGCACTATGCGCCGGAGGATCTGACGGGCAAGAATATTGTCGTGATAGCCAACCTCGAGCCCGCGAAGATCCGGGGCGTGGAGTCGCGCGGCATGCTGCTGGCCGCGACAGACGGGGATAAAGTAATACTGCTTACGCCTGATAAGGACGCCGCTCCGGGCTCCAGAATCTCCTGAGCCGTCCGCGTGACCGCGGAGGAATCGTCTTGATAGACTCTCATTCCCATCTCACCGCCAGGAAATACAGAAGGGACCTCGAAGCCGTGCTGTCACGCGCGCGCGAGGCGGGCGTCGTCGCCATGATTACCGTGGGTTTTGACGTCGACTCGAGCGCCGAAGGCGTTCATCTCGCAGGGAAGCATGCGGACGTCTTCGCGGCGGCCGGCGTCCACCCGCATGACGCCGACACGGTTGACGACTTTATCCTGACATACCTGGAGGAGATGGCCGCGGACCCCAATGTGGTCGCGATTGGAGAGATCGGGCTGGATTACTACCGCGACCTGTCGCCGCGACGCGTCCAGGAAGAGGTATTCGTGAAGCAGCTGGCGCTGGCGCGCAAGGTTGACCTTCCCGTCATCATCCATGACAGGGACGCTCACAGGCGGGTGATGGAGATCTTAAAGAGCGAGGGAGCGTCGAATGGAGTGATGCACTGCTTCTCCGGCGATATGGGCCTGGCCAAGCAGGTGCTCGACCTGGGATTCTATATCTCCTTTGCCGGTCCGATTACGTACAACGGCGGAAAAGCCGGCGAGATCATAAGCAAGATGCCGCCGGATAGGCTGCTTGTGGAGACCGACTGCCCGTATCTCGCCCCGGTCCCGTTCCGGGGGAAGCGAAACGAACCCGCGTATGTGAAGTATGTCCTCGAAAGGGCCGCGCAGGCAAGGGGCAAGGCAGCCGGCGAAGTGGAAGCGCTCACCGACGAGAACGCCAGAAGGCTGTTTAACCTTCCTTCTTAAACACCGATACCAAGAGGTACCCTGGAAGGAAATTCCAGGGATAGAATATATAGCCCAAGAGCTCCACGAGGCCGAGCCAGGCCACCCTTAATATGGGGACTCTCGCGAAGTAATATTTCAGGAAGTGCAGCTCCGCAATGAACCCCATGCGGTATTCCTTAACAAGCCGCCCGGGGACTTTGGCCTCGAGGCCCCTGAGCGTGGAGATGGGCATCTCGTAGCCGGGCTGCCACAGGCCGAGGCGGTCGGCGTATGCCTTGCCGGCCTTGTATATTCGCGCGTCGGCTGAAGGGACCATTATTATGACCTTGCCGTCGGGCTTGGTGACGCGCAGCATTTCGCTTACCGCTCTGGCCTGCTCGGCCTCATCGAAGTGCTCGATCACGCCGCCGTTCCAGGTTACGTCGTAAGTGTCGTCCTCCATGGGCATATCGAGTATGGAGGCGTTGTAGGTCTCGGGATGGTATCCCTCGAACATGAAGCAGGCCTTGGAGAGCGTGAGAGCGGGTTCGGATATATCGAGCAGGCTGACTTCCGCCCCGCGCTTGGCCAGGCCGAGCGAGACCAGGCCGTGGCCCGAGCCCGGCTCCAGCACCTTCTTGCCCCGGGCGTCGGGAAGCTCGCGCTTTAATATGGCCGACACGGTCCTGTAGATAATGTCCTTGCCGGCGACAGCCGGGATCTTGCTCCGCCGGCGCGTGTCCTTCCTCTGCCAGATCTCGTCCCAGCGCTCTTTCTGTTCCATATTCCTAAACTACCACCCCGTATTTCGGTGGCACAACACCAAATTGGCATGTTGGGCCGGGTTGTGTTGAGCTGTTGTGCATTTTGAGACCTGACCCCTGGTTTGCCTTGGTTTTCCGTGGCACAAAGGGGAACATTAGAGGTGCTTTTATTGAAATCCGCCGCCAAATGTGTTAGAATGGGAATGATCAGGATTAGCAGCCAGAGAACATCTATTGGTAGATCAAATATGGGCAATTGTATTCGGTATAGATACGTACTTCGGCGCGGGCGAGTGCACCGCGCCTTCGCCTTTTAGTGGGAGGAGGAAGACCATGAAGCAGCGGTATATTCTGATTTTGTTGCTGGTGGCGGGCGTCGGCGGCCTGGTCACCGGCAGCGCGGATGCGGCCGCGGGGGCTCACATTTATAATGTCCCCGCCCCGGAGATGAGAGAGACCGGGGAACATGTCTATTACAGGATAGAGGGGTTCGGGTCCAGCACCAATCCCTATTACCCGGTGCTTCCCACCAAGACGGTTCACTATGAGGTGCCGTTCGCGGCCGAGAACATCGACGTAATGGTGTCCCCGGGAGGCGCGCAGTCGCTCGGCACCTTCGACAATTACCTCATGCGCCAGCCACCCCTTCTACTCGGGGACCCCACCTATAAGCCGCCCGCTAAGCCCGAGCAGCTTCCGGACGTGACGCCGGCCGAGTTCTATCGCTATGACGGCGTGCAGGTCATGAGGGGGCACAAGCTCATAAGCGTGACCCTGTATCCCCTGAGATACGACTTTGCCAGCGGCGAGATCACTTATGTGTCCTCATACAGCATTCAGGTTTCCTATTCCATGGCCGTGAGCGACAGGGAGTCGGTAGAGATGGCGATGGGCGAGCGCTCACGCGCTTTCGAGCCGCTTGCCAGGGGCATAATAGAGAATTACGGCGAGTTCGACGAGACCCTCTCGGCGGGCGGGCCCGCAGAGCCCCTCTACGATCTCAATAATCCGCAGTACGCGATTATCACCACTTCGACCTTCGAGAGCGCGGCGCAGGACCTCGCGGACTGGAAGACCAGGAAGGGCGTCCCCACGGAGGTCTACCTGGTTTCCTGGATCGAGTCCAACTACACGGGCTACGATACCCAGGAGAAGATCAGGAATTTCCTCCGGCTCAACAACTCCACACCGCGCTTCGACTATGTGCTGCTTCTCGGTGATACCAATACTATCCCCGCGAGATACTGCTGGTCACAGGACGGCGACGATGTGCCGGCGGACTACTATTTCTCGGACGTAGTCGACGGTTCGATCGGATCCAGCTATGACTGGGATACAGACAACGACCATGTGTGGGGAGAATTCAGCGATACCATTACCTGGCTTCCGGATACGTATGTGGGCCGCGTGGCGAGCAGAAACGCCACCGAAGTCCAGGACTATGTTGATGCCATAATCGAATACGAGACCGATCCGCCCGTGAATTCATGGCCCACGAAGGCGGTTTTCGGCTCGGCATTCGCCAATTACCCCGAGGCCGGATACGATCACACCGACATGGCGGCGGTGGCCGAGCATGTAAGGACGGACTTTCTCAATCCGGCCGGAGTGACTTATGACAGGCTCTACGAGGCGGACGGTATATACCCCACGTCGTATACCTACGATTACGCTCTTACGGCCACCAACTTCGAGACAAGGGTCGGTCTGGGCTGCGGTTTTGCGTTTCCGAGCGGCCACGGCAATCCGTCCGGCAACTACCGCCTCATATGGTCATGGGATGACGGAGACGGCTACTACGACGACGGCGAGGGTTCATGGGCCGACCTCTGCACACAGAGCTACAATCCCTCAACGGGCGAGGAGAAACCCTATGTGCTGGTCGGCGCCTGTCAGGCCGGGTGGTTTGACCGCACAGGTGCGTGCCTGGGCGACTACGTGATCGCCAACTGGGGTATCGGATGTGTAGCCTCCGCGAGGAACTCATATTACTGCGTGGGCTGGGACGACCCCGACTGGCCGTGGAACCAGGGCCAGGAATACCGGTGGTGGGAGGAGATCTTCTCCAACGGCAAGATCCATATGGGCCAGATACACGGCGACAACAAATACAACTATGCCAGCGATTTCAACACGCTTTACGACGGCGACTACGGGCCGGACAACGACTACGCGTCGCGCAAGAACATGTTCTCGTCCAACCTGTTCGGCGACCCGGAGCTTCCGGTATGGACGGACACCCCCACGGCGCTGGCGGCGAGCCATGACGCCACGCTGCCGGTCGGCCCGTCTTCGTTTACGGTGACGGTGACATCGGGCGGCAGCCCTCTTTCGGGCGCCACGGTCTGCCTGTGGAAGGGCACGGAGGTCTATCTTGTCGACACGACCGACGGGTCGGGAGAGGTGACGTTCAGTCCTTCGCCGGCGACCACCGGCACCATGTACGTAACCGCGTCAAAGCACAATTACATCCCGGACGAGAGCTCCGCGACGGTGGAGGAAGGCGGAGACACCGAGGACCCGGTAGTTACGGTGACATCGCCTGACGGTGGGGAGACCTGGGGCGTCGGCTCGGCTCATGACATCACCTGGGCCGCCACCGACAATGTCGGTGTGACCTCCATAGATATCCTGCTTTCCACCGACGGTGGTTCTACTTTCCCGACGACCATAGCCACGGGCGAGGCGAATGACGGAACTTATCCATGGACGGTGCCGGCTGAGATTACGACTCAGGCGCGGGTCAAGGTCATCGCCTATGACGCTGCGGCCAACAGCGGCGAGGATGTCAGCGATGCCGACTTCGAGATCAGCGACATGACCCCTCCTTCGGTGACGGTCACCGACCCGAACGGCGGCGAGGTCTGGGGCATAGGCACGGTTCACAACATAACCTGGAGTGCCACGGACAATATCGGCGTGACCTCGGTAGACCTCTATCTCTCCACCGACGGCGGCTCTACTTTCCCGACGACCATAGCAACGGGCGAAGCCAATGACGGCACGTATCCATGGACGGTGCCCTCGAGCCCCACGACTCAGGCGCGGGTCAAGGTGGTGGCTCATGACGCCGTCGGCAATCCGGGCGAAGATATCAGCGATAACAACTTCGAGATCCATGACGGCATAGACCCGTCGGTTACGGTGACTTCGCCCAACGGCGGGGAGGTCTGGGATATCGGTACGGTTCATTCGATTACGTGGACGGCGACGGATAACATCGGCGTGACTTCGATTGACATCCGGCTCTCGACCGACGGCGGCGCCACCTTCCCGACTGTCATCGCCACGGGCGAGGCCAGTGACGGCTCATATCCGTGGACGGTGCCGTCGAGTCCCACGACGCAGGCGCGGGTTAAGGTACTCGCGCACGACGCCGCGGGGAATTCGGGCGAAGACATGAGCGATGCCAACTTCACCATACGCGACGGCACGGACCCGTCTGTCACGGTGCTAGACCCCAATGGCGGTGAGGCATGGGAGGTCGGCTCGGCTCATGATATCGAGTGGAACGCAACGGACAATATCGGCGTGACTTCGATCGACATCCTGCTGTCCACCGACGGCGGCGCGACGTTCCCGACGACGGTAGCGACGGGCGAGGTAAACGACGGCACTTATCCCTGGACCGTACCCGACGAGGTGACGACACAGGCGCGTATCAAGGTCGTAGCCTATGACGCCGGCGGGAATTCGGGAGAGGATATAAGCGACGCCGACTTAGAGATCGTGGACACCAGCGACCCGGTCGTCACCGTGACGTCTCCCAACGGCGGCGAGGTCTGGGACATCGGGTCGATCCGCAGCATCACCTGGACGGCCACCGACAATGTCGGCGTGACCTCAATCGACATCCGGCTTTCCACCGACGGCGGCGTTACCTATCCTACGGTTGTCGCCACGGGCGAGGACAATGACGGCGTCTATCCCTGGAATGTGCCGGCTGTGCCGACGACGCAGGGACGCGTTAAAGTGATCGCGCATGACGGCGAGGGCAACACGGGTGAGGACGTGAGCAATGCCAACTTCACCATCCGCGACGATACGAGCCCGTCCGTTACGGTGATCGAGCCGAACGGCGGCGAGATATGGGACATCGGAACGATCCACGACATAGAGTGGAACGCGACGGACGACGTCGGGGTCGCGCATGTCATGATCCTCCTTTCCTCCGACGGCGGCCTGACGTATCCGGATACGCTGGCGACGGGAGAGGCAAATGACGGCGTCTATTCATGGGATGTGACGCAGGCCGCGACCACGGCGGCGCGCATCAAGGTCATCGCCGATGACGCAGGCAATAACAGCGGCGAGGACATAAGCGACGCCGATTTCGAGATTTATGACCCGCTGGCCGGCACGGATATAACGGCGGACATTCCGGCAAGCGCGGTCATAACCGGAAACTCCCCCAATCCGTTCAGCGGGGCCACGGCGATCAGTTTCGGAATACCTCGCGACGGCAGAGTGCGGTTGGCGATGTACGACGTGAGCGGCAGGGAGGTTGATGTGCTGGTCGACCAGGCTTTCCCGGCCGGTTACCATTCGGTCACCTGGCAGGATGGCGGCGCGACGGGTACGGGACTCTATTTCATAAGGCTGAGGTTTGATTCTGAAGAGGTGACACATAAGGTTGTGATTTCCAGGTAGTAAGGGCAGGAGGCCCGAAGCAGTTGACGGGCCCCGGCAGGTTGTGCCGGGGCCTGTTTTTGTAGTTCTTGTTTCCCACGGGTCCTATCTCTGGTGCGCGTGGCCCGTCTCCGGTACCCGAGGACTGCCTCTGTGCCTCCTGAGAGCCGGTGCCTGCTGCGATACGATTGTGCATTTTGAGACCTGACCCCATCGCGATGTGCATTCTAAGACCTGACCCCAACCTGACCCCAATTGCTTGACCGGGCGGCGGGCTTTCTCATAGAATCTCAAGACAAAGGAGGTGTGCGATGGAAATGATGCAGCAGCCGGACAGCCCGGAGGAATCCCTGAAGCGCGCTTGCAGGATCGCGGCGGACAGCGCGGGATGGATGAAGCTCCTCGGAGTTCTCTCAATCATACAGGGCGTATTCGCCGTGTTCACCATATGGGGCATTCTCATCGCGTGGCTGCCCATCTGGCTGGGCGTGATTCTGTTCAGGGCCGCCAACGAGGCCGAGATGTCCGCGGCCGGCCTTACGAACCATCTCGAGTCCTATCTCAAGCGGCTCAACAAGTACTTCCTCATCCAGGGTATACTGGCCCTGCTCATGATTGTGGTCGGACTGGTCATGGCGTTCGTGTTCGGAGGGCTCTTCCTGGCCGGGATCCTGGACTAGGGATCAGATTCCCGGAAGCGTGTCGGCGTTAAGGGTTATGCCGCGGTCGGTGTAGCGCTCGCCGCATATGCGGTATGCGGCAAGATAGAAGTGGTGCTTTCCTATCGAGAAGCGGACTACATTGGGCTTTATGAGCCGCGGCCTCCTTATCTTCCTCTTTCCCGTGGCCAGCGCCATGATGAGCGAAGCCTTGGGGTGGAATTGCCTGTCCTTAAGCTGGGACACCCATGGAGGCATGGTGGTCTCGTCCGCCTCGCTGAACCTCCAGCCCTTATCTTTTACCAGTTGCTTCTCGATATCGTAAGGGTGGGTATGGAAGTCCGCCACGATGTCGGCGCCGAGCATCAGGTAATCCATGACGGCCATCTGGATCTCCACGCTGCGGAGATCGTAATCCACCCGGTCCACGAATCCCTCCGCCCTGACCTGTGTTCGCACTCCCCTCAAGTGTACATAATGGGAGGTGTGCTTGCCGTGCCCCCGGCGCCTCTCTTTGCTCGAGCGCGTCGAGCCCAGGCAGATGCCGTATACTTCGGTGAAAGGGGTGCCCTTTCCCTTTGGTACCGAATAACCCTCGAGGGCGAGAAGCAGCATGTCGCCTATGGCCCGGTCTTCCAACCTTATGGTCATGTCCTCATGCCGTTCGTCTACCTCGAAACGCCACGGCGTCTTGCTGTCGGCCACGAGGTCACGGTACTCGCTGAGATGCATGTCCAGCTCGTTCCATAACGCCTCGAGGCACTTGATCTCGCGTTTGTGGACCCTGTGGCGCGTGGAAACCGTTCCCTTGCTGGCGCCGTAAATGCTTTTCTCATACCATGCCCGGGGGATCTTGTACCTGTCGAGGGCGACGCGCTTCTCGATCCTGACGAGCAGGTTGTAAAGGTTGCCCCGGGGCACGGATTTGCGGTCGGCGTGCCCCGTGAAGAGGGTGAATGCAAGGGCGCGTTTGATATCGAACCTGATCTTGCTGCACCGGCGGTTTCCGTGGCAGCGCCTTATGTAGGAATCCAGCGCCTCGTTGAATTCATGTATGTATTTGCAGTAGCGAGTTAACCTTGGCATAAGCCCCCAAAACTCCCTTCCAAAACATTGTATTTATCGGCAGGAGGGACGTCAAGGTGGAGCTCTCAGGCGTCGCCGGAGGTCGCATGTCGCATACTCGGTGCAATTGGCGCATTATACGAATATTAGGGTGGTCCGGGTTGATCCAGCGATGCCCCCAGGAGCGCCGGAATACAAGCCCCGGGAGAGCACTATGCAGGCGCTTTCACACCCCCAATCCGCTTGACATCCCTAAATTACTGTGTTATACTACACGTGGTCAGAAAAACCGAAACGAGGTGATGTCAGCGACAGCTTGCTAAGAGGTTAGGACTCAATAGAGTCCAGTTCACGATCTAAAACTGAAGGTCTTGAAATGAACCTCTGGCAGGCAGAGTGCGCTGGCGTTTTTCTTCCTATCCTGGAATCTCCGCATTGTCTCCTGCCGGCCCTGCTTATGGGCGCGACCTTGAGCCAGCTCGCAATCCTTAAGAAACACGGCCTGCGGCTCAAGAAGAGCCTTGGGCAGCACATCCTGGCGGACGCCAATATCGCGCGCAAAATAGTGGACGCCCTCGACCTTGGACCCGATGAGGGCGTCGTGGAGATCGGTGCGGGCCTGGGGGCGCTTACCACCGAGCTTTCCAGCCGCGCGGGGCGCGTCATCGCCATCGAGATAGACGGCCGGCTGGCCTCCGCTCTCCGCGAGGAGACCAACGGCAACGTGGACATCCTGGAGGCCAATTTCCTTGCGCTCGACTTCGGTAAGCTCCTGGCGAAATATCCCGATATTAAGACATGGAAGGTAGTGGGCAATCTTCCCTACTACATCACGACGAACATACTGCTTCATCTCATAGACGCGAGGGAGCATTTCAAGACGGCCGTGATAACCGTGCAGGACGAATTCGCGAAGCGTATCGTGGCCGGACCCGGCACGAAGGACTACTCTTCGCTTTCGATACTGATCAGATACAGATTTGAGCCGGAAATCATGTTCCAAGTCAAACAGACAAGTTTTTTCCCACGTCCCGACGTGCGGTCTAGCGTCGTACGTCTAAGCGTGCTCGAACGACCTGGGGTTGATGTGAGAGAAGAGGGGCTTTTCTTTCAGACTATAAGAGCGGCGTTCGGGCAGAGGCGGAAGACTCTGAGAAGGAGCCTCAGGCAGATACCAGGGCTAACGCCGGAAACGATAGAAGTCGTTAGTCGCATGTCGGGCGTGGGATCAGATAGAAGACCGGAAGACCTTTCGATAGAAGAATTTGCCAGCCTGGCTAACGCGGTGAAGGATGTGGTTGGGTGATGGCGCGGCTTATCGCGTTACAATTCCTCATTATCCTTCTGGGGGCCGGACTGTTGTCGGCCTGCCTGGCGCAGGACGCCGACGGAGAGCCAGCCGACTCTGCAGGGGCGGCGGACTCCGCGGCGGTGGTGGATGGCTTCGAGGAAGACGATGAGAGCCCGGACGATGAGCGCTCCGACCTCGAGACGGAGCCTCCCGACTTCGAGGCGGCCCCCCCGGCGGGCCGCCCGGGATCTCTGCCCGTCTCCTATGAACACTGGTACGACACAACGCATCCGTCTGTGGAGTTCTCGTTCTCAAAGGAGAAAGACGTCGGCAACTGGGACGCCAGGATCGCACTAAACCAGCAGTTTGGAGCCAAGTTCACGGCGCGCCTCAATGCGTCGATTCGCAACCATGAGAACACCACCCTGAATCGCGCCGACGCGAGCGACGGAACGAGTGCGTCCCTGTCGTACCAGCTGAATCCCGACGTGAGCTTCTCGCTCAACTACAACTCAACCGTGCTCGCCAACTGGTACAATCTCAAGGGCGGGGCCCCCGATGACAGAAAGAAGCGGGGGAGTTTCACGGTCGCAGCCGACATGTCAAAGGCCCTGACGAGCGGCCTCGGCCTGAGAGTCCACTTCGGCGGCGGCGCCACGCAGAACTCGTACACCAACCAGAGGAACTCCGGCAACCAGGGCGACCTCGGCGCCTCAATGACGTTTAATCCCCTCGGATCGAGCCTCCGCGCGTCGGCTGACTACACGAGTAAGCAGAGCTTCCTGAACTCCGAGCTGGCCGACTCGACCGGGGCTCTAACGCTTGAGACCAAGGACAAGACCGTCTCACAGAACCTCTCCTTCAACGTGGGCTTCGACCTGTTTCCCGGCATGCGCGTCGGGACCAATTTCCTCGCGAATGACGAGCAGAAGCAGCGCCCCGAGCAGCTTACCAACGAGCAGGAAACGGAACGGAATAAGAGGCGCGGCGTGTCGGTAAATACCAATTACAGGTTTTCTGACAGGTTCACATGGGAGGCCGCTGTCAGCCTGAGCAGGTCGAAGAGACGCTTCCTTGTCAGGTACGACAGGAACAGCGACGTCAACAACGCCGCGATAAACGGCAGCATGAAGATCATCCCGTGGAGCGGTGCGACTCTGAGCATGGGCGGGAAGTGGAGCGACGCCCGCTCGGAATATATTACGGCCGATACGGGCAACAGCATACAGAAATCCCTCAGTCTCAAGTACGCCCAGAAACTCGGGCCCAAGGCGGATGTCAGCTTCAGCGCCCTGTCGGACCTCTCCGTCACCGCCTATGACGACAAGGTGGCGAATTTCAAGGACAGGGATTTGCTGACCAACCGCTACAGGCTCGATTTCGGCTATAAACTGCGCCCGCGCATCAGTCTTTCCCTCGGCGGCGAGTTCTCCGACGAGACCAACGTTTACACGCAGTCCAAACAGTCGGCCAGTAACAGGAACGCGGAGCGGTACAGGGTAACCGGAGCCTATGACATCAAGACATGGAAAAGCGTCAGCATCAATCAGAGATACGAAATCAGCCAGGTCTTCACGGATTACCATTACGACGACACGCGCAACACGCTGGTAAGGAACTCGAATATAAATACCAGCGTGGACTTCAAGATCGTCAGCAGCCTCGGCCTCAACCTCCGCCATAATTACAAGTACCAGGACCAGGGCAGTTACAGGAGAGAGGGCGGGCAGCGTCTTTACGGGAGAGCGACCGAGAGCGAGTCGCACCTGCTCAGCATCGCCGTAAACTACAAGATGGGCAAGCACCTCAATTTCAGGATCCGGCAGGGATTCTTCACGGATACGCGCTGGAAGTACCAGGATGACGGCTCAAAAGAGCTTGAATACGTTGTGCAGAATACCGACATAAGTGGTAGGGTGGGCTTCAATTACAAGATCGGCGACACTTCAGAGCTTGCCTTCCACGTTGAGCACAACAGGAAGGAAGGCGACCGCGTAAACGCGGCTTTCAGGAATTACTGGAATGCGGAAATCCGAGCAAAGCACATCTTCTAGGCCCGCGGCCAGGGCGGCCCTGATTCTGATGGGATGCCTGGGGCTGGCCGTGGCGACGTCCTGTTTTTCCACCAGGGACGCGGCCGCTCCCACAACCGGCAGCGGCGACGTGCCCCTCAACCCGCTCTCGGCCTCGGATGTGCTGTATAACATGGAAGTCGCAATCAAGCAGAAGGACCCGGTCTATTACGAGGAGCTATTCTCTGAGGCATTCCGGTTCAGTCCATCCTCATCTGATTCGGCGGAAGTCGAGAAGGACTTCCCCGGGGCCTTCTCAAACTGGGACAAGGCGGTAGAGACGGGAGTGATGACGTATATACTCGATCCCGTGCGCAGCGGCATTGCGCGCCTAAATCTCCTGGAGGAAATTCTGGACTTCACGGACACGACTTATGAATATCAGGTGGATTACGACCTGATTCTGGAGCATTTGGACGAGGAGGGCACACCGACTTATATGGGTTACTACGGCCAGGCGCGGCTCTTCCTGAGGAAGCTGCCGGATGGCTACTGGTATATAGAGAGATGGTCCGACTTCAACGAGCCCCCGGAAGTTTCGTGGGGCCGCCTCAAAGGCGAAACCAGAGGAAGAATGTAAGGGAGGGTAGCGGTATGAGACGATGGGTGCGGGTGCTTCTAATGATCTCTTTTTCGCTTTACATGGTGGGCTGCTCGGTAAGCAGCGACGACGGCCCGCCGGTGGACCCCGAATTCGACCGGACGACACCGGAAAACCTCATCAAGTACTTCGCGGATGCATATGAGAAGGAGGACATTGATAAATACGAGGAGTCTCTTCACGACCAGTTCCTGTTCGAGTTCCTTCCCGACGACGCCGACTCTGCGGGGCTGCCGCCGGACACGCCCTGGTGGGGAAAAGTGTCGGAGGTGACCGCCGCCGGGAAGCTATTCGACGCAGCGACCATAACCAAGATCGAGATGGATCTTCCAATTGACGTGGGCCCATGGGATACGGAAGACGGGCTGGGTTTCCGGCTGGATCCCCTGATCAAAGTCACGGAGGAGAAGCCGGATTATACCGAGCCCAAGGTCTACCAGGTTGAGGACAGCTATCTGTACGTAGAGACCGTCAGGGACCCGTATGACGAGGACCTGTGGGTGTTCAAGGAGATCACTGAGACGAAGAAGGAAGGCTTTCTCGCCAGCGCAGGAAAGTGAGCCAAGGATTGGGGTAGCCAAGCTTACAGCCGCCATTGCCGTGCTTGTGGCGTTGGCGGCTCTCGTTTACTTCTCGCGTGACGCCATAGAACGCGTCATAGCGCCGGAGCGGCCCGATGTCGCCGCCATAGCCGCGGCCGTGGACAGCGCCTATGCCCGGATACGGCCGGTGAGCATCGACTCCAGAAGCGTAGACATGGACGGCAGGCCGGTCCGCTGCGACTATGTAAGGCTCAGCCGCAGCCGCTCATTGCTGAGGGCCAACCTGGAGCTGACCCGCGCCGTAGAAAAGGCTGGAGGAGGCGTCCTTTATGGTATAGAGTCATACGACGAGCAGAAGCGCAAGCAGTTCCTGACCCTGGGCATATCGAGCGATGACAGCCTGGTATGCGAAGTCAAGCTCGAGAGGGGGATTCGGTAGGCGGAGGTAGGCTTGAATGGCTAGACTGGCAATCAATGTTGACCATGTCGCGACCGTAAGGCAGGCGCGCGGCATAACCTTTCCGGACCCGGTCGAGGCCGCGGTGCTGTGCGAGCATGCCGGAGCGGACGGCATCGTGGTGCACCTCAGAGAGGACAGGCGGCATATACAGGACCGGGACGTCAGGCTCCTCCGGGAAATTGTGAAGACCAAGCTCAATCTTGAGATGGCCGCCACCCCGGAGATAATAGCCATAGCCCAGGAAGTGCGCCCCGACATCGTGACGCTCGTGCCCGAGAAGCGGGAGGAGCTCACCACGGAGGGCGGGCTGGACGTCAAGGGCAACCTCCAGGCCTTCGAGCGCGCCATAACCGAGCTCCGCGACGCCGGTATCCGCGTGAGCTGCTTTGTGGACCCGGATATCTCCCAGATCAAGGCCTCAATCGACTCGGGCGCCGACATAGTAGAGATACACACGGGCGCTTACGCCGAAGCCGCGGACGAGGAGGCGGCCGGGATCGAGCTTGAGAAGATCGCCAAGGTGGCCGGATTCGCGTCAAAGGGGGGCTTGAGGGTAAGCGCGGGGCACGGCCTCAACTACTGGAATACCAGGCCGGTAGCCGGGATCGACGAGGTAGAGGAGCTCAGCATCGGGCATGCCATTATCGCGAGGGCCATCATGGTGGGCCTGACCCAGGCCGTCCAGGAGATGATATTGCTCGCCGAGTAGGCCGGAGGCCGCACTCCGGCGGGCCCCGAGGGGCGATTCGACCGGGCCCGGGGGCCGATTCGGCCGCCGGACCGCCCGGATTTACCTGTTGACACAGCCTATGGGGCACCTTAAACTATCTTCTCGGTTATTCCTTGAAGATGAGCCGCATGCGGCTCTTATTGCTAGCTGCATATCCGAAACGAACTTAAAAAGAAGGGTCTCCGCATGGGCAGTGTGAAGTGGCGTGTAATTCTGATCGCTATAGTCGTGATAGTCGCCCTGTACTATCTCTACCCCACCCTGAAGATTGTGTCCCTCTCCCCCGAGGAGAAGGCCGACATGCCGGCCGAGGAGTTCGCCCAGCTTAAGAACAGGGCCATTCACCTGGGCCTGGACCTTCAGGGTGGAATGCACGTCGTCCTCGAAATCGACAAGACCGCAATCCCCGACGACGACCTCGAGAACACCATGAATAAGGCTGAAACGGTCATCCGCAACCGTATAGACAAGTTCGGCGTGTCCGAGCCCATAATCCAGAAGCAGGGCAACGACCGCCTGGTGGTGCAGCTCGCCGGCGTGCAGGACGAGGAGCGGGCCAAGGAGCTGCTGGGCCGCATGGCCCTCCTGGAGTTCAGGCTTCTCAAGGAGGGCGACGAGTTCAGGCAGATTATCGCCACCGTGGACGAGTCGCTTCACGTCGATATCAGGGAAATGACGGCCGATCTTGCGGCAGAGGAGTTCGAGCGCGAGCTCGAAGAGGCGGCCATGGACTCGGATACGACCGGGCTCCGCGACGAGCTGGAGGAAGAGCTGGCCAGGGGCCGGTCCTTGAGATCCATGATAAACTTCATCCCCCTCGGGAGCGGGGAAGCGGTGCATGAGAACGCCATGGTCGAAGGCAAGTACATTCCGACCGTAAAGCGCATATTGGAACTCGCCGACGAGCGCGGCCTTATACCCGTAGATGTAGAGGTACTCTGGGACTATGAGGTCGAGCAGGGCAAGGAAGACACCTTCCAGTACATCTACCTGGCCGAGCGCAAGCCTCAGCTCACCGGCAAGCACATCAAGCGCGCCTCCGTGGGATTCGGGCTCGACCCCGACTACCCCAACATGCCCGGCGTGCGCATGGAGATGAACCGGGTGGGGCGCTCGCTTTTCGCCAAGACCACGGGCGAGAATATCGGCCGCAGGCTGGCCATCGTCCTGGACGACAACGTACACTCGGCTCCCAATATCAAGGAGAAGATCCGGAGCGCCACGGCGTCCATCACGGGCAGTTTCGACGGCGATACCGCCAAGGCCCTCGCGGTCGTGATCGAGGCCGGCGCGCTGCCGGCTCCACTCATATTTGCGGAGGAGCGTTCGGTCGGGCCCTCGCTGGGACGCGACTCCATATCCGCGGGCGTCAGAGCCGCCATAATCGGCCTCATCGCCGTAGCCATATTCATGGTGATTTACTACCAGCTCTCGGGAATGCTGGCCATACTGGCGCTTGTCCTCAACCTCATCATAGTCCTGGCTGCGCTGGGCGGGCTGCGCGGCACGCTGACGCTGCCGGGCATCGCGGGTATCATCCTCACCATCGGCATGGCGGTTGACGCCAACGTGCTCATATTCGAGCGAATCCGCGAGGAGCTCGGCCTCGGCAAGACCGTGAGACGGGCCGTAAAGGACGGATACTCGAGAGCCTTCTACACGATTCTCGACGCCAACATAACCACGCTGATCGCCGCTGGCGTTCTGTACCAGTTCGGCACCGGCCCCATAAGGGGATTCGCGGTAACGCTTTCCATCGGTATTCTCGCGAGTATGTTCACGGCGATCATCGTGACCAGAACCGTATTCGACGGCATAACAAGCGTAAGAAGAATTGACAAGCTGAGCATTTAGCGAGGTCGACAATGAGATTTTTCACGAAACCGGATCATGATTTCATCGGGTGGCGGAAGAGAGCCTTCCTCTTCTCGGCGGTGCTCATCGGGGCGGGCCTCATATCTCTCGCCATACACGGGGGCCCCGAACTCAGCATCGATTTCAGGGGCGGCGTTCTCGTACAGGTCAAGTTCGACCGCCAGGTTACCACGGAGGACGTCCGCTCGTCCCTGGACAAGATCGGTTACGGCGACGTCGAAATACAGAGGTTCGCCTCGGGCGACGAGTTCATAATCCGCGGCCCCTACGAACCCGATGAGGACGTCTCCGGCGACATGATAGCGGCTATCAGGCGGGACATGGCCGGCGCCGACGTCGACGTCAGGCGCGTCGAGCTCGTAGGGCCCAAGATCGGCTCGGAGCTGGCCAAGCGTGCCGCGCTCGCCGTCGGCATCGCGCTTCTCGCTATCCTCATATACATAGCGTGGCGTTTCGAGTTCAGGTTCGCCGTGGCTGCGGTTGTTACGCTTCTCCACGACGTTCTCGTGACGCTGGGTCTCTTTTCGCTCACGGGCAGGGAGATCTCGCTGGCGGTAATAGCCGCCTTCCTGACGATCGTGGGCTATTCCCTTAACGACACCATCGTCGTATTCGACAGGATAAGGGAGGATCTCCGGAAGTATCACAGGAAGCGCTATGAAGAAGTCGTAAATGCCAGCATCAACGAGACACTGAGCAGGACGGTCATCACATCGCTCACTACGCTCGTCGTCATCCTCTTCCTCTTCTTCATGGGCGGCGAGGTCCTGAGGGACTTCTCATTCGCGCTCCTCATCGGCGTGCTGGTGGGTACGTACTCGTCCATATTCGTGGCCAGCCCTATTCTGGTGGAGTGGAACAGGAAATCGCCCGCGAAGCGCCGCTAGACCGTACCTGCGGACTGTACATGAAAGGCGACACGGTTATCCATTTCTGGACAGCAATCCGGCTGTGTGTATTATAATCATATTGTGAGACCCCATTTTACAGGGTCTTGGGAGGAGAGAACGGGGATGGGCGGCTGGCACGGCACTTGCTCTAAAGAGGAGGTAGCCTGATCATGAGATGGGTACTTAAAGCCAGCGCGGTCTCCCTTCTCAGTGTGGTGGTGATGATGACGGGTCTGTGTGGGGGTGAGGAGAACCGCCGGGGAGTTACCGAAGAGAGCCCCGAACCAGTTAGTGACGCGGGGGCCGGAACCAAAACTCGCGAAGAGCTCACGCTCGAATCGCAAAAGGCAAAGGGTTCTCAGGAGGTAACGCGTGAGGCGCTCGAAGTGCTGGGTGCGATCGAAGAGGGGTGGCGGAGAAGCAGCGCCAGGCCGTTTGGCACACACCTCGGCAAGGGAAAGGTGAGGATTGACCTTGGGGAGGGCGGACCGCGCGGCGGGCTTTTTACCAGGAGCCAGGCTTACTACCTGCTCAGCGATTATCTGGAAGATTTCCGAACGGTCGAACTCAAAGTCGAAAAGACATCCACCGAGACGAAGTCGGGTTCCCGGCCGTACATTCTCTTTGAGAGAGCCTACCGCACACAGGATGGCGCAGAGATGAAGCAGGTCGTTTTCGTATCACTGAGCCGCGAAGACGACGCCTATGTCATCTCCGAGTTGAGGGCCATCCCTTCCAAATAGGTCTTCGCTCTCCCTGTGCAGGCAGGGGTGGCCGTGTCGCGAAGACGGCTCGTACTGATTCTTGAAATTCTGCTGTTTGCGGCTGCGCTTCTGGACGTAAGCACCGGCTGGGCGTATTTGTCGGCCTGGGCGGCAGCCGCGCTTCTCGCGGCCAGCGTCGCCGGCCTGGTCCTGGGCCGCGGCTGGAAGCGCTCTATCTGGTTTGCGCTTCTGGCAGTCGCCTTCGTAATCCACTTCTCCTATTCCGAGTACATACGCTTCGAGGCGAGGAACTGGGAAGGGGTGCGCGCCGAGAAGGCGAAGAGGGCGCTCAACCGGTCGCTGGCGGTTATAGACGACATATCGGGCGAGGTGTCGGACCTGGCACGTCACGCGGCCCTCGAGGGGCCGGTGGTACGGGCTCTCGAGGAGAGGGATTACCGCCGGGTCTTCGCGGAGCTCGAGTCCATGCTGTCTTCGGGTGGAAGCGCCGGCCGTTCCTCCGGCCTTGTCCTGACCGACCCCAGGGGCACTGTAGTCGCCTGGGGCGGGCGGCTCCCGGGCAAGCTGCCTGCGATGGAGGGGATGCCGGATGCGGGTCACCTCAAGTTCTTCGAGAGCACGACGGGCTACTGGCTGGAAGCCGG
>JASFEA010000059.1:0-18881 GCA_050125095.1 bacterium
TGTCGGACCACGGTTTCAAATCGGGCGCGATGAGGCCGCTCACGGACTCGCGAATCGGCCACGGCCAGGCCATAGAGTGGCACAGAATAATCGGTTCGATAGCGTTCTACGGTCCGGAAGTCAAGCGCGGATACAGGATAGAGGACGCCACCGTGATGGACGTCGCGCCCACCATTCTCTATACGCTGGGCCTGCCGGTCGACAGGAAGATGGACGGCAAGGTGCTCAAGGACGCGTTCCGTGACGAGTGGGTCGCCTCGCATGAGGTTGCTTACACGACACTCTACGACTCGGTTTTCGTGCAGGGCGATCCCACCGTGAGCGGCGGCGAGAGCGAGGCTCTCAAGCAGAAGCTGGTCTCATTGGGATACGTCTCGGGCGGAGAGAGCTCGACCATAAACCTGGCGAGCTTCTACCACAAGAATCGCAGGTTCCGGGAGGCCATAGGGGTATGGCATCAGGTCATAGAGAAGGAGCCCGACAACCTGGGCGCCAGAATCGGGCTGGCCAATGCCTACTTCGAAGTGGGGCGGGAAGACAGCGCCGTATTGTGCTTGAACCAGGTGCTGGACGCGGAGCCCGATAACCATCGCGCGATATTGAGTCTTGCCACCATTTACGTCAAGACGGGCAGGGGAGCGGACGCCCTCGAGATGGCCGACCGCGCCGTTGAAGTTGAGCCCGACGACGGCGAATCGCATTTCCACAGGGCGCTGGCGCTCGAAATCCTGGGGCGGACCGACGAGGCAGTAAGGGAGTACAGGGAAGCCGTGAGATTCGCCCCCGACCACGCCGAGGCCCAGGCCAACCTGGTGCAGATATACCTGGCATACGGCAGGAAGCAGGAGGCGCTTGCAGCGGCCGAGAAGGCCATGGGGCTCGCGTCCGGCCAGCCCGAGATGCATTACGTCTACGGGCAGGCCCTCGAAGCGGACGGCCAGGTCGACGAAGCGTTGCACCAGTACCGCCTCGCCGCCGGGCTCGACAGCGCTTTCACGCCTGCCTATATCGGGGCCGGCTCGATCCTGCTCCGCCGGGGGAAAGCCGACAGCGTCATCGTTATCACCGACCTCGCACTGCGCGGCGCTTCACGGTACGGCGAATACCTCTACGCTCTCAGGGGCAGCGCGCTCCTCGACAAAGGCAGGGCGGCAGAAGCAGAAGAGGCTTTTCGGCGGGCGCTCGAATTCAACAGCGGCTACACTCCCGCGCGAATGAGCCTCGTGCGGCTTTACCTCAGCCAGGGCAAGAACGCGGACGCGCGTCGCGAACTCGAGATCATCCTCACGCTCGATCCCACCAATGCCGAAGCGCGCGATCTCATGAATCGCGTAAGCCGGTAAAAACCGTCAAAAAGAGCTAAGGCACACGACACTTCTGCCGAATCCTATCATAGGCGCGGCTCACACTTGGAGGTGTAAGAATGAAGAGACGCACCACGCGCAAGACGACGCGCAAGCAGTATAGTCCCAAGGATTACTTCAAGCCTTTCTACAAAGGCCAGTGGCAGGGCATGTACACGTTCTGGTCAAGCCCGACCATGTGGAATGACCAGATCGTCCACAAGACCCTGAGAGAAGTTGGCGGGAAGCCCTACACATCCAAAGACGTGCGTTCAATCATCAAGGGTTACTGCAAGGTGATGAAGCAGTACTGGAAGAAGTCGAAGACTTGGTAGTTTAGGTCTTAGTTCCGACGAACTACTGAGCCGCAGCCGAGAAAAGTGGGGGCCGGCGCTGAGCGCTGGCCCCTTTGCTTCTGAGTGGACGACCTCAAGCGAGACGGGGGAGATCGGTAAGACTATGGGACGTGACGGAAAAGCCGGAATCAGGATAGTGAGATCGGGTGTCTCCGTATATGAAGTCGAAGTTGACCTGGGCAGATATTCCTCCGTCATGACCACCGACATAAAGGGATTCTCAAAGAAGCTCCTGAAATTGCTTCCGACCCTCAGGAACCACGAGTGCTTCGCCGGCGAGAGCGGCGGATTCGTTGAGGAGATGGAAGAGGGTACGGATCTTGCTCACGTTATGGAACATGTGACACTGGAGCTCTTGAGGCTGGCAAACGGATCCCGCCGCCAGTACAGCGGTTGGACCAGGAAAGCCAGGCGCAAGGGGATACACGTAATCCATTTCCAGGCTCCCAGCGGCGCTGACGCGAAGCGCGCTTCGCAATGCGCGGCTCGCACAATTCAAGACATAATCGAAGGGAAGCCTGTGACGAAGAGCGCCATCCTCAAGGAAATCAGGGATGGCAAAGGGGGTAAGTGATGGAAATCAAAGCGCTGTTCCTGGGCTTTTCCAAGCGCAGAGTGAAGAGCCTGGTCGACTCGATCGAGAAGGGGGCGCAGGTTTCGGTGGAGGCCGTGAGCCGCAGGGAAGTCGCCGGGGAGAAGGAAGCCCTCTGCGGCGACTATGACATCTTATTTCTCGACCGGAAGCTGGGTGAGCGCAAGCTGGGAAGTCTGCTGACGCGGGCCAGGCGCGAGTGCGAGGCCACGCCTGCCGTGCTCGTCTATGAGAATGAACCGGACGGCAGCGCCTTCGCCATCGCCTCTGAACACGACTGCCTTCTCTACAGTGAAAACGACAGGCTCAAGAGGGGCTTGACGCCGGATGAGATCGGGGACGCCATCGTGGCGGAGGTGTACCGCCCCGGCATAAACAAGCGCCTTATGGAGGTGTCGCTCTCGAGCGGTCCCTGCTCTACGGGCAGGTAAGACAGCTCCGGGTCCGGCGCTGCAGTGAAGGGTGGGTCTATTCGACCCTCGCCTCGATGTATCCTATTAGGGTCTGCTTCTCATATATCATGTCTTCGCCGCGCATCGCCATCTCCACATATCGATCGAGATAGGACGGGCTCACTTCCGCGCCTTCGAATACGCGCGCGGCTCCCCTGTAGGCGGCCGCGTAATAGGGATCGCGCTCCAGGGCCTCAAGATAGTAAGTGACTGCCGCGACCGCGTCGCCCCCTGCCTCCTCCATGGCGCCCAGCTGATACTGCGCGCCGGCGTTCCCGGGCTCCACGCTTATGGCCAGATATGAGAGCTGGCGGGCCCTGTCGTAATTCCCGTCCAGGCGCTCCACGTATGCTTTGTTCACTATGATGGACGGGAATTCGTATCCGGCCAGCCCGAAAAAGTCCACATTGGAGACCGCCGCGCCCGCTATTACGAGGAGCAGGGCCGGGGCCGCTCCCCGGGACCTGCCCGCCAGGCCGCGCCCGAGCGTGAATGCGCCCGTCACGGCGAGAGGCAGCAGGAACGCGATTCCCGGAAGCCGGAAGCGTTCGCATACGAAGAAGGCCATGCAGACGGCGGTGAAAACTAGGAAGCCCCAGACAGGCAGCGTACGGTCGCCCCTCTTCATGAGCGCCGCCGCAATGCCGACAAGCGCGAGCGGGAACACAATGCCGAAATGCAGCCGGGGGAGGAACAGCCGCCTCCACGCCGCCCTCCGCTCCGAGATGTCGGCGTTGTTGTCAATCTCGTACCTTGACAGCGAGAGCAGGGCCTTCTCACGCATGAGGTCGAGCCAGCCGGCCGTGTCGCTTTTTATGTATTCATACGCGTGCCCCGCGAAGAACTCAGACCGCCGCGCGCCGCCGAGCCTCAGCCGGTCGGCCTCCTGCCTGACGCTGTCGTTTTCGCCGAGGCGGAAGGGGTCCATTCCATCACTTGCGGGATTGTTTCCTATGAAGAGGTTGACGCCGAAACTCGTTGTGACGAGAACACGGTCGCCGCTCGCAATGAAGTTATGCGTCAGACTCGCGGCCAGGGGTATGAAAACCGCGAGCAGGAACATACCCGTCCCCGCGAGCCTGCGGTTGCGGTCCCTGAGCAGCATGACAACCAGGGGAAGACCGAAGAGAAGCGCCGCTCCCCACACCAGCGCGGCGGTTCCCAGGAAGAGCCCGCTCCCCACGGTATTGGCGTACTCCCTGAGCCTGCGGCTCGCCAGCGCAGCCGCAACGAGCAGTCCCGCCCCGGCTGTGAATATGACGGCGAGGAGAAGAGCGGCCGTATAAGCGCCGCCCCCGCCGGGGTTGGCGATGCCGGGGAGGCCGCGCATGATATAGAGCGCCGCCGCGAGCAGAGTGCCTCCTATGAGAGCTGCCGTTCGCGGCCTCTCGTCCCTGTAAAGGAAAAGCAATGCGGCCAGAAGAATGAACGTGACCACGAGCGTCGCCGGAACCATCTCGCCGGCGAAATAGTAAAAACTCCAGTAAAACGCCATCGCGAATGAAGTGATAAGGGCGGCGACGTCGCCGGCCAGCCTGCGCGTCGCAAGTCCGATTAGAAGGACGTTAAGCGCCAGCAGGACTCCCTGGGCGTAAGGGACGATGAGGTGATCCGGCCGGGCCAGCTTGTAGAGGAGGGCTACGAAACCCGGGTAAAGCGGGCTCATGAGAAAGGCCCTGCCGTATGGCTGGCCGGAGAGAATCTGCCGGGCCTCCATGTCGTAAACCAGGGGGTTGGCTACGAGATGCCTCGCGAACGGCTCCTGTGCGATCTGGAGGAAGTAGAGTATGGAGAGCGAGAGGGCAAGAAGGGGGGGCAATAAGAATAGCCATGTTTGAATGCTCCTCGCCTTTTCCAATACGCGCCTCCGATTCCCGTGGGGGGAGCTTAACAGAAGCCCGGGCGGACGTCAATTCCGGCAAGCCATGCTTGACAGCGAGCCGGGCCGAATTATAATGCAGAGGGGCGGATCGCATTCATTTGTCTGTATCGGGGGTTGAGTGGCTGATAAGGAATTGATGGTAGGCGTATCGGGCATAAGGGGGATAGTATTCGATCCCCTGAGCACCGAGGTGGCCTCGCAGTATGCCGCGGCTCTCGCGACCCTGCTCGGGGTCGGAGTCTACGTGGTGGGCCGGGACACAAGGCCGTCCGGCGACGTCTTGAGCCCGTCGGTGGCGGCCGCCCTGGCGAGCTGCGGCTGCGACGTAATCGACGTGGGGGTGGCCCCGACTCCCACCATACAGCTCGCCGTCGAGCATCACCGGGCGCAGGGCGGCATAGCTATAACGGCGAGCCATAACCCGGCCGAGTGGAACGCCCTCAAGCTTATCTCAGGCGGCGGCACCTTTCTCGTGCGCGAGCAGGTCGAAGTCATTAAGACCATTGTCACGGAGGGGGGATTCGCCTACGGCCAGGGTGACAAGACGGGAAGAATCTCAGACGACGATGGAGCCATAGGGCGTCATATAGACGGCATAATCGAACTCGAATTCATTGACGCCGGGCTCATAGCCGGGGCGGGATTCAAGGTGGCGGTCGACTGCATAAACGGCGCCGGAAGCGACGCCATCCCGCTTCTTCTGGACCGGCTGGGATGCGAAGTCGTGACGCTCGACTGCGAGGGGAACGGGGATTTCAGGCGGAATCCGGAACCCGTGAGCGCCAACCTGGAGGGCCTGTGCGACGTCGTCAAGAAGTCGCGGGCGGACATCGGGTTCGCGGTAGACCCCGACGCCGACCGGCTCTCCATAGTGGACGAGGAGGGCAGGGCCATCGGTGAGGAATACACTATCGCCCTGTGCTCAGACATCGTTCTTTCCAAGACCGGGGGCCGGGGGCCCGTGGTGGTGAACCTCTCCACGTCCAGGGCGGTTGGCGACGTGGCCGCCAGGCACGGCGCGGAACTCGCGCGCGCGCCCATAGGCGAAATAAACGTGGCCATGAAGATGAAGGAGACCGGCAGCCCCATAGGCGGCGAGGGGAACGGCGGCGTAATATTGCCGGCGCTTCACTACGGCCGCGACTCCATGGTGGGGATCGCGCTGGTCCTGGAGCTGCTGGCCGAGAGGAAAGAAAACCTGTCAGAGGTGATGACTCAGCTGCCGCGGTATGTTATAGTTAAGACCAAAGCCCCTCTAAACGACATCGCAGACATTGGCTCCCTGAGATCGCGCCTTTATGCGGAGTTCGAAGGCGCAACCGTTAACGACGACGACGGGCTGAGATTCGACCTCACCCATGGCTGGGTGCATATACGCAAGTCGGGAACCGAGCCGGTCGTGCGTATTATCGCGGAGGCGGGGGACGAGGCGGCGGCGCAGGCGCTTATCGACCGGTGCAGGCGGGCCATGAGCAGTTAGAGAGGAGAGACCTTTGTGCGGCATAATCGGATATATCGGTGACAAGGAGCTTGTGCCCCTTCTCGTGGAGGGCCTCGAGAGGCTTGAGTACCGCGGGTACGACTCGGCCGGCATAGCAGTCCAGTGGAACGGGCATGTAAGGGTCGAGAAGGTGTCCGGGAAGATAAGCCGCCTCAAGGAGAGAGTAAAAGACCTCAATCTCGAAAGTACCACCGGTATCGGCCACACGCGATGGGCCACGCATGGCGCTCCCAGCGTCACCAACGCCCACCCGCATGTTGACTGCGACTCGAGAATCGCCGTCGTCCATAACGGCATCGTCGAGAACTACCGCGTCCTGAGGGACCTTCTTCTCAAGGAAGGGCATAAGTTCACGACCGAAACGGACACCGAGGTGCTCGCGCATCTGATAGAGAGGTTCTGCAAGCGCGGCCAGCCGCTGGAAAAGGCGGTTAAGAACGCCCTCAGAATGGTTGAGGGCACATACGGCATAGCCGTGATCAGCGCCGATGATCCGGGAAAGATAGTGGCGGCCCGCCACGGTAGCCCGCTCGTAATCGGCGTCGGCAATGAGGAGTTCTTCGTCGCCTCTGACGTCGCGGCCATCATTGGCCACACCCGGGACGTCGTGTACCTGAACGACGGGGAGGTCTCGGTGCTCACCCGCCAGGGTTTCAGCACCGTGACCGCGGACGACCAGGAGATAACCAAGGAAATCGAGAAGATAACCTGGGACCTCGAGATGGCCGAGAAGAGCGGCTTCCCGCACTTCATGCTGAAGGAGATATTCGAGCAGCCCACGAGCTTAAGAAACGCCATGGCCGGCAGGATCATCCCCGAAACGGGCACGGCCCACCTGGGCGGCGTCAACCTGACGGAGGAAGAGATAGCCAATCTCTCCCGTATCGTGATCACCGCATGCGGCACCTCGTGGCATGCCGGTCTCATCGGCGAATACCTCATGGAGGAGTACCTGAGGATCCCCGTTGAGGTGGAATACGCCTCCGAGTTTCGCTACCGCGATCCCATACTGGATAAGAACGACCTGGTGGTTGTCATAAGCCAGTCGGGAGAGACGGCGGACACGCTCGCGGCCATGCGGGAGGGCAGGAGCAAGGGCGCCAAGGCCTACGGCATATGTAATGTCGTGGGTTCGACAATAGCGCGCGAGGCCGACGGGGGAACTTACCTCCACGCGGGCCCCGAGATAGGGGTCGCTTCCACAAAGGCATTCACCTCGCAGATAACGGTGCTGGTGCTTCTCACCATGTACCTGGCCAGAAAACGGCTGTCCGGTTTCAGGCATGGATCCGACCTCGCCAGGGCTCTGGTCGCCGTTCCCGACCAGGTCCAGGGCATACTCGACCAGAGCGACAAGATAAGGGACGTCGCGGTGGAGTACTCCACGCACAACAACTTCCTGTACCTGGGCAGGGGATACAACTTCCCCGTCGCGCTCGAGGGCGCGCTCAAGCTCAAGGAGATCAGCTATATCCACGCGGAGGGCTACCCCGCCGCGGAAATGAAGCACGGGCCCATCGCCCTCATAGACGACAAGATGCCCGTCGTCGTGATCGCGCTCAGGGACAGCGCCTATGAGAAGATCATGGGCAATGTGGAAGAGGTCAAGGCGCGGGGCGGGCGTGTGCTCGCCATCGCCAGCGAGGGCGATGAGGAAATCGCGGGGAAGGTCGACCAGGTAATCTACATACCGGCGACGATCCCGGGCTTGAGCCCGATACTCTCGGTCATCCCGCTTCAGCTTCTGGCGTATCACATAGCCGTTCTGAGGGGCTGCAACGTGGACCAGCCCAGGAACCTGGCCAAGAGCGTTACGGTGGAGTAAAGACCTAAGACAACATGAACGCTGCTCTGCTTCTCATCGGCGCGCTTCCGCTTTTCTTCCTCGCATACCGGCTCTACGGCCGGGTGCTCGGCCGCGTATTCGGCGAGGCCCCCGGCCGGAAGACCCCGGCCCTGGAGCAGCGGGACGGCAAGGACTTCGTCCCGGCGAAACCCGCCGTCCTCTTCGGTCATCACTTCGCCTCCATAGCCGGGGGCGGCCCGGTGGTGGGACCCACGGTGGCGCTTATCTTCGGCTACGGGCCCGCCTGGCTCTGGATCGTCGTGGGCGCCATATTCATAGGCGGGGTGCATGACTTCTCGTCTCTCTTCGTGAGCATCAGGGAGAAGGGCGGTTCCATCGCCGAGATTGCCGGACGCTACCTGGGCCGGGAGGGCTTCGTGCTCTTCATAGCCTTCGCCATCGTTTACATATTGCTTGTGACATCGGCGTTTCTGCAGATGACGGCCACGGCGCTCACGTCGCTCGTTCCGGCCGAAGCCCTCGGCATGGACGGAGGCAACGGGCTTCTCAAAACCGTTATGGACGGGGGCATAGAGAAAGTCAGGATCGGCGGCATAGCCTCGACCTCAGTCATAATCATCACCGCCTTCGCCCCGCTTCTGGGGTGGCTTGTCTACAGAAGGGGAGCGAGGACGTGGTTGATGGCGGCAATGGCCGTCGCGGTATGCGCGGTGTCCATAAGGGCGGGCCTCGCCTACCCTCTCACCGTAGGGCCGGACACGTGGATGATCATCCTATCGGTTTACGTATTCTTCGCCTGCGGCATACCCGTATGGATAATCCTGCAGCCCCGGGACTTCACCAACTCCTTTATTCTCTATGGCGGCATCCTCCTGCTTCTTGCCGGGGCCGCGGGGGCGGGCCTCAGGGGAGTTGAGCTCGCGGCCCCCGCCTTCGACACGGCGTCCGGTGAGGCGGCGCTAGGGGCGGTGTGGCCTTTCCTGTTCATAACCATTGCCTGCGGCGCCATTTCGGGTTTCCACGCTCTCGTTGCGAGCGGCACCACGTCCAAGCAGATAACCGCCGAGAGCCACGCGCGGAGGATCGGCTACGGCGGCATGCTCCTGGAGGGCGTGCTGGCCGTTTGCGTGGTGACCGCCGTCGCGAGCGGCATCTCCTTCGGCACTTTCAAGAGCATAGTCTTTCCCGAGGCCGGGCGGTCGAATCCCATACTGGGCTTCGCCATGGGCATGGGCGGCTTCCTTCACAAGGGCCTGGGTATCAACCCGACTTACGGAACCGTGTTCGGCATTCTCATGGTTGAGGGTTTCGTAGTGACCACGCTGGACACGGCGGTGAGGCTCAACAGGTACCTCCTGGAGGGACTTTGGAAGAGCGCCTTCAGGACGCCGCCCGCGCTGCTGCGCTCCTATTATTTCAACTCGCTTATCTGCGTCGTCCTCATGCTGGCGCTCGCCAAGACCAACGCATTTCTGGCCATCTGGCCGGTTTTCGGCACGGCCAACCAGCTCCTGGCCGCGCTCACGCTTACCTGCATAACCGTGTGGCTCAGGACGAGGCGGAAGCCCTACATCTTCACGCTCGTGCCGGCGCTTTTCATGCTGGCGACGACCACGGCCTCGCTGGTGACGCTGCTCAAGGACAAGTACGTACCCCAGGGGAATATGGTGCTGGCCACCGCGGCGGTGTTATTGCTGGGCCTGTCGGCTGCGTTTATATTAATATCGGCCAGGGTTCTAAAAAGAGGTGATGAACTTGGATAAGAAGAGAATCGAAACCGGCGCGGCGCCGCCCGCCCTGGGCCCTTACAGCCAGGCAATAAGCGTCCGCGCGTCCGGGCTGGTGTTTGTATCGGGCCAGATCCCCCTGAACCCGGCCGGCGAGATAGAGGGCGAGACGGCCGCCGAGCAGGCCGAGACCTGCCTTCGCAACATCGCGGCCATACTGGAGACGGCCGGCGCGGGCATGGACTCCGTGGTCAAGGTGACCGTTTTCCTGAAGACCATGGCGGATTTCGGGGCGGTGAACGAGGTGTACGCGAAGTTCTTCGGGGCGCCCTATCCGGCGAGGGCCTGTATAGGGGGCCTGGAACTTCCCAAGGATGTTCTCGTCAAAATAGAGGCCGTAGCGGCAGTCTGACGGCGGGACCGGCGGGCTTAATCCGGTACAATAGGGTAGTACCGGGCTCAATCGGACCTGGCCCCGGGCCGGGCGCTATCGAACTCAAGAGGAGATTATAGATGGCGGATAAGAGAAAGAGACTAACCGAAATGGTGAGCTGCTCGGGCTGAGCTTCGAAGATAGGTCCGGGCGACCTATCCGAGATTCTCAAGGGCATAGCCAGGCGCAAGGTGCCGCGCCTTCTTGCGGGCGCCAATACGCTGGATGACGCAGCCGTATACCGTATGTCGTCCGGCTCGGCGATTCTGGCGACCCTGGATTTCTTCACGCCCGTCGTGGACGACCCCAGGGAGTTCGGGCGGATAGCAGCCGCGAACTCCTTAAGCGACGTATACGCCATGGGGGGAAAGCCCTTCCTGGCGCTCAACATACTGTGCGGGTCCACGGAGGCGCTTCCGGCCAGGGACCTGAGGAGCATCCTCATGGGCGGGGAGGAGAAAGTGGCGGAGGCCGGGGCCGTGGTGGCAGGGGGCCATTCGGTGGAGGATAAGGAAATCAAATACGGCCTCTGCGTGCTGGGCACGGTGAAACCCGGCGAAGTTGTCTTCAATTACGGGGCCAGGCCCGGCGATGTACTCATTCTCACCAAACCGCTGGGCATAGGCCTGATGACGACGGGCATCAAGTTCGGCCAGCTCAAGCGGCGCGGCATATCGAAGGTCATCAGGGTGATGGAGGAACTCAACTCCCGGGCCTCGGAGATAATGACCAAAGTGGGAGTGAGCGCCTGTACCGATGTCACCGGATTCGGCTTTCTGGGGCATCTGCAGGAACTGGCGGCCGCGAGCAGGGTTGATATAAGAGTGGAGGCGGGCGCGGTGCCGGTCATGCCGGAGGCGTTTGACATGCTGAAGGCAAAGGCCATACCCGGCGGGCTGTGGACCAATAAACATCATTTCTCGCGCTGGGTCAGGGCCGAGGGAATCGTGCCGGACATGCTGAACGTGCTTTACGATCCCCAGACCTCGGGGGGCCTTATCATTAGCGTCGGGGCCGATCGGGCCGATAAGATGCTGAGGAGACTCAGGAGGGCGGGAGTCAAGGACGCCGCCCAGGTGGGGAAAGTCCTTGCAAAAGGCAGGGGCGCCGTTATAGTTGAATAGTAAGACGAAATCGGGGAATGGATGGGTTCTGGTGGACCTCAAGGACTTCAAATCCTGTGTCGGGTGTGAACCATCCGAGGTGGGTTCGATTCCCACACATTCCCGCCAAACCGGAGTGATGCTGTGAGGCTGGCGCTGATTCTGGTTCTCGGGGGGCTGGGGCTCTTGCTCCTGGCGACGTCGCTCTTCGCGGGCGACGGCGTCGCGACAGTAAAACCCGAGATACCCGCCGACACCAGCCGCGTAAGCCCGGTGGCCTTCACAAGCTCGCTCAACCGCTATGACCTCGAGAGCCATCTCCAACACGAGCCCAGCCCCTGGAAAAGCGTCCTTCTTTCGGGAATCTACCCCGGCCTGGGGCAGCTCAATAACGGCAGCTGGGCCAAGTCGACTGCGTTTATAGTGATCGGCTCGCTTCTCGTTGCGAACATAGTCGTAGAGTCGCAGCGGGCCGACCGCTACAGGAACCTCAGCATAGGCAGCGAGGACGACGAGGCAGCCTACTACTACGACCAGTACTCCTCGCACCTCGACAGGAGAGACAGTTTCACGTGGTGGACTGTCGGCTTCTGGGCGCTGAACCTGCTTGACGCCTACGTTGACGGTCACCTCTTCTCCTTCTCGAGGCAGTAATCAGACTGCTCTTAAACCGATGGAGGAAACAGAATGGCTGCCGCAAGTACAGGTAAATCGGCGAAGAAGAAAAAGAAGCACAGCAAGAAAGACACGGCAAATGAGTGGATAAAGTCCATCCTCATCGCGCTGCTCCTGGCGCTCCTGACGCGTGCGACGGTGGTGCAGGCTTTCAGGATACCGACCGGTTCGATGGAACAGACGCTCCTCGAGGGCGATTTCCTCCTGGCCAACCGGTTCCTCTACGGTTCCCAGATCCCCTTCACCGACGTGAGATTGCCTGCCGTACGCGAACCCAAGCGCGGCGACATCATAATCTTCGAGCACCCGAGCGAGGGGAAAGACTTCATCAAGC
Source organism: bacterium (assembly GCA_050125095.1). GTDB lineage: Bacteria > Arandabacterota > Arandabacteria > Arandabacterales > JALGWA01 > JALGWA01. The sequence continues at coordinate 12,206 of JASFEA010000059.1, forward strand.
GATGCGTGGCGCTCCCCGGGGACAGAGTCGAGATCCGGAACGACGTCCTCTACGTAAACGGCGAGGCGGTTGATGAGCCCTATAAGAAGCTCTCGACCTTCGGCGGGTCGCTGGCCAATTACGGGCCGGTTATAGTCCCCGAGGACCATCTCTTCATGCTGGGGGACAACCGGCACAACTCCTATGACAGCAGGTCCTGGGGGCCGCTTGACGAGAAGTACATTAAGGGCAAGGCCATGGTCATTTACTTCTCGTGGAACGGCGAAGCCCACTTTCCCAGGTTCACGCGCATGGGCAAGATCATCAGGTAGAGACGGCGGACCTCAAAGAGGCGCGCGCGGCCTTTTTGTCAGGAAACGCAAAAGAACCCGATTTCCGCCGTGGTCATGCTTGAGGCGGACCATATGGTCGGTGATTTGCTTTATGCACTCGCCCTCTCCAGAACGGATTTCAGAGTAAAGAGCACAAGGCCCGAAGCCGATATTAAGCTCGTAATAGAGTGCGAACATTCAACTGGGTAGGAGTGCGCATGGGGACGTGCGCACATGATGGTGGGCTCGCTACTGGAGGGTCAATAGTGAGGCCTGCAGAGGATACTTGCGCGAAGCTGGTGGGCATTGCCCTGGCCGTGTGCATTCTGCTCGCGGCGGGTGCGGCGCCCGCGGCGAGCGGGGAAAGTGCGCCCGTTCTCGTGCTTGAGAGCCGGCGCATCAAGGCATACGACGCCGCGCTCTCGGGTTTCGAGGAAGCCATGGAGCGGAGGGATTATAATCCCCAGCTGACGCGCTATATCCTGAACGAAGACCTTCAGACCACCGAGCAGCTTGCTGCGCTGGCCGGAGGAATGGGAGCGAAAATAGTGCTCGCGCTCGGAACCGACGCGGCGCGTTTTGTGAAGGACGCGGATCTTGCCATGCCGGCGGTTTTCTCCATGGTGTCCGAGCCCGGGGCGAGCGGCCTTCTTAACGACGACAGCTCTCTGGGCGCGGCGATGACGGGCGCCTGCCTCGATGTGCCTGTGCGCGAGCAGTTCATGTCGCTTCTGGACGTCGTGCCCGGCGCAAAGCGCATCGGGGTGGTCTACAATCCGGATGAGACCCAAATCATGGTTGACGAGGGGCGGGCCGTCGCCAACAGCATGAATCTGGGATTCGTTTCCCAGGCCGTGAGGTCGGAGGCCGACGTTCCCAAGGCGCTCGGCGAACTCAGGCCCAAGATAGACGCCCTGTGGCTCGTGGGCGACAGGACGGTGCTCACCACCCAGTCACTGCAGTATGTATTCCTCTTTGCATTCCAGAACAACCTGCCGCTTATCGGCCTCTCAGAGCACTTCGTAAAAATGGGCGCCCTCTTCGCGGTGGGCCCGGACTATGAGGACGTAGGCCGGCAGTCGGGCGAGCTGGCCTCGAGAATACTCTCGGGCGAGCAGCCCGAAGACATGACTTATGTCTCACCACGCAGAGTGCTGCTGTCGCTCAACCTCAGGACGGCGGAGATAATAGGCATCGAGGTTCCCGAGCACATCATCCGCAGCGCTTCCGCGACATACTGATACCCCGTCCATACGGTTCTTGCAAAATCCTCACTCGCTTACTAAAATCATCTCGGCGGAACTGCGTCTTCAGAAGGAGGTTTTGAGGCCAAGTGACTGGGAAGAAGCACAGCAGGGACAGAGATCCCGAACCCGAAGAGACCGTGGTGGAAATATCCGGTGAAGGCGACGCCCGGGGCGAAGAGCCAACCGCTCCTGCCGAAGAGGGCAGGGCCGAAATCGACGTCGTACGCGACGAGCTCGAGGACGCCAAGGACAAGTACCTGAGGGCGCTTGCGGATTTCGACAATTACCGCAAGCGCGTTGCCCGCGAAAAGGAGCAGTATATTCAATGCGCCAATGAGGAGCTCATAAAGAGCATTCTCGAAGTCGTCGACAACCTGGAGCGGGCGCTGGAGGCCTCGAGCGAGAACACCAACTATGAGGCCCTCGCCAAGGGGGTCGAGCTCACGCTGCAGAGGCTCAAGGACATACTCACCGGAGAGGGGCTCTGCCATATCGAGTGCCTGGGGCTCCCCTTCGATCCCAACTACCACGAGGCCGTGATGGCCATGGAGAAGGAAGACGCGGAGCCGGAGACGGTCATAGAGGAGACACAGAAAGGATACACGCTCAAGGGCAAAGTCATAAGACCGAGCAAGGTCGTGGTCTCCAAGGAGGCTGGAGGAAGAGATGGCTAAGGTGATAGGTATCGATCTCGGGACAACCAACTCATGCGTTGCGGTGATGGAGGGCGGAGAGGCGAAGGTCATCCCCAACAGGGAGGGCGGGCGGACCACGCCGTCGGTGGTGGCGTTCACCAAGACGGGAGAGCGTATAGCTGGCCTCGTGGCGAGGCGGCAGGCCATCACGAATCCCGAGAACACCATTTTCTCGATAAAGCGCTTCATGGGCCGGCGTTATGACGAGGTGCCCGAAGAGAGCAAGATCGTGCCCTACAAGGTCGTACGCGGCGACTCGGGGGAGGTCAAGATAAGCATACAGGATAAGCTCTACGCGCCGCCCGAGATCTCGGCCATGATATTGCAGGAGCTCCGCCAGGCCGCGGAGGACTTCCTGGGGGAGAAGGTCGAGCAGGCCGTCATCACCGTGCCGGCCTATTTCAACGACTCCCAGCGCCAGGCCACCAAGGACGCCGGCAAGATCGCAGGTCTCGAGGTCTTGAGAATAATCAACGAGCCCACGGCGGCGTCTCTCGCCTACGGGCTCGATAAGAAGTCGGATGAGAAGATCGCAGTGTTCGATCTCGGGGGCGGCACTTTCGATATCAGCATACTCGAGATCGGCGAGGGCGTCTTCGAAGTGAGGTCGACAAACGGCGACACTCATCTGGGCGGCGATGACTTCGACCAGCGCATCATCGACTGGGTCGCAGACGAGTTCAGGAAGCTCGAGGGCATAGACCTAAGGCAGGACCGCATGGCTCTCCAGAGGCTCAAGGAAGGATGCGAGAAGGCCAAGAGCGAGCTCTCCACCACTATGGAGGCGAGCATCAATCTGCCCTTCGTCACGGCCGACCAAGCGGGACCCAAGCATCTGGACATGACGCTTTCGCGCGCCAAGCTCGAGCAGCTGGTCGGGGACCTTGTCGAGAAGACAGTGGGGCCCTGCCAGCAGGCTCTCCGGGACGCCGGCCTCAGCCCCGAGGGCATAGACGAGGTCATATTGGTGGGCGGAGCGACGCGGATGCCCCTCGTGCAGGAGACGGTCAAGAAGATATTCGGCAAGGAGCCAGGCAAGGGCGTGAACCCGGACGAAGTGGTGGCTCTCGGCGCGGCCATACAGGCGGGGGTGCTGGCGGGCGATGTAAAGGACGTGGTGCTTCTCGATGTAACGCCCCTGTCGCTCGGCATTGAGACCCTGGGCGGCGTAATGACCAGGATCATCGAGCGCAATACCACCATCCCGACCAAGAAAGCCCAGATATTCTCGACGGCCGACGACAGCCAGACCGCCGTCACAATACACGTGCTCCAGGGGGAGCGCGACATGGCGATAGACAACCGCACCCTGGGCAGGTTCGACCTCGTGGGGATCCCGCCGGCGCCGAGGGGCGTGCCGCAGATAGAAGTCACCTTCGACATCGACGCCAACGGCATAGTGCATGTATCGGCGAAGGACCTGGCGACGGGCAAGGAACAGAAGATAGTTGTCCAGGCCTCGAGCGGCCTCTCGGAGCAGGAAATCGACCGTATGGTCAAGGACTCGGATGTTCACCGCGAGGAGGACAGGAAGAAGCGGGAGCTCGCGGAAGCCCGCAACAAGGCCGACTCTCTGGTATATAGCACCGAGAAATCGCTCAAGGAGGACGCCGATAAGATAGCCGAGGAGGACAAGAAGAAGGCCGAGGAGGCCATCACGGCCCTCCGGGAAATCATGGACGGCGGCGACGCCGCGGCCATAACTGCCGGGGCGGAGGAGCTCTCCAGAGTCTGGTACGGGATCGCCGAGGCGCTCTATAAGAGCGCGCCCGGGGCAGAGCCCGGAGCGGGCGGCGGCCAGGCGGGAGCTGGTGACGGCCCGGGAGCGGGAGGTGCCGGGGCAGGTGCCGGGGCAGGCGGCGGAGCCGGTGGCGCCGGGGGCGGCGCGGGCGATGACGGCGCCGTCGACGCCGACTTCCAGGTTGTCGATGATGATGAAAAAGAGGACAAGTGATTATAGATGTCAAAGCGGGATTACTATGAGGTTCTCGGCATCGGCCGGGGCGCCACGGCCGAAGAGCTGAAAAAGGCGTATCGCCGGCTGGCGCTCAAGTACCACCCCGACCGCAATCCGGGCGACCATGAAGCCGAGGCCAAGTTCAAGGAGGCCACGGAGGCGTATGAGGTTCTCCGCGACCCCGGCAGGCGCGCCCAGTATGACCGCTTCGGCCATGCTGCGGCCCAGGGAATGGGCGGCTTCAGTTTCGACTTCGGCGGCTTCGACCTCAGCGACGCGCTGCGCGCATTCATGAGGGACTTCGGCAGCCCCTTCGGGGACATCTTCGGTGCTCCGGGTGGGGCGCGGCGCGGGGGCAGGATGCGGGGCAGCGACCTTCGGGTGAAAGTGAGCCTCACGCTGGAGGAAATCGCCGGTGGGACGGAGAAGAAAATCAAGTTCAAGCGCCTGGCCGGCTGCCCGGCCTGCGGGGGCTCGGGGGCGAAGGAAGGCACGACTCCCGTCACATGTCCGGATTGCAACGGCACAGGCGAGGTGCGCCGCGTGCAGAGATCCCTCTTCGGCCAGATAATGAATGTGACCGCCTGCGGCACGTGCGGGGGAGAGGGCAGTATAGTGGATGAGCCGTGTCCCGAGTGCAGGGGGGAGAGGCGTACCGAGATCGGGGAAACCGTGCTCGTTAAGATACCGGCGGGCATATCGCATGAAAACTACATCCCGATTAGAGGCAAGGGGAATGACGGCCTCAGGGGCGGGCGCGCGGGCGACCTCCTCGTCTATATCGAAGAGATCGAGCACCCCGTCTTCGAGCGGCGCGGCGATGACATATACTGCAATGTCCCCATTTCGTATTCGGTCGCCGCACTGGGCGGCGAGATAGAAGTCCCGACGCTTGACGGGGACCACAAGCTCAAGATCCCGTCGGGCACCCAGTCCAACAAGGTCTTCAAGCTCAGGGGCAAAGGGCTCCCGCATCTGGGGCGCAGGGGAAGGGGCAGCGAACTCGTGCGGACAATTGTCTGGGTCCCCACGAAGGTCGGCAAGGAGGAGAAAAAGCTGCTTGAAGAACTCTCCAAATTCTCCGGCAGGGAGAAGATCGAGCCCGGCAGGAGCTTCGTCGAGAAACTCATGAAGCTACTCGGGGATTGACCGTGCCAGCGCCCGCCGGACATCAGATCTTCTACGCGCCTCCCGGATCACTCAGCGGCGACAGCATTACCTTTCCACCCGATGAGAGCGCGCACATGGTAGCCAGTCTCAGGGTGGCCAGGGGTGACATTGTCATGGCAACCGACGGCGCGGGAAGACTCTTCGAGGCTCAAATCGAAGATGCAGGCAGGAAGCTTACGGTGGCCAGGGTGACGCGGGTTGAGAAGATCGCCCCGCCCGGGGTGAAGCTCAGGCTGTACCAGGGGATGATCAGGCCCCAGAGAATGGACCTCATTGTCGAGAAATGCGTCGAGCTCGGAGTGACCTCAATAGTCCCCGTTTTCACGCAAAGGTCCTTAGAGAGAGATGCCGGGGCCAGGCTTTCCAGGTGGAAGAAGATTGCGCTTGAAGCCATGAAGCAGTCTCTCAGGGTTTACCTGCCCGAGATATACGATGTGGGCCCGCTCGGCCGGGTTCTCGAAGAAGCAGGTGGACTGGAGCGCTTGCTGGTCGCGCATGAGGGCGAAGCAGCCCGGCCGCTGGAGGCGGCCGACGTCGCAATAGGGAAGGGAGAGATCGGCCTTTTCATAGGCCCCGAGGGCGGATTCAGCGAGGCCGAAATGCGGGCGTTTAAAGGGCTCGGGGCTACGGTTTTCGGTATGGGACGGGCCCGGCTCAAGAGCGAAACGGCGGCCATAGCGGCTGTTGCCCTTATTCGAGGGTTTTTGCAGTAATTGCGAGATATTCGAATTAGCTAACTAGTTATTTCCCAATATATTAGCCCGAGTTACCTATAAAATCCCCATACGACTTGACACGCCCGGACCATTCTGCTATATTCATAATTGGCGAATAACATATAATAGGAGTGTATGTTTTTTGGACACTCCCATATCGGCTCTGGAGGGGAGGTGGCTTTTTTTGGCCAGTATCATCGTGAGGGATAACGAGTCTTTCGAAAGTGCCCTCCGGCGATTTAAGAAGGTGTGCGAAAGGGAAGGTCTTCTCTCGGAATACAGAAGACACCAGCACTTCGAGAAACCGAGTGAGAGAAGGAAACGGAAGGTTCTTGCCGCGCGGCGCAAGCTTCTTAAGAAGCAATCGCAACGGGCACGATACAGATGAGTCTTGAGGAGCAATTTCAAGAAGACCTGAAGTCCGCCATGAAGAGCGGGGACGAAACGGCGCTCAGCGTCCTTCGTCTTCTGCGCACGCGCCTTAAGGAGGCAAGCGTCGCCAAGAGGGACGACCTCTCGGACGACGAGATTTACAAGACCATCGCCACCGAAATCAAGAAGCGCAGAGAGGCCATAGAGC
>JASFEA010000060.1:0-18799 GCA_050125095.1 bacterium
CCCCTTCGCAGACCGGGCACTACGCTCCGGCGGTTATCAATGTGCGCGATATGGCCTATCCGCCGCCAGGGCTCTTCATTCTGGCCTATAACCTGTGGCTGGGCAGCGACACGTATGTAGATAGATATGGAGAGAGTCTGCCGAGTGAATTGAAGCTCGATGCCAGCGCGTTCGCGACCGTTCCCGCCGTGTTCTGGGGGTCCAGCTTCAGCCTGCTCGGCGGCGCGCGCTATCTGGTCGGCGTATCGCCCAACTACTTCACCGCCGACGGAAGGGTCATATTTGAGGAAGGCGAGGGCGATTCGACGGTTGCCAGGGTCGAAGAGGGCAGCGTCTCGGGATGGAGTGACCTGTTCATATCGCCCGTGACCCTCTGCTGGGCTCTGACCAATTTCGATCTCACCTTCTCGTATGGTTTTGCGGCCCCCACCGGAAGGTACAATACGGGCGCCGACGATAACGTCGGCCTGGGCTTCTGGACACATCAGTTCCAGGGGTACGGCTACTACTATCCGTCTCCAAGCAAGGCAACTGCGCTTATGCTCGCCCTCACATACGAGCTCAACGGGAAGATCAAGGATGCAGATGTGAACCCCGGAAACCGGCTCTCCCTGGAGTGGGGCTTGAGCCAGTACCTAACCGAGCAGTTCGAAGTGACCGTGCAGGGTGGGCACAACTGGCAGATCAGCGACGACAGCGGCAGCGACGTTTACTGGGACCCGAGCTTTCATGACCGGAAGAACACGATCGCTTTCGGCGGGAGTTTCTGGCCGTGGCCTGACTGGCTCAATATCTCGCTCAAGTATGCCTTTGACTTCGGGGCCCGGGGGCGTCTTGAGGCCGATTACTGGATGCTCAATCTCATATTTCTTACAAATACTTTGACCGGAGAATAACTAGTTCATGCGGGTGATATATTCTGGATTTTCAGGGTGCCATGGAATTCGGGGGGAGTCAGTGAAGTGGCGTCGCCACTCGCGCGCCGGGAGGATGCTGGTCCTCTATCTCGTCCTGGCCGGGGTGCTGCTCCCAAGTTCCGCCGGTGCGGACCTAGAGCCCCGCTTTCTGGCACCGGCCCCCGTGGGATTGAACTCAGGTCTTGTGGGTTACTCCTACTCGGTGGGGAACGTCATGCTGGATGATGCGCTCCCGCTGGAGGGAACCGAGTCCAGGCTCAATGCCCTAACGGCCGGCTATGCCCGGACCGTGGATATACTGGGGCAACTGGGGCGAATATGGGTGGCCGTGCCGCTGGCCAATGGCAAATGGACGGGCGATGTCGAGGGAAGCGACAGCAGCACGACTCGAAACGGTCTGGGGGACCCCATAATCGGTGTTGTCTGGCATCTCTATGGTGCTCCCGCCCTGAGTATGAGTGAATTCGCCTCCTATCGGCCTAAGACGATTGTTGGCTTGAGTATCAAGGCGAGACTCCCGTTGGGCCAGTATAGCAGCAGTCAATTCTTCAATCTGGGCACCGGGCGCTTCCAGATAAGCCCGCGAATCGGCCTTACTCATTATATCGGGAAATTCATACTGGAAGCCTATGCGAGCGCCTGGTTCTTCACAAGAAACGACGACTTCTACCGAGGAAACTCGATCGAACAGGATGCCATGGTGGCCTTTCAGGTACATGCAGCCTACCGCTTCCGGCGTGGTTGGTGGGGAGCGGTCTCGTTCGGCCAGAGCTTCGGCGGGGAGACGAGGCTGAATGGGGTCAGGCAAGACAACTCACAGACTAACAACAGGGTTGGCGTTACTTTTGCCTTTCCGTTGGCCCGCACACATGCCTTGAAGATCGTCCTGACATCAGGCATCTCAACTCGCGCAGGCGCCGACTTCAACACTGTCGCGATAGCCTGGCAGCACCGCTGGGGCGCGGGGTGATGGGCGCGGACACGAGAACGACAAAGGCATGGGAGAGTGGGCATGTCAATAACGCGAATAACAAGACAAGGCGCAGAGGCACTGCGCGGGGAGACCGAGTCGCAGCGAAAGGAGATAGTATCTTGAGAGCAAACCGTCGAGAGTCGATTCGGCTGCACTGGACCTGGGTTGCCCTGGTTTCAATGCTCCTTCTTACGGTCCAGCCCGTCCTGGCGGCCGGCCAGGGGGCAGAGGATTATGAGGGCCGGATCGTCGATGAGGTCAGGATAACAGGGGCGAAGCACACCAAGGAACGTATCATCAGAAGAGAGCTTGCGTCCAGAGCCGGCCAGCCACTGGATAGCGAGAATATGGCCGAAGACAGGTCCAACCTGGACGCGCTTGGAGTATTCAGCCAGATCGAAGTGTATCCCATGGAGGAAGAGGGGAGGCTCGTTCTCGTAGTCGACCTCAAGGAGACGTTCCGTTACCTGCCCACTGTCTCGCTTAAGATAGACGATGAAAACGGGATCTCAATCGGGGGCGGGCTCAAGGCCACCAATCTCTTCGGCAGGGCCATGTTCTTCTCCGGGACCGCCCTGTTCGGCGGCGCGACGACGATCGTCCTCTGGCTAAAGGACAACTGGGTCGTGGGGGACCATATCGGTTACGACCTCAAGTACTTCCACAGGGACAGGCGGAACGAGCTTTTCGGCTTCAATGAGCTCTCGGACGAGGTGTTCCTGGAGATCGGGGGCCGGCTGGGCAAGCGAGGCCGCGCCGGCGTGCCGATCTCATTTCAGAGCATCAAGAGCGACACCGATGGGAAGACGCTCGACCCGGATAACAGAGACAACATGCTCTCGGTGGGGGGATTCATTGGCTACGACAGCCGCGATCTGATTTCCAACCCCCACAGCGGCTGGTACAGTGGGATCGACGCATGCCGGGTCTGGGCGCTTGACAGCGGGCGAGCGCGCTGGCTGGCGAATCTGGATGTGCGCAGGTATGTACAGATATCCGGTCCCCATATAGCAGCCCTCTTCTCTCTGCTCACGTTGAGCACGGGGTCGGTAGGGGTCGAGGTCGCCGAGTGGCAGCAGTACAGCCTGGGTGGGACGAGCAGCATTCGCGGCTGGGATATCGGCAGGCGCTACGGTAAGAGCCAGTTCATTAACACCCTCGAGTACCGCTACAACGTTCTGGAGCCAAGGAACTTCCAGTTCTTCGGTATCAACGCTTCCCTCGGGATACAGCTCGCCGCCTTCGGCGACGCGGGTGCGGTGTGGAGCGAGCGTGAGGAATTCACGGATTCGTGGATAGCCGGGGGCGGAATTGGCCTGCGGCTCATCATCCCCTATGTCGGCCTGGCACGCTTCGACCTCGGCTGGGGCGACAGGCCCTCGGGAGTCGAGGTGCATATCGGGGCCCAGGAGAAGGCAGATAAGGCGCGACTGCGCGTGAGATAAGTGTGGCGACACACTCAGCCGAGCAGTACTGATAAGCCGTGCGGCTTGACCATCGCAATTATCTGAACGCTTACTAAATTGGTGCTTGTGATCTTTTTCCCATTTCGAACACGAAGGTTAAGCCCTCCAGCGCCGATGGTACTGCATGGGAGACTGTGTGGGAGAGTAGGTCGCCACCGGGCTTTTTTTATGTGGTCATCCGGCCCCCCGACTTCTTGACAAGCACATGTGCATCGATTATCCTCCAACTTAGTATTCTAGGGCTTTGGCACGGTGGCCCTGCGGCAGAACCTGACTCGGGGTTTGTATGGCACAGGATACCTCTCCTAAAGCCGTTGTCGTATCAGGCCCAAATGGTTCGGGCAAGACGACATTTGCAAGAGAGTACTTGGAAGAGCACAAGAGTGAATTTCTCAGTGCCGATGACATAGCAGACGAAATCGCGCAGGGGGGCTGGGAGAATTCCAGAATCGCCGCCGGGCGCCTGTATTTCGAAAGGCTAGAGACACTAATTGCGGATGGAAAGGACCTGCTCATCGAGACAACTCTGGCCGGGAGGGTCTTCGGACGGATTCTTGATAAACTGAAGGGCCGTGGGTATTATGTCGTCCTGGTCTTCATCTACCTGAGGTCTGCAGATATGTGTCTCGCACGTATACGCGAGCGCACGAGAAAGGGCGGGCATGACGTGCCGGCAGACGATGTCATACGTCGCTTTTACCGGAGTTGCGCCAATTTCTGGGAGCTCTATAGACAGAGGGCCGACCGTTGGTACCTGACAAGCAACTCGACGGTCGAGTTCAGGGATGTGGCCTTTGGTGTCGGAGAGGCGTTTGAAGTGGTTGACGAAGCACTTCTTGAAGAGTTTACTGAGATCGTACGCGGGAGGGATACTTGATGAGTTACAGCGACTCCTTTGATCCGGAGGTCTATAGGGAGTGTATTGAGATCCAGCGCATCGGGAATCGGGCCGTACGCAAAGCCCAGGCCGAAAGTCTCAGGCAGGGTGTTCCGAACGTGTATGCGCACAACGGCTCGCTCTATTATGAGACTGCGGACAGTGAGATAACGCTGGAAGATCCCTACGGCACCCCTTAGTAGCGTCGACAATGCCCAGCCTCCGCAGTCAGCACGCCATGGCGGTCTTCCACTCCATTACAACGGATCTGGCTTCCGCCCCTTTTGAATCATCGGATTGTCCGGCCAGCGGATAAATCCATACCAGGCGACTGAATAGCCGACGGGATCTGGCTACCGAGCGTAGCGAGCGTGCCTGACCCCAAGGCATCAGAAGTCCCGGTGGTAATTGCGGAGGGGCCACAAGCGTTCCCACCGAACACGATGGTTAAGCCCTCCAGCGCTGATGGTACTGCATGGGAGACTGTGTGGAAGAGTAGGACGCCACCGGGCTTTTTTATGTGCGCTGTTGGTAATTGACGATGAATCTCCCCGTTGACAGTTGTCACCGCCTGTTGACACAGCAAGAGTTTCCCCTCAGGGCATCGCCTGTAGTTAGTCCCTTGCTGTGCCGGCGCTTACGTCCCGACAACCCGTCCGGCCCGATTGTTGTTATACCTGCCTGCCTGTATGGCCTCACTATACAGGCAGCGGCATCCCGAGAGCACGGTGCTCTACCGGGTGCTCGCCACCCACTTCGACTCCTTCCTCACCCGGTATGAAGCCCTGTTCCAGCATCGCTACGGATACCTCCGGCCGGTGGTGCGGGAGGTGGTGGAGCGCTACCTGGACTGCGCCAACCCCATGTGCGGGTTTGCCAGGATCCGCTGCCCGGCATGCGCCCGTGAGTATCTTCTCACCTTCTCCTGCAAGACCAGACATTTCTGCCCCTCCTGCCACGCCAGGCGGCGGGAGGCCTGGAGCATCTGGCTCGGCCGGCATCTCCTGCTGCCTGTGCCCCACAGGCAGGTGGTCTTCACCATCCTCAAGATGATAAGACCCCTCTTCAGATACAACAGGGCGCTCCTCGGAGATCTATGCATGGTGGCCGTAACAGCCATGGCCAAGTACATGAAGGCCTATGCAGAGAGAGACCTCATGCCCGGGGTGGCAGCGGTCATACAGACGTTCGGGAACCGCCTCAACTTCCACCCCCACCTGCATATGCTCATAACCGAGGGCGGGTCAGTCAAACCGGGAGCGCATGGAACGGAGCCCCGGGGCGAGTAACGCGAAACCGACCAGGAGAATGCCCTCTGTCGATGAGTTCATCTAACTTCGGGCGGCCGTCGGCCGGCATGTTCCGGACCCCGATTGGGCCGGGCTATCTCATGAGCAGCATCTTGCCCGTGTCTGTGAACTCTCCCGCCCTCATGCGCACGAAGTAGACGCCGGGTCCTGCCATTTCACCTGCATCGTTCTCGCCGGTCCAGGCCACGGAGTGCCGTCCCGCAGGCCAGGCGGTTTCTGTAAGCAGACGCACGACCCTGCCCTCGGCGTCAAACACTTCCAGGCGCACGTCACATGGCTCGGGAAGCTCAAAGGCAATGACCGTACTCGCCTCGAAAGGATTCGGACGGTTCTCCCTCAGCGCGAAGGCAGCGGGGAGGTCGCTCTCTCTCCCGACGCCTGATGACGTATTCTCGACGCTGGATGCGCTGCCCTCATTGCCGGCGAAGTCGGTGGCAGTGACATGGTAGTAGTCATGCGCATCGTCCGTGACATCCATGGCCGTCCCGACTGTATAGCCTATGAGCAGGGCCGTCGGGTCGAGGCCGGGCGCGGCTGACCCGTAAACCGTGAAGTAGTCGAAGTCTTCCTCGGGACACTCTTCCCAGGCCAGGTCGGTTGGTGACGGCATGGTGAGGTTCAGGGGCGCGGAGGGTGCGAGGTTGTCGACGGAGTAGCCGCTGTCCACCGGCGAATCGAAATAGACGCCGGGTGTCGCCGTCAGGGCCGACACGAAGAACGTCGAGTATTGCATCCCCTCGGCAACCGTGGAATCCCCGAGCGTGGGTACGACTACGGCGTAATCGTCCTCGGCCCTTGCCGGGACTGCCGTGAGGAAGTGCCACTCGCCGGGCGGGTAGAGGACATCGGGCTTGATATCCGTCGATTGCCGCTCTGAGGCTGTCTCAAGCAACGCGGGCTCAGAGCCCCCGCAGGTCTGCCCGTAGTCATAGTCTATCCTGCGGTAGACCGCATACTCGGTGACCGGTACTGCCGATCCGACGACATCGTACCCGCTCCTCGTCCACGACAGGGACACCTGCCGTCCCTGGTCATCGGGGATATCGGTTACGGAGGCGACGATTGGAAAGTCGTACAGCCAGTCGATCGCCAAATCCGAGCACAGCGGATTAACGCCACCGGAAGTATAGACATGGGTGGATCTCCAGTGAAGGTTGCTGCCGGGGCTGGCAAAGACCTCATAGCCTGCGCCGGGGAGGAATTCCTGCCAGGCGCCGCCACCGTCCGAACTCATCTCCCAGAGTATGGAGTCAGAGTAGGTTCCGCTCAGGCGCGCCTGCAGAATAGTCCCATCGGTCCCTGAGACCACCGTCGACCGGGCGACGTTCGCGCCGGCGTCGAAGTGCCGCTGGGAGACCTCGATGATCTGGAGGTCCCCTTCACCGTCTGCGACATAGGCGTAGTCTCCGGAGATCGCAATCCCTCTGGCCCAGCTCGGCGTGTCGACGCTATCGGCCAGCGCGGGGCTCGTCGGAACACTTATGTCTATCACGTAGACACCCTGCAGAGAAGCTGTAACAAAAGCGCGATCGCCGGATACGTCCAGGGCCCATACCCAGCCCGGAGTGTTGCACACGCCCACGACTGCCGGGCTGGCCGGATTGCTGATGTCTACGACCGCAAGACCGGAGTAGTCTGCGAGATATGCGTAATCACCCGAGACCTTCACTCCGTATGCTGTACCCGGCGTGGTGCAACTGCCGGCATTCGTGGGGGCAGCGGGATTGCTGATATCCACGACCTCGAAGTGGTCACCCACCGCGAGGTAGGCATAGTCTCCGGAGATAGCGATTTCATCGCCGTCATTCAGGGAGACATAGTTGGTTACGAACACCGGGTCTGTCGGGTCGCTTATGTCAATTATCTGGATACCCTGAGTTCCATCTCCCACATAGGCGTGATTGCCCGAGATCGCAATCCCTCTAGCCAGGCCGGGCGTGTCATAGCCGCCCGCAAGTGCGGGATTAGTCGGGTCACTGATGTCCACAACCGTCAAGCCGGCACTATAATCTGCTACATATGCGTAGTCCCCCTCGATCGCTATGCCATAGGCGGCCCCGGGCGTGACATAATTGCCCGCGAAGGCCGGGCTCGCGGGGTCGCTGATATTCACAACCGTGAGCCCGGCAGACCCGAAGCCCGCATATGCATAGTCGCCGGAGACCGCAACCGCGAAGGCGTCCTGGGAATAGCTGAAATCCGTCGCGATGACCGGCTTGATGGGATAACTGACGCGTATGACCTTCAGCCCGTCGGTGTAGTCCGCCACGTACGCATATTCTCCCGAGATCACCACGCCCCTGGCTGATCCGGGCAGATCGATGCCGCTTTCAAACGCGGGACTTGTGGGGTCGGTTATGTCCACTGCCCTCAGGCCATTAAGGTCCGCGTAGTAGGCACAATCTCCCGAGACCGCAACGTCCGTTGCGAAGCCGTAGGACGGGTCATAAGCTCCTGCGGAGGCCGGATTCTCGGGGTCACTTATGTCTATCACCTGAAGACCCGCCGAATTGTCGGCTACATACGCATAGTCCCCCGAGACGCAGACGCTCCGGGCGAGACTGGGCGTGTCGTGAATGCCGGCAGATGCGGGATTGGCGGGGTCGCTTATGTCTATCACCTGGAGTCCAGAGTAGCCCACCGCGACATATGCATAGTCTCCCGCGAGTGCGATGCCATAGGCGAAATCAGCCGTGACGTATCGGCCCTCAAGTGCGGGGTTGGCGGGGTCGCTGATGTCAACAACGGTGAGCCCCGAGTCAGCATCGGCAATGTACGCATAGTCCCCCGCGATCGCGACACTGTAGGCGGTGCCGGGCGTTCCATAGCTTCCGGCAAGCGAAGGGTTCGTGGGATCTGTTATGTCCACAACCTGCAGGCCCGAGGTGTAGTCGGCGACGTGTGCATAGTTGCCTGAGATCGCGACGTCGATGGCGTGCACGGGCGTGTTATGGGTATTGGCAAGCGTGGGGTTGGTGGGGTCTGAGATGTCTACTATGTGCAGGCCGGACCCCCCGGCAGCCAGATAGGCATAGTCGCCGTATATGGTCAGGTTCTCTATCTGACCGGACGTGGCGAGACTGCCCTCGATGGATAGTGCGAAAGGATGGAGTTTCGCCTCGCCGGCAAGTGTGTCCCACCAGGCTGTGGTCTGGACCGTATCGCAATAGTCCAGGGTCGTGAAGTCCTCGACATAGCTGGTAACGACAGCCCCTGCCGGGGAAGACGACAGCATCGCGAACGCCAGGCACATTGCGGACAGGAATAGACAGGATGACTTAGACATGTTGGGCCCCCTCTCGATGAATGAATCCTGAAGCGCTCCGGGCTGGCAGAGCTCTCCTTGACGGTGATTTACAGCCCTTCCAGCATACCACAATCCGGGCCCTATTCCCAGTCCTATCAGCACGTGGCCGGCTCCAGAGGCGGTAGAGCCTGTCCCGGTGGAGGCAAAAACCTGACTCTCAGAGTGGTACAAACGATCGGGGCAGGTCAACCATCTCATGCGTGTGTAGGCACTCCTCCGTCATGAAGTAGTTGCGGAGATCGTCCTGCCACGCCTGCCAGTTTCCACCATCCGCGTGTTCCGACTTCCATCTCGGCAATGCATTTGGTATAATGGAGGCAAAGGAGGTGCGAGTCATGCCGGGAAAGCTACTGGCTTTGTGCTGCGCTTTTGCCATTACCGCTGTGGTTGTACACCCGATTGCTTGCCGCTCCGCGGAGATCATAGACGTATCCGTGGCCGGACAGGACGATATTAGCCAATATTACTTCTATGCCCTGGACGACGAAGGCGGTTTGTACCGGGCCTATGCGCTTAATTGGAACTGGGTTTGTTGTCTGGGCACCTATGCGGGTGCCGTGGGTATGGATTTTGGTGTTCAGTGTGTGGGGATGCAGATCAGAGGGTTCATAACTTTCACCAATGGCGATCTGCTTCCGGTCGACTTTGACGGAACCCCTGGCCCGATTATCCCCGGCCCTGAAGGCGTATCGGGTATCGAGGAGATCTCGGTCAGGTTCGGCTGCACATACTATGGGGCGGATTACGAATATCTCGTTCAGATCCGGTCCGGGTGTACCACATGGTGCTACATAGAGGACGGCAATTTCAGTGAATGGTTCGGCCCGTTTGACATCGGCTCACTCCCCTCTCTGACGCAGCCCGGGTCCTGGGGCCAGATCAAGACGCAGGTCATCAGGTAGTGCTGCAGGGGAGCAGACTGGGTCATTCGTGTCCGTGTCCCGGGGAGCAATCGCCTCAAACCGAGAAAGCCTCGCCCGGCTGGAGGGAACTCATAAGGAGAGTCTACGAGGTCGACCCGCTCACCTGCCCCGCCTGTGGCGCCGGGATGAAGGTCATGGCCTTCATCACCGACTACGAAGTCATCGACAGGATAATCCACCACCTGGGAGTTGCCTTCACCCTTAAGAGGCCGCCACCGCCCGCCCGGCAGGAGGAACTCTACTGACTCCGATCGCTTACGCACGGCCCACAAAGCCCGTCACAGGGAGAACTCTGCCCTGATGGGGCTTTCAGGTTACCCGCCGCATCGCCGTCGGCAGCCACAAGACCGGATCTCTAACCCGAGAGCCTCTTCTTGAAGCAATTCCCCTGACCCCCATGGCTCCCACCGCTCCGAAATCCTCGGAAAACCCCCGCATCGCATCTGGCCGGGAAATCGAAATTCCTATGGTTGCTGAGATGAAAGGGGAGAGCGTAACATCACTCCTCGGGAGACTCGTACATGACCTAAGCGAGGAACTCACCCTTGAGGACCTACAAACCATGCTTCCTTACAGCGAGGGAGAGCTCAGGGATTGTCTGGAGATCTTGAAGATTCCCGACGGGCTCGAGACCCTTCTTCAAGAGCAGGCCGAACAGGCCGAGCGTGAGCGGCCCCACATCCTCTCATTCGTCGTAGACGACGCGGAGCCCGTTGAAGAGGCCATAACGGCCGCCTCACGGCGAAATGGGGGCCTTACGCGAGGCAGAGCCCTTGTTGAGATAGCGCGCGCCTACACAGGCGAGGATGAGGCCAATGAATGAGCGAGAGCACCACAAGAAGGCCTTTGAGTTCTACTACGCGCTCGGGGAGGCAAGGAGCTACCGGAAGGTCGCAGAGGAGTTCTCTGTCTCCCTGGGTACGGTGAAGCTCTGGGGGAGGTCCTTTGGCTGGAAGGGGAAGATACGCGAGCGGGATACCGAGGTCGCCCGGGCTATGGCCGACCGCAGCATGAAGGATGGCATAGAACGGAGCGTCAGAAACAGCAAGATCATCGAGATGGGGCTTGTCCAGGTGGCCAAGGCGATAGCTGAAGGCAAGGTCAAAATGACCGTGTCGGACCTTGACCGGCTTATCAGGCTGGAGGAGTACCTGCGGGAGGAGGTCGAGCCGAGGCAACAGAAGATCGTTGTGGTCTGGGGAGACAGTGATGATGAGACAGACGACGAGCTCGGTGACGATTGACTCGATTGGGCGAGAATTTCTCTTGGCAAGAGGGACTACTTGAACATGGCCTTTATCGAGCCCCATGTGGTCGATTTCACAGCGCCGGGGCAGTCGTCAGGCGTGATAATCCTGGTATGCGTGGAATCCACCCACCCGACATAATAGACATCTCCATGGAACTTGGTTTCGAAGTCCGGGCACTCTGCCCCCCAGTAATTGAGTTTGGCCATAACGCCATTGACCCCGCCAGAATGCTCATACCATATATCATAACTCGCGTTGTCATAGAAGTCATTGGCATCCGCTGGATTGAGCCCACCGTTGAAACCGGGCGCGGCCAGCGGCGGATCTGCATAGATGTAGACCGCTATGTCGAGGTTGTGGGCAATCGTGTTACCTGAGCAGTCGCCTCCGCAGTGGCCTTCGTAGTATAGCCCGTAGAAGTGAGAATAGGTTATCTCATTGCCGTCCAGCATCGGGGAGGAGTCTATTATCTCGGCCCCATAGCCACAATTAGTTATCGTGTTGTTCACAAACGCCGGTCGGCCTGGGTCAACCACGTCCCAGGCACCGATTCCAGCACCACAATCCCTCACCGTGTTGCTTCTGAACACAGGCTTCCACCACTCAGCTGATGAGTCCTCAAAATACATGCCGTAGCTCACGTTCTCCATGACGCAGTTCTCGACTAATAAGTCGGTACAATCCACACACTTGACACCGTACGTAAAACCCACAATAGGGCAACCGGGAGCACCGCGTATGGTAAGACCTGAAGCAATCACCCCCTCGCTCCGGTAAATGTAAACGCCCGAGCTTGGGCCACAGAATTCAATCGCGGTTACTTCCGGCCCCTGCTCGCTGAAAAGGGCGACACTATCCGGCATAGAAATGCGAGTTTCGTATGTGACTTCATATATTCCCGGTGCCACTAGGACCGTGTCCCCCGCCGACGCAGAATCGAGCCCAGCGTGGATCGTCGGGAATTCGGATGGAACCAACAGAGTACGTGCGTTAATCCGGGCCGGAACCAATAGGCATAGCAGGCTGGCGACCAAAAGAAGGGGCCTCCTAGTGTCCGAGATGAAATCCAGTGGTCTGCAGCTGACATACATATTCTCTACTCCCATATCATAGCTTATCACGCGCCAGTTCTGAAGGTCAAGTAGCGAAGTGCCTACTCATCGCATATGAACGGATCCCGCGTCCCAGCGGGACCTAGACCCAACCACGCTGCAGAATCGACTTGACTCCCTTCAGCGCCATCTCTATTATCGAGTCGCTCTGGAGCGAGCTGCTGCAATTGCATGCTGCGAGGATTTTGCTTTGAAAGGAGTGTCCAAGATGGTCGCACGTCTTTGGCCGTCTAATCATAAGCCCCGAGATTCGGGATAAGATCCTCTCCTGGCGCCACACCGGATTCAATGTCCACAGCGAGGTGAGAACCACGACACCCCAAGACGCCCGGAGGGTGGCCATGTACATGGCCAAGCCCATCGTGGCTCTGGGGCGCCTCTCATTCAATGGGACCCAGGGCAAGGTCGTCTACCGCTACGGCAAGGGCGGTGCCGATAAGGTGGAGATGGACTATCTGGACTTCATCGCCCGCGTCACCGCCCATATCCCCGATAAGGGACAGGTGATGATCCGCTACTACGGCCTCTACTCCAATGCCCACAGGGGCAAGGAGAGAAAGCGAGGTCGGGCCGCATCGGCCATGCCGGTCCTTGCACCTCAATCCGAGAGAGCTTCGCCCGGCTGGAGGGAACTCATAAGGAGAGTCTACGAGGTCGACCCACTCACCTGCCCCGCCTGTGGTGCCGGGATGAAGGTCATAGCCTTCATCACAGACTATGAAGTCATCGACAGGATAATCCACCACCTGGGAGTTGCCTTCACCCTTAAGAGGCCGCCGCCGCCCGCCCGGCAGGAGGAACTCTACTGACTCCGATCACCTTAGCACGGCCCACAAAGCCCGTCACAGGGACAACTCTGCCCTGATGGGGCTTTCAGGCAACCCGCCGCATCGCCGGCGGCAGCCACAAGACCGGATCTCAATCCCAACAGCCTGATCCTGCAGTAATCCCCCGGCACCCGGGGCTCCCACCGATCCGGTCTCCCAGGAATAACCTCCGCATACCATGAAATCGCATCAGGTCGGGAAATCGAAATTCCTATGATTCAAGCGCGACACTGTATATTGCGGAGTGGTGGGATAACCACTTTCCGGACCTGGACAAAGTCACCAGCCCTCATCTGACCTTACCCCTGAAACGAGACTAGTTTCTGCCTTAGAGATCTGCTGTCTTCGAACTTCCGGCCAAGAGACCTGGGGGCAGCCGTTTTGCTGACGACTCATACATCGGGCCGGAGCGGCCGGGGGATGTGCATGAGGCCAACTTCATCTACTCAAACCTGAACGATGGCTGGTTCACCTATTTCCGGACCTATGCTCCCACCGAGGCCTGTTTTGACAGAACGTGGAGGCTGCTGGACATCGAACTCCTGAAATGATGAAGCCGGAGGCAATGGCCGTCGCCAGTAAACCAAGCCCTTCAACCTGAAGCAGGTCTAGTGGCTCTCCTCTTTGGCGGGAATCAAGAAGAACAGCAGGAACTTCAGGCGAGTGCCGCTCAGGGCTTTCGGTAGACGGATAGCATTAGTACATCATCCTCCATGCCCACAGTACCGCAGGCATTAAGCACCTGGCTGTACAGCCGCTCAACGAGGCCATGCGCTCCGCTCATCATCACCTCTTTCACGGCCTCGGCAAGGCCCTCTTCGTCCAGCATTTCTCCGTCATTGCACTGAGACTCCGTGGCGCCGTCAGTGTAGGCGAGAAGCAGGTCCCCCGGGGCCAGGTCTATTTCGCCTGCTTCATAGTCCATTCCTGCGATTATGCCAAGAGGCAGACCGTGGCTTTCAAGTGTGTTCACGGTACCATCAGCCGCACGAAAGTGGAGAGGCGCGCAGTGACCTGCATTCGTGTACCTGACTCGCGCGCTCTCCATGTCTACCACCATATAAAGCGCAGTAGCGAAGTTCTCATCCTGCAGAAAGCGCGTGATCTCTGAGTTCAAGGCATTTACAAGCTCGGCCGGCTCGCCGGCCTTAGCCCTGAGGCTCTCCCCCAGACTCTTAAGCAACATCGTGCAGAGCGATGCAGAAACCCCATGTCCCCTGACGTCGGCAATCAGGACACCGTAGTGGTTCTCCCCGACGTGGTAGAGATCGTAGAAATCTCCTCCTATTAGATCGTGGGGGTAGTAGCACACTTCCATCTGAACCGCTTCGCTTGCGGGCATGGACTCGGGCAGGATGTACCGCTGAACCTCCTTGGCAAGTTCGAGATCCCTCACATTGTCGGTCTCGTCCCGGAACACCTCAATGCCTCCGATAACCTCTCCACCCTCGTCGATTAGAGGCGCAACATCAACTGTGACGGCAATGCGCTCCCCATCAGCCGTCTTTGCGAAGACAAGCAGGGGCTCGTCGCCGGCCCTTCCCAGAAGCATGGATCTGTGAAGGGGACAACGGTCTGAAGGGCAAAGACGGTCACCGTCCTTGTTGATGTGACTCAGCACATCGTCGTGACAGGGCTTCCCCTCTACATCGGACGCCCTGTAGCCTGTGACCTCTTCAGCCTTGCGGTTCCAGAGCACTATTCTCCGATCCTGGTCCGTGATGTACACTCCGATGTTAAGGTAATTGAGAACCTTACGTAGCGCTTCAATATCAAGAGGGAATCTGTCAGCCACTGGAGAATCTCCTTGCCGGTAGCAACCCGCCGTTCCTCAACGGGTCTGGACGACTTCGATACAACCCAGAATAACTTCCGCACGGGGCGGCGTCCAGCCAAACCTGACATTGGTGACCTCTACCGGTGGGAAAATCGTCCTTTGGTGTGCGTAGCGGTCCCCCGCTACCACACCAAGCTCTTAAATCATAAGCGGTTCGGGGGCGTTCTCTTTGCAGCAGGTCACGGAGAGCTGGGAATCTATCCGTTGGCTTCTGTGTATCGGCTCTCTTCCCCTCTCATTCGCTGCCTCCTTCTAGGCCTACAGGCCTAGCAGAGTGCAGCCTAAATCACACCGCCTCCGTGTCCGGTTCTTGCTGACGACTCACATTGTTTGTCGTCAGAGCATCCGGACTCGCAAAGGTTTGATATTAGGCTACACATTTCCCTTCCACTTGTAGTTTCTACCACCATTGCTCGACGTCAGATGAAAGTGGACACGGAGAGGTGTTGAATTAGGCTGCACTCTGTTAGCCTGATCTGGGGCGAAAGGAGGCAGCCATGGGACAGGAAGCGAGCCGCAGTCCGGAGTCAGTAGTCCGCGATGGCGATTGCCTCAGGTGCCGTTTCCTCAGCTGCCTCGGCGGATGATTCTTCCTTGGGAGCCTCAACGGCTCCAAAGCCGGGAATCTGGGCTTGAACAGGAGCCTGGATACATAACAGCGTCATGCAGAACAAGCTGATCTTCACGGCAGCGGATAAAGCCCCTGATGACTTGGATTCAGGTCTGATAAGCATCCCTACCTCTTTAACTGATCGGCATCCGGATCCCATCTGGCATCCGCGGTGAATACCACGTCCAGAATCGTGCCCGGCATGTCTTTCTGAAGCGCATCCCAAATCCTCTCGCGGATTTCATCCTGTGCCAGAAGGCCGGCGGGCTCAAAGTCACGTGGAAGCACCACATGCGCCGACACGTATCGCATACGGCCGGGCTGCACCACCCGCACAAAGACCTGCTCCACGGGCAGATCACGGATACAGGACTCGACGACAGCCTTGATGCGCTCTCTCACCTTGACCGATGGCGCGCGATTGAGCATTTCCATCAGAGCCCGCCAGGCCTGCCTTGCCGGCACCGAAATGGTTACCACAACCAGGGCGATCACCAACACCGGGTCGACATATGGCAGCAGGTGATCGGCCCCGAGCGCATGAATGAGATACATACTGAGGAAAGCAAGAAGGACCGCGGTGGAAACCGCGCCGTTTACCATCCAGTTGGCCGCATCGGCCCTCAGAAGGGGGCTATTGGTTCTCTTCGAGACGTGCCTCACGCCCAGGAAAGCGCTCCAGCAGGCCACGGTCGCAAAGACCGCGTATCCCACGGCCGCCCCTGCTTCGATCTCGCGCCCACCGCTTGCGGCAGCCTCTGCAGCGCCTGCAAGGGCAATGAGGGACATCCCGAGAACCAGGGCGCCCTTAACTCCATTAATGAGAGGCTCGAAATAGGCGAAGCCGAAGGGAAACTCCTCGTCACCCGGTTCCCTCAGGAGCCGGGCGATCCTTAGTGTGAAGAGACCCGTAAGGAAGTAGATGATGTTAAATACACCGTCCAGGAGAATGGCCTGTGATGAGCTCAAATAGACAAAGACAAACGCGACGCATCCCACCACAAGGCAGGTGACGGCAGAGATCAAGAGACCCCGGCGCTCAGTGGTGTATTCTGCTTTTTCAGGCGCGGACATCTCCATGCCGGGATTATATGCGTCAATCATGCCGGACACAATGCATTTTGTCGGTACGGCGGGGTTGTTTGCGCTCTGCCGTGACGGTGGTCTCTCCCGTATGTCCGTATTCAAGTCCTTGAAAAAGCATGCATCCACGTGTTAGTAATCTGGGGGGGGGAGCATAGCCCTTCTGGACGAGGAGATGGAAATGATCAGTAGTATCACAATTGCATGGTCAGCCGCTGCGGCGGTTTGTTTGACCCTCGGGCTCATATACCTGTTCGTATGGCTGCGCCACCGGACTTCGCTCGCCCACCTGCTCTTCAGTATTTCAGCCTTCGGGGCAGGAGGAAACGCTTTGGCCGAGCTCGCGATGCTCCGTTCAGGCGCTGTGGGCCCCTATATCCAGGTACTCAAGTACTCACATGTCTTCATCTTCATGCTGCTGGTCGGCCTGGTGTGGTTTGCTTATCACTACTTCGGCACAGCCCGCAGGTGGCTGGCTGTCGCGATAACGGCTTGCTGGGTCCTGATACTGCTGATCAACTTCGCGGCTCCTTACGGGACCAACTATTCGGATGTTTCAGGCCTTCGCGAACTCGCACTGCCGGGAGGAGAGCGCTACTCCCTGGCCGCCGGCACGAACAGCCCCTGGAGACTCCTGGCCGACATCAGCATCCTTGCCATTGTAGTCTATGTGATCGATGCGGCCGTGCGGGCCCGGCGCCTCGGCGGACTGCGGGGCACGATCTCCGTGGGTGTGAGCGTCACCGCCTTCTTCCTGGCGGCTGGAACTCACTCGGCCCTGGTCGACATGGGCATAGTGAATTCGCCATATCTCGTGACCTTTGCATTCATGGGGATCATCTTCGTGATGGGCCTGCAGTTGAGCAGTGACGTGGTGCGGGCCTCCGTGATGTCAAAGGAAATAGCTGCCAATGAGCGCAGGTGGCGGACCCTGCTTGAGCAGGTGCACCTGCTTGTTGTCGGGATGGGTCCCGACGGGACCACCAACTATGTCAATCCCAGACTGCTAGAGAAGACGGGATACCGGAAACAGGACGTACTCGGCAAGGACTGGTTCAGGCTTTTTCACCCTGTTGGCGAGAGCGAACGATCCCGTGCCGACTATGAAGACTACATTCATGGCGGCTCTTATCCCCATTATCGGAGTACAATCGTGGGAAAAGACGGCTCCGAGCTTGTGGTTGCCTGGTCCAATGTCAGGCTGCACGACCAAGACGGCAGGGTAATCGGCTCTCTGAGCATCGGTGCGGATGTCACAGATGAAGTGGCGGCTTTTAAGGAGATCGAGAACCTCAAGGAGCGCCTCTATGAGGAGAACGTCTATCTCAAGGAGGAGGTGGTTCTCGACCACGATTACGGGCACATAATCTATGATAGCGACGAGCTGAGATATGTATTGAGCCGCGTTTCACAGGTGGCGCCCACCGATACCACGGTCCTGATCGAGGGGGAAACCGGGGTGGGAAAGGAGCTGGTCGCACGGGCGGTCCATGAGGCGAGTCCCCGCAAGGACAGGCCCCTGATCAAGGTCAATTGCGCCGCCATCCCGGCCGGGCTCCTGGAAAGTGAGCTCTTCGGATATATGAGAGGAGCCTTCACAGGCGCCCACAGGGACAGAAAGGGCCGGTTCCAGCTGGCGGACGGCGGGACGATATTCCTGGACGAGATAGGCGAGCTCCCGCTGGAGCTCCAGCCCAAGCTCCTGAGAGTACTTGAAGAGGGCGAGTTCACGCCGCTCGGAGGCACTCGCACCTTGAAAGTGGATGTCCGCGTGATTGTCACGACCAACCGGGAGCTTAAGCGGGAAACGGCCGCCGGAAACTTCCGGCAGGACCTTTACCACCGGCTGAGCACATATCCCGTCACCATTCCTCCCCTGAGAAAGCGCAAGGGCGATATCCAACCCCTGGTTGAGGCCTTCGTCGAGCGATTTGCGCGGAAACTTGGCAAGCAAATCAACCAGGTTCCAAGGGAGGTTGTGGACGCTCTCTGCGCCTACCCCTGGCCCGGCAATGTCCGCGAGCTCCGAAATGTAATCGAGAGGGCCGTCATAGGTACCAATGGGCCTGTGCTCAGGCTGGCCGAGGATCTCGGGCAGCCGGCCGCTGAGACGAGCCAGCCAGGCGGGGCTGCAAGCAATATGACCCTGGAGCAGGCGGAGCGGACCCACATCCTGTCAGTCCTCAAGAAGTGCAACTGGAGAATCGAGGGCGAGAGCGGGGCCGCCAGGCAGCTGGACATCAACCCCAGCACTCTCCGTAACCGGATCAAGAAGCTCAGGATCGAGCGGCCCTCCTAGCGACGACA
>JASFEA010000061.1:0-18717 GCA_050125095.1 bacterium
CCCGCCCGCTGAAGCATAGTCGATGAGATTCCTGCGGTACGTTGACGACTCAACCGGCGAGGTGTCATCGCCCGCCGACCATATGATGAAGTCGTAGTAGGGCCAGGTCAACGGGTCAGTAGCACCGGCAGTTTCAAGAGCCACCCCGTATCCCAGGTTCTCAAGGTCGGCCGCCAGGTCCTGAGCCGACGTGCCGAATACGGGCATATCAATCGCGGCGTCCCTGTCGGGCGACTTGGAGAGCGCCAGTTTGGACGAATAGTCGTCGATTACGAGTATGTCGCCCGAGGTGGGTTCCAGAACGAAGTTGAAGACGGTGTCCCGGTGAACGTCCGCCAGTATCCTCTCAGTTTTGTAGCCGTAACAGCGAGCGCTTATATCATACTCCCCCTCGGCCACATCAAGCGCGTACGAGCCGTCGGCCGGGTCTGTGGTGGTGGAGTCGCCCAGGTCCCCGCCCGAGTGATAGCGGGCCTCAACCGCCGCAACGAGCGGGCCCTCTTCATCCGAGGTCACCGTGCCCGTAATCGCCACTCTCTGCGCCGGGGCCAGCTCCACATCGAGCACCGTCGCCGAATCGCCCCCCACCTCCACGCCGGCGAACCGCTTATCTATATGGTCCGGGGCCGCGAATGTGAGCGTGTACGTTCCCGGTTCCAGCAGGCGATGATAGTCGCCGACGTCGGGATCGGTCCTGTCGTCCCAGGCTATACCCTCCACCGTGACGGTGGCGAGAAGCGGCTCCCCCGTCGCCGAGTCGGTCACCGCGCCGCGGACGCCGCGCAGGCAATACTCCAGATAGGCCACCATGGAGGTGTCGTTCTCGGCCCAGTACTGCGGGAGCTGGGAAGCCGGCGGCCACTTGGTGTTGCTGAGCTCGATGGTTACCTCCATATTGTATGCGTAGTCGTAGTTCCAGTCCTGCATGCCGCCGTGGACCTCGTACCAGTCCCACCCGTTGGTAATCCCGTAATCGAACGTGGGACTGTTCCACATGGGCGGGTTGTGATAGGAGTACGCAAGCGACATGCTGATATACAGCGAGTCATCGGGCGCCCGCTGCGAGCGGTTGTCATGCGGGTAATTGACCACAAGCGCACCGCCGTGGAAGTTGGCCGAGAGGTCGAAAGACATAGAGTCGGAGAATATCATCACCGCGGCTATCTCGGGCTCGCGGCCCACGGGAGTATTGTAGGGATCGTCTATGAGGTCGGGAAAAGCCCGGTTGAGGTCCACCCCGTTGGCATTGTAACGGCTCCCGGCGGTGTTGCCGTCGGGATTCATCATGGGCATTATCCATATCTCCACCTCGTCCACCAGCCGCTCCAGCCTGGGGTCGGGCGAGGCGGAGTCGTAGTTGTCCGTAATCCAGTCTATGAATTTGAGGCAGTTCTCCGTGCCCACGGGCTCATCGCCGTGCATGGTGGAGATGTATTTGAACTCGGGCTCGTTCTCCTCGGCGTCGGGGTTGTCGCTTATCTTGAGAAACCAGAGGTCGCGGTTCTGAACCGTCTTTCCTATGGATATGAGCCGCGTGATACCCGGATGGTCGGCGGCCACACCCTGCAGGTAAGCCGTCAACTCGGTGTAGTCATGGTACTCGTCCTTCTCACCCAGCGCCTCCGCGTCCCTTATGGCGCGCCACATGCGGAGCGCCTGGTTGGGTATGCGCTCGACCTCGAAACCCAGGCCGCGTACGGTCTCGGCCTCCGAATCGTTTACGTAGGCCCTCACCCAGCCCTCGCCCACCGCGTCAATATCGATTCCGAGCCCCGCCAGTTCATACACATGCGAGTGCTCGCCTATGGTTATCTCCACCGGGTATCTGTCGGAAAACGGCACGACGTCCGGGTCCTGTACCGCTGCGGATGCGCCCGGACCCGTGAAGACACTCAACAGGCACGCAGTAGCGAACGCTATGAAATGTGATCTGAACACGAATTCCTCCTTTGACGCCTTCTCACGATGTTGCTTCCCTGACGGTGATTACATGAGGGTATTCTATCACATGAAGAGGCTGAATTCCAGCAGCCAGCCCGGAGGCGCCGGCCCCGGCACTCAGACCTTGATGAGCTGGTACTTGGCGGTGCCCAGGCCCATCTTCTCGGCGTACTTGATCTGAACCGTCCAGTCTATTTCCGGATTCACGTCCCTGAGCTTGTCGATTCCCGCCTTGTGCTTTTTGACAGCCGTTCCCCGTATGCCTTCCTGCTTGTTTATGAGGTCGGCGGACGCCCTGTCTATGGCCACCGGATCCTTGGAGATCAGGATGCCCACGTCGGGAACGATGCTCGCGTCCGAGTAGTGATAGCAGTCGCACTGCGGAGAAACGTCCATTATGAAATTGATATACGCTATCTTCCTCTTCTTGGACTTCACCACGCCCGCCGCGTACTCCACAATGCGTTTCTGGACGAAGTTGCCGTCCCACTTCCAGTTGATCTTGATCGCGCTCACGGGGCACACCGCTATGCACTCGGCGCAGCCCACGCATATTTCATGGTCGATAACCGCCTTCTTGTCCTTGACCTTGATGGCCCTGACCTGGCACCACTGCGTGCATTTGCCGCAGCCGATGCAGGCCTCCGATACCCTCGGCCGGACGTCGGCATGCATATCCATCTTCCCCGCCCTCGAGCCGCCTCCCATCCCGATGTTCTTGAGCGCGCCGCCCATGCCCGTCAGCTCGTGGCCCTTCACATGCGTGAGCACCAGCAAGGCGTCCGCGCGCGCTATGTCGCTTGCGATCTTGACCTCTTTGAAGAACTTGCCTTTGATGGGGACCGACTCGTAGTTCCCTCCCTTGAGGCCGTCGGCAATCACGACGGGTACGCCCATTGACGCGTAGGAGAATCCATTCTCCACCGCCGTCTTTATGTGATCAGGGCTGTTGGTGCGGGTCCCCACATAAAGCGTGTTCGTGTCGGTGAGGAACGGCAGGCAGCCGGTCTTCCTGAACTCGTCAAGAGCGACGCGCACGAATATCGGCCGTATGTAGGACGTATTGCCGCGCTCGCCGAAGTGCATCTTCACCGCAAGCAGCTCCCGCTCGCGGGCTATGGAAGTCGCGCGCCCCTTCTTGATGCCCCTGATGAAACGGTCCATCACCGTGTCCTTCATGTTCGCGCGCATGTCGATGAAATAGACTTTCGAAGCCACCCTTGACCTCCCTTTAAGCTCTCTTCCTGCCGGCTTTGCTCAGAATCTCCTCGGCGTGGGTGATGGCCGACTCCGACGGCTTGCGCCCGTCGATCATCCTGGCCACTTCCTCTATACGCTGTTTGCCCTCAACCGGAATCACGCAGGCGGTAGTCCGCCCCTCGCCTGTCGCCTTTTCCACCTTCAGATGCAGATTCCCGGCGACTGCTATCTGAGGAAGATGGGTTATGCAAATCACCTGGCGGCTGTCCGCCACCCGGCGCAGCTTTATCGCCACCGTATCGGCCGTCCCGCCCCCTATGCCCGCGTCGATCTCGTCGAATATGAGGGTGCCCACCTCATCCACCTCGGCGAGTATGCCCTTCAGAGCCAGCATGACCCTCGAGATCTCCCCGCCCGAGGCGATCCGCCGGAGCGGTAGCAGGTTCTCCCCCGGATTGGTCCTGACGAAAAACTCTATCTGGTCCAGCCCGTAATCGCCGACCCTGACCGTCCTGCCGTCCGGCGCGCGCACCTCTTCGCCCTCCTCGGTTTCCTCGAAGACCACCTTGAAGGCGCCGCCTTCAATGCCCAGTACCCGGATCTCTTTCTCCACCATCTTCTCGAACTTCCCGGAGGCCTTCTTCCGCTTCTCCGAAAGGCTCTGAGCCGCCTCGGCCAGTGCCGAGCTCTTCCTGTCTCTCTCTTCCCTGAGCTCGCCGAGCCGAGCTTCCATCTCCTCGCGGCTATCCAGGCTGTTCTTCAGCCTCTCGAGGCGCGCGAGCAGGTCGGCTACGTTCTCGCCGTACTTGCGCTTTACGCGCTCGATCTGCATGAGCCGCTCCCTCATTGCCTCGAGATCAGAGCCCTCCAGGTCAATGCGCGAGATATGCGAGCGTATTTCCTCCGCCACCTCCTTGACTGCCACCTCGGCGCCGTCGAGATTGTCAAGAAGAGGAGCAAGCGCGGGGTTGAGAGCCGCCAGCTTCTCAAGCAGGTCCCTGGCGCGGGCCAGCAGCTGCACGGCCGAGTCATCTCCATCATAAGTGATTTCAATTGTCTCGTTGCCGAGCGCCATTATCTTCTCGGCATGCTCCAGCACGTTAAGCTCCGCCTCGAGTTTCTCATCCTCTCCGTCTATCAGATTCAGGGCCGCCAGCTCGTCGATCTCGAACCTCGTCAGGTCGCGCCTCGACTCGGCCTGCCGTATGTCGTCCTCCAGATTGCCGACTTTCTTCTTAAGGTCGAGGACCTCGCGCCTTGCGGCTCCCACCCTTTCGCGCTCGCCTTCGAGCCCCGCGAAGGCGTCCAGGAAGTCGACATGCCTGTCGGCCTTGAGCAGGAGCTGATGCTCGTGTTGACCGTGGAAGTCCACGAGGGCATCGCCGACGGTCTTCAGCGTCTTGATCGGCACCGACTCGCCGTTGAGCCTGCAGCGCGACCTCCCGCCCCGGGTGAGCTCCCTGGTGAGGACTATTTCGGAGCCGGCGTCGTCGCGGCTCAGGACTCCGGCCGCAACAAGTCTTCTTGCCGGCGAGCGCGGACCCGACAGGTCAAACCGGGCTTCCACCCTGCACGAATCGCTTCGCTTGCCGATGATGTCATCCGACACGCGGTCTCCCAGGACGAAGCCCAGGGTACCCAGTATGATGGATTTACCCGCGCCTGTCTCGCCGGTGAGTATATTGAGGCCGGGGCTGAGTTCGATTCCGACGTCATCGATTATGGCGTAGCCATGTGCGGTAAGTTGGCGAAGCATATGTTCTCAAGCGCCCAGGCCGGCGGCTCAGGATTTGCGGCGGGTGTCCCCCCACTTGAGCTTCTGCCTGAGGACTTCGTAAAATGACCTGTATCCGGAAAGCACCAGTCTCGTCTTGCGCGCCGACCTGGTGAACACAATCTTATCCTGCGACATGAGCTCGAAACCGATCTGCCCGTCGACCGTGAGCTTGATCTCGGGCTTGCCGTGCACCGAGTCCCCGCTCCAGAGCTCCACTGTCAGGGTCTGGTCGCCGTCGAGTATCATCGGCCTCACGGCCAGCGTATGCGGGCATATGGGCGTGGAGATTATGGCCTCCATCATGGGATTTACTATGGGTCCCCCGGCGGACAGCGAATAGGCCGTCGAACCCGTCGGCGTCGAGACTATCAGGCCGTCTGCGATGAATACGGCCAGGTCGTGGTCGTCCGCCCACATTGTGAGTTCCACGACGCGCGAGAGCGCTCCCTTGTTGATGACTACATCGTTTAAGGCCGTGAAGGTGCCGACCGGCCTGCCGTCCCTTATGACTTCGGCCTGAATGTTCATCCTGTCTTCCCACCTGTACTTGCCCTTTACGACCTCTCCGAGGGCCTCCTCCAGCTCGTTTACGCTGATCTCGGTGAGGAAGCCCAGGCTGCCGACATTGACACCCAGTATGGGGGTGAGCCTGTCGCCCACTCCCCTCGCCGCGGTAAGCAGCGTGCCGTCACCTCCGAGCGCGATAACGAGGTCGGCGCCCTCGCCTATGTCCTCTATGGCGCATGTCCTGCATTCGGGCACCACACCCTCGAGGTCGTCCCAGGCGATGGCGCTGATGCCCTGCTTGCCCAGCCAGGCGAACAGGTCCTCAAGAACGCCCTTCACCGCCGGCTTCCTGCGGTTGGCGACTATTCCGACCACTTCTATCATTGGTCTCTCCCGCCCTGCGCTCAGGCGCCCCTGGCTTTTTTCGCCGAACGGCCCATCGCGGCGCGAACAGCTCCTGCAATGCCCTCAGCCGAAAGGCCGAGGTCCTTGAGCAGCTCCGCCCTCGGTGCGTGCTCGACGAACTCGTCCGGGATCCCGATTACCCTGACCGGCGTCGAGACACCTGCCTCGGCCATGCTCCGTACCACTGCGCTGCCGAAACCGCCCTTCACGCTATTCTCCTCCACCGTAACCACTAGTTCAACCGATTTCGCGGCGCCCGTGATCAGGTCTTCATCCAGGGGCTTAATGAATCTCGCGTTCACCACGGCGGCGCTTATGCCTTCCCCGTCGAGCACGTCGGCGGCCCCGAGCGAGGGCAGAACCATCGAGCCGACGGCCACTATCAGGACGTCCCGCCCTTCACGCAGCACTTCCCCCCTGCCTATTTCCAGCCGGCGCAGGGCTCCGTTCTCAGGCACTCCGTAACCGTAGTCGCGCGGGTATCTCACGGCCGCGGGACCGTTATGCTCTATGGCCGTATTGAGCATGTGGCGGAGCTCGTTCTCGTCCTTGGGAGACATGACCACCAGATTCGGGACCATCTTGAGATAGGTGAGGTCGAGTGTCCCGTGATGCGTGGGCCCGTCCTCGCCCACAACCCCGCCGCGGTCGATGGCGAAGGTGACATCGAGGCCCTGAAGGGCCACATCATGGACTATCTGGTCGATGGCGCGCTGCAGGAAAGTCGAGTATATCGCAACCACCGGCTTCATTCCGGCCCGCGCCAGCCCCGCCGCGAAAGTCACCGCATGCTGCTCGGCAATGCCCACGTCATAGAAGCGCCCGGGCAACTCCTTCTTGAAACAGGAAAGCCCCGTGCCGTCGGGCATCGCCGCGGTCACCGCCACCACGTCCTCCCGCATGCGGGCGATCTCGACCAGCGTATCGCCGAAGATCGTAGTGTAGGACGGCACGTCCGACTTCTTCTCGAGGTCGCCCGTCTGTTTGTCGAACGACCCGATGCCGTGAAACCGGCAGGCGTCCCGCTCGGCATGCGCGTAGCCCTTTCCCTTGGTCGTCACCACGTGAATCAACTGAGGTCCCTTGAAATCCTTTATGTCGCCTATGAGATCGATAAGGTCTCCGATATTGTGGCCGTCCACCGGCCCGTAGTATCTGAATCCCAGTTCTTCGAATAGAACGCCGGGCACCACGAGGTTCTTTAAACTCTCCTTGATGCGGCGCGCCACCCCCCTGGCCCTGCCCCCCACGGCCGGGAACTTGCCCATGAGCTCATAGACGTCGGCCTCGAAGCGCCGGTAAACCGGCGCCGAGATAAGGCGCGTAAGGTAGGTGGACATGGCGCCCACGTTCTTTGAGATGGACATCCTGTTGTCGTTGAGGACCACGATGATGTCCTTATTGAGATGCCCCGCCTGATTGAGGCCCTCATAAGCCATGCCGCCGGTGAGAGCGCCGTCGCCTATGACCGCCACCACGCGGTAGTCCTCGCCTCTGTGGTCGCGCGCGCAGGCCATGCCCAGGGCCGCCGATATGGACGTGCTGGAGTGGCCCGTACCGAAAGCGTCGTGCTCACTCTCGGTGATCTTGGGGAAGCCGCTTATGCCGCCCCTCGTGCGGAGCGTGTCGAAAGCGTCCCTGCGGCCGGTGAGGAGCTTATGCGCATAGGCCTGGTGGCCGACGTCCCAGATGATCTTGTCGCGCGGCGAGTCCAGGCAGTAGTGCAGGGCGATGGTGAGCTCAACGGCGCCCAGGCTGGGAGCAAGGTGGCCGCCCGTCTTCGAAACCACGGAGATGATCCTCTCCCTTATCTCCCCGGCGAGGTCTTCAAGCTCGCCCGGCTCAAGACCCGCAAGGTCCTCGGGCCCGTTGATACGCTCTAATACAGACGTGTCTTATCCTCCCGTCGTAATCAGGAGCTCCGGCTTGCCACGAATTCGGCGAGCGCAGCCAGCGGGGCGAATCCCTCGCCGAGGCCGTCCACCGCCCGCGCGGCATCCGCCACGAGCCCGGCGGCTGCCGCCTTCGACCTCTCAAGGCCGAATACCTTAGGATAGGTGGCTTTGCCCCTCTCGCCATCGAGGCCCTTTCCCGACTTGAGTTCGCCGAAGCTGCCTTCCTCATCGAGTATATCGTCTATTATCTGGAAAGCCAGGCCGAGCCTGCTGCCATAGGCGCTGAGTTTCTCGAGCAGCACATCGTCCGCCCCTGCGGCTATGGCGCCGCATCTGACCGACGCCGTAATCAGTTTCCCGGTCTTGCGGCTGTGAATGTACTCCATGAGGCTCTCGTCGACCTGGCGGTTCTCGCATTCCATGTCAAGCACCTGGCCGGCGACCATCCCGTCGCTCCCCGCCGCCTTCGTAATCTCGGCGGCGATCCGGAGCGCCGTCAAGGGATCCATTAACCTGCCCCCCGCCTCGACCACGAGCTCCATGGCAAAAGTCAGAAGAGCGTCACCCGCCAGCACGGCCGTCGCCTCTCCGAACACCTTGTGGCTCGTGGGTTTGCCGCGCCTCATGTCGTCATCATCCATGCAGGGAAGATCGTCGTGGATAAGCGAATACGTATGGATGAGCTCGAGCGAGCAGGCCACCGGAAGCACGGCATCTCCCGCCCCCCCGCAGGCTTCATAAGCCGCCATGCAGAACACGGGCCTGATTCTCTTGCCGCCCGAGAACACGCTGTAGCGCATGGCCCTGTGAAGCGTCTCGGGCCGTGAGTCCTCCGGAGGCAGGTACCTGTCGAGGGCCGCATCGACTCTCTCCCGTCTGGCGTCCAGGTAGGTCTTGAGGTCAAAGCTCGTGGTTCCGCCCATATTGAATCGCCCTAGTCCCCTTCAGGTTCCTCGAAAGGCTCGAGCTCGAACTTGTCTTCGCCCGCCTTGATGAGCTTGTTCACTTTCTTTTCGGCGCCTTCAAGCTTCTGGTGGCAGACCCGCGCGAGCTTAACAGCTTCCTCGAACCTTTTCAACGAATCGTCAAGCGGGAGGTCGCCCTTCTCAAGCTGGTCGACGATCTCCTCGATCTTCTTCATCGCGTCCTCGAAGCTCATTTCCTTCATATGCATTGACCTCTTCTACGTTCTCAACCCTGCAGAGCGCGCCGCCCGCCGAGAGAACCACCCGGACGTCATCGCCTGCGTTTACCTGTCTGTATGTCGATATCACCTTGCCGGTTTTATCATTCAGAACCACCGAGTAGCCGCGCCTCAGCGTCGAGAGCGGACTCAGGGCGTCAACCCGGCCCACCAGGCCAGCAAGGCGCGCCTTCGCCGTCTCCAGCCGCGTCCCGACGGCACGCTCCGCCCTGGCAATCGCCTCGCCGGCGCGGCCGGCCTCGGCTTCGACCCGCGCGGCCATCGCGCGCTCGGTCCGGAGCAGGGCCTCATCGATATAACGTATCTGCGTCCTCAGCCTGTCGCTCATGCTTCTCAACCCGTACCTCGTCCCCAGGCTCTCTATGAATTTCTTGTGGCCGTCGATAATGCCCCTTATGGCCCGCGTCGCATGCCTGACCAGGAGGCCCAGCTCTGTCCTGGCTTCGACATAGTCGGCGAGTATGAGCGTGGGCGCGGCCGTCGGCGTGGGAACGCGGACGTCCGCAACGAAGTCGGATATGGTGAAGTCGGTCTCATGGCCCACGGCCGAGACCACGGGGATTCGGGAGTCGCCGATGGCGCGGGCCACCACTTCCTCGTTGAAAGCCCAGAGGTCCTCTATTGAACCGCCTCCCCTCCCCACGATCATGACATCTATCTCCCCGTACGCGTTCAGGTCGCGTATGGCAACGGCAATCTCTTTTGCCGCCCCCTCGCCCTGAACCGCGACCGGATACAGCACAAGATCGACTGCCGGGTAGATCTTGCGCGCCGTCCTTATTATGTCCCTTACGGCCGCGCCCGTGGGCGAAGTCACTATGCCTATTCGCTGAGGGTATGCGGGCAGCGGCCGCTTGCGCTCGGGCGCAAAGAGGCCCTCCTTTTCCAGGCGATTCTTGAGCTCGTTAAAGGCAAGCTGCAGGTCGCCTTTGCCCGCGTCCACCAGGCTCCGCACGATGATCTGGTACTGGCCGTACCTGTCGTACACGGTGACCTGCCCGTGAGCGTATACCTTCATGCCGTCTTCGGGCGTGAAGTCGAGGCCTGCGGCGCTGCTCCTGAACATCACGCAGCGCAGCTGGGCCGCCTCGTCCTTGAGAGTGAAATAGACGTGGCCCGAGGTGTGGAGCTTGGCGTTCGAGATCTCACCCACGACCCATACATAGCCGAAGGTTGCCTCGAGGACATCCTTGATTCGCGAGGTGATCTCGCTGACGGTCAGGGCCTTCTCTCCGTCAGGGAGACCGGTAGGCGAGCGCATCAATCACCCTTCGCAGCGATGATAGTGTTCTTGATCACCATGGCCACCGTAAGCGGTCCGACGCCGCCCGGAACGGGCGTGATATAGGACGCCTTCTCCTCGAGCTCTTCGAAGCAGGCGTCCCCCACGAGGCGGTAGCCCTTCTTTGCCGTGCTGTCCTCCACACGGTTGACTCCGACATCTATCACCACGCAGCCGTCCGACACCATGTCGCCCCTGAGGTACCCGGGGCTTCCCATCGCGGTGACCACCATGTCGGCCGAGCGCGTGAAGAAGCCGATGTCTCTGGTCCTGGAATGGCAGACCGTCACTGTGCAGTTGCGGCCCCTGGCCTTTTGCATGAGAAGCGCCGCCAGCGGCTTCCCCACTATGCGGCTCCTCCCCACTATGGCAACGTTCATGCCTTCAATGTCGACCTCGTAGCGGTCGAGCATCTCGAGTATGCCGGCGGGCGTGCACGCAACCGTGTAGGGAATGCCGAGAAGAAGCCTGCCTATGTTCTCGGGGGTGAAGCCGTCCACGTCCTTGCGCGGGTTCACCCTTCTTATGATGGTATCGGTGTCTATCTGCGGGGGCAGCGGAAGCTGCACGAGTACGCCGTGAACGGCGGTATTGTCATTGAGACCGTCGATTAAGGATATGACTTCGTCCTGGTCGGCCGTAGCCGGCAGCGTAAGGGTATCCGACCCTATGCCCACCCTTTCGCAGGCCCTGGCTTTAGAGCCCACATAGACCGCCGAAGCCGGGTCATCTCCCACGAGCACCACCGAGAGGTGGGGATTGATCCCCGCGGCCTTGAGGGCGGCCACTTCGGCCGCGATCTCCTTCTCCAGCTCCTTCGCTACGGGCTTTCCCTTTAGTAGCTCAGCCGGCATCTAATCCCCTCCATGGTCCAGACACCTGTGTATGCGCTCCACTCCGACCGCCCTGCCTGTCGCCGTATCCACGGATACCACGAGGCCCGACAGCCTGACGTCTTCTTTACCGACCTCGAAGCGATTGGGCACTTCGGTGAGGAATCTCCTTATGATGGCCTCTTTCTCTATGCCTATCACGGAATCATGCGGGCCCGTCATGCCCACGTCCGTGATATAGGCGGTGCCGCCGGGGAGCACGCGCTCGTCGGAAGTCTGCACATGCGTATGCGTGCCCACGACGGCGCTTACGCGCCCGTCCAGGTGCCAGCCCATGGCCACTTTCTCGCTGGTGGCCTCGGCGTGCATATCCACCAGCACTATCCTCTCGCCTATTGTCTTCAGGACCTCATCCGCCTTGCGGAAGGGGCAGTCGATGGGCCGCATGAAGACCCTGCCCTGGAGGTTCACGACGGCGACCCTGTGGCCGCCTGAGGACTCGAAGACGGCCCGGCCCCGGCCCGGGAGGCCGGGCGGGTAGTTGAGGGGCCTCAAGACACTGGGGAAGGAGTCCAGCTCCTCGGCCACGTTCCTCCTGTCCCAGATGTGGTTCCCGGAAGTGAGAACGTCTATGCCGAGGTCGGTAAGCTCGCCGACTATCTTCCCGGTGACGCCGAATCCGCCCGCGGAGTTCTCGCAGTTGGCCACCGTGAAGCCGATATCGAATTCGCCCTTGATGCCCGGAAGGAGTCCCGTGACGGCCCTCCTGCCCGGACGGCCGATGATGTCCCCTATGAACAGGATATTCAGTATCCCGTTACTTGGCATACTCCACTGCTCTCGTTTCCCTTATGACGACCACCTTGACCTGCCCGGGATACTCGAGCTCGCTCTCAACCTTCCTCGCGATATCCCCGGCCAGCTCCTCGGCCTTGTCGTCTGTGACTTCCTTGTGCTCGACCATGATGCGAATCTCACGGCCGGCCTGGATAGCGTATGCCTTGGTGACCCCTCTGAATCCGTCTGCTATCTTCTCGAGCTTCTCTAGCCGCTTGACATATGTCTCCAGCGTCTCGCGCCTGGCTCCCGGCCTGGCGCTCGAAAGCGCGTCGGCCGCCTGCACCAGAACCGAGATGGGCGACTCGGTTACCGTGTCGCTGTGATGCGTGGATATGGCGTGAAGCACCGCGGGGTTCTCGCCGTATCGCTGCGCCAGATCGGTGCCGATCTGGGCGTGCGTTCCCTCAGCCTCGTGGTCGACGGCTTTGCCTATGTCATGAAGCAGGCCGGCTCGCTTGGCGAGCGAAGGGTCGAATCCCAGCTGAGATGCCATGGTGCCCGTGAGGAACGCGACTTCCTTGGCATGCTGCAGCACGTTCTGGCCGTAGCTGGTGCGGTATTTAAGCCTTCCCAGGAGCTTTATGAGTTCGGGGTGCAGCCCGTGCACACCCACGTCCAGGGACACCTGTTCGCCGGCCTCGCGGATCTTCTCTTCCATTTCCGTCTGGGCCTTTGTCACTATCTCCTCGATGCGCGCCGGGTGAATCCTACCGTCTGAAACCAGCCGCTCCAGGGATACCCTGGCTATCTCGCGCCTTATGGGGTCGAAGCCGGATAGAATGACGGCCTCCGGCGTGTCGTCGATGATGACGTCTATGCCGGTTGCCATCTCGAAGGCCCTGATATTGCGGCCCTCCCGGCCGATTATGCGACCCTTCATCTCCTCGTTGGGCAGGTCGACGACCGACACCGTGGACTCCACGACATGGTCGGCGGCGCATCTCTGTATGGCCAGAGTCAGTATTTCCTTGGCCTCCCTATCGCCGGTGCGCTCAGCATCTTCCTTGATCTGGCGGATGCGCTGGGCGGCGGCCGAGCGGGCCTCCGCCTCGAGATTGGTCATGAGGATCTGCTTGGCCTCGTCTGTCGTCATGCCGGCGATGCGCTCGAGGCGCTTGTTCTCCTCCTCCATGAGGACCTTGAGCTGCCGCTCCTTCTCGCCGTATTCCTTTTCCTTGATATTGACATCGCGCTCGCGCCGCCTGAGGTCGCCTTCTTTCTTGTCCAGGATGTCGACCTTGCGGTTGAGGTTCGCCTCCCGCTCGCTGAAGCGTTTCTCGAGGCGCCCCAGCTCAGACTTTCTGGCCTGGGTTTCCCTTTCGAAGCTCTCCTTGGCCTTGTACCACTGGTCCTTGGCCTCAAGGACGGCTTCGCGTTTATGGGTCTCGGCTTCTTTCTTGGCCTCAGTGATGATCTTCTCAGCGAGCTTTTCGGTGCTCATGAGCTTGCTCTCGCTGGCGCGCCTGTGCGCGTACCAGCCGAGCAAGAAAATCAGGACGCCCACCACCAGTGAAGTGATGGGGTGTTGTAGAAGCTCCACTGCCGAGCTCTGAGCAATAGTCTGTGCAATCATATATAGCCACCTCCCACCTGTGTCCGCGCCTGCGCTGACTGTTCACCAAAAGAGTGGGATAATGCTGTGGCCTGAAGGGGAAATACACAGTTCAGAAGGACTGCGGCTCCTCACAAAGATAAAGCCAGATAAATCAAGGGGTTATCTCTTCCAGCTTCTCCTTCATACGCGAGGTAGCCGCCTCAATTCCGGTTAAGATGCGATTTTTCTCATCTTTTTCTTTGAAAAGCTCTTCAGCGATATTGAGGGCGGCGAGTATTGCGGTCTTGGAAATCGAACCAAGCGATGTTCCCCTGGCGACTTCCTTCATCTTGGTGTCGACGTACTTGGCTATTTGAGCCACGTATTGAGGATCTGCGTCGCCACTTATTCTATACTCCTGCCCGTATATCTCGACCTTGGTGCTGCCCTTATCGTCGGGCACCCAGGATCCCTCCTCGCTGAGAGTCAATACGAATCATCCGAACTGTATAATCCACCCCAACCACATCCCAAGTTATTTTTACTGCAAACTGTCAACTTTCGCAAGCATAGAAACTACTTTTGACTTCAGCATCTTGTAATTCTTCTCGTAGGCCCTGTTGTCGGCCACGAGCTTATTTATATGTCCAACCTCCTTCTCGCTCTTTGAGAGGTGCTTCTCGAGAGAAGCCACCTTTTTTTCGAGCTCTCTATTCCTTGAAACAAGGTCCATATTCTTCTGCTTGGCACTTTTGTACTTCTCTACAATACTCTCGACCTTCTTGGTCAAAGCTTCGAGATCACCCAGCTTCATATGGGTACCCTCCCCGCATCCTCCATATTATATATCAGCTCGATCTTAACCTGCCACCCAGCCGGTTTGCAATACTATCTTCAATCTTTTTCTGCAAGTCGTTGACTTCGTCCTCCTGTAGCGTCCTCTCGTCGCTCTGGAAGACCGCATTATAGGCCAGGCTTACCATTCCCTCGGGGACCTGTTCTCCCGTATAGACGTCGAAGAGGTCCAGACCCTTGAGCAGCGGGCCGCCCTCCGACAATATGAGGCCCCTGACATCGGCCTCCACAACGCTTCGCGGCACGATGACAGCCAGGTCCCGCTTGAGCCCCGGGAACCTTGGGATCTTGACGTACCTGACCCCCTCCCGCACGCGGTCCATGAGGGCGTCGAGGTCGAGCTCGGCCAGGAAGATCCTCCGGGCGACGCCTATCTCCTCGACTATGGCCGGCAGGAGCTCGCCGACACAGCCCACGGGGACCTCGCCCCCCTTCTCCCCGACCTGCACCCTGGCCCTGCGCCCGGGGTGCAGATATGAAACCTCCGAAGGGCCGAAACTGATATTAACGTCCAGATATGCCGCAAGGCTCTCCACGGCCCCCTTTATGTCGAAGAAATCGAATTCCCTGGGCTCCGAATGCCAGGACTTCTCGCGGCTCAGGCCGCTCATGCCGATTGTGAGCGTGTATCTTTCGTCGAACTCGCTCCCCCGGGCCCTGAAGGTCTTGCCTATCTCGAAGACGGCCACGCTGTCCCTTCCCCTGTTGAGGTTCCTGGCCAGGACCTCTGCCACTCCGGGTATCATGCTGGGTCTCATGAAGGACGTCTCTACGCCCAGCGGGTTGCGGACGGGGATCACGTTCTCCCGCGATATCCTGAATTTCTCCAGGCTCGTCGGCCCCAGCATGGAATCGGTAAGGACCTGCGTGATGTCCATGCCCAGCAGGGTCTCTTCTATTGTGCCCGTGATGCGGAGCTTGCCGTCTATCCTGCCGTAGGACTGGGTCGAGACAGCCGTACGCTCGCCGATCCTGTCATAACCGTAAAGCCTCAGTATCTCCTCCGCGACGTCCGCCTCTCCCTCGACGTCATTCCTTCGCGAAGGCACCACCACCTCGAGCTCCTTGCCCGGATTGACGAGGAAACCGAGCCTCTCGAGATAGTCGCACATCTCCTGCTCCGGGATTGAGGTCCCGAGCAGCCGGTTTATGCGCTTTGGGTCCGCAAAGACGTGCCTCGGCGGCCTGGGATCGGGGTAGACATCGATCTTGCCCGCATGAAACGGGCAGTCTTTATCGGTACGGATGAGCGACGCCGCCCTGGCAAGAACATAGAGCACCGCGCCCACGTCCACGCCCCGCTCAAAGCGGTATGAGGCCTCAGTCGTTATTCCCAGCCGCTTTGCGGTGCGCCTGACCCGGGCGTGATCGAAGAACGCTCCTTCAAGGAGAATCTTCTCAGTGGAAAAACCGACTTCGGAGTTCTCGCCCCCGATTATGCCCGCTATGGCCACCGGCTTATTCGCGTCGGCTATTACGACATCGTCTTCATTGAGGTCGTATTCATTGCCGTCGATGGCCTTGATCTTCTCGCCCTTCTTCCCGCGGCGCACCACTATTGCCCCGCCCTCGAGCCTGTCCAGGTCGAACGCGTGCAGCGGGTGGCCGGTCTCGAAGAGCACCGTGTTGGTGGCATCGACCACGTTGTTGATCGCCCGCAGGCCCGCGAGCCGCAGCCTGGCGCGCACATGCGCAGGCGAGCGCTTGACTTCCATGCTGTCGCAGACAAGGGCCCCGTAACGGGGGCATCCCTCGGCGTCCTCCACTTCCACCCTGGCCATGGCGGACAGCTCCGATCTCTCGCTGCCCAGCGAGGGTTCGGGGATCAGGAGTTCCTTGCCGTAGACCGCCGCCAGCTCCCTCGCAATGCCGATGAGTCCCAGGCAGTCCGGCCGGTTGGGGGTGACCTCCACTTCGATTATGGGCTCGTCGAGGCCGAGCACATCTATCAGGCTGGTGCCGGGCGCGACCGCGCTGTCGAGGGCCATGAGCTCCTCCTTGGAGTCATCGATCCATGCCTCCCAGCCCGAGCAGAGAATGCACTCGGACATGACATCCGAGATCCTGGCCTGCTCGACCACGACGCCGCTTCCGAGTTTGGCCCCGGGCAGCGCCACCGGGTATACATGGCCCACCTCGACATTGGGGGCGCCGCAGACGGACTTGTGCTCGGCGAAGCCCACGTTGACATCGACCACCTTGAGGCCCGAAACCGCAGGATGCGGCTCGACCCCGGTGACCCGGCCCGCCACGAAGGAGTCCAGCATTTCCCATTCATTGGGCAGGACTTCGGCCTCGCCGAAACCCAGCATTATGAGCTGCTTGCACAGTTCTTCGGGCGAGACGTCTATCTTGACGAATTCCTGCAGCCAACGGTATGGAATCCTCATTACCTGACCCTCTATGTCTCTATTCTATATCTATTCTATATCTATTCTATGTCCTGAACTGTCTCAGGAACCTCAGATCATTGTCGTAGAGAACCTTCATGTTCTCTATACCGTACTTGAGCATCGCCAGTCTCTCGACTCCCATGCCGAAAGCGAAACCGGTGACGGCTCTCGGGTCGTAACCCACATGCCTGAAGACGCTGGGGTGCACCATGCCGCAACCCAGGACCTCCACCCATCCCGAGTCCTTGCAAAGCCTGCAACCCCCGCCGCCGCAGACCAGGCATGAGATGTCAAGCTCGGCGCTGGGTTCGGTGAAAGGGAAGAAGTGCGGCCTGAACCTGACGCGCGTCTCGGTTCCGAAAATCTCCCGGGCGAAAGCGGCCAGCGTTCCCTTCAGGTCGGCCATGCTGACCTCGTAGTCAACGTAAAGCCCCTCAACCTGGTAGAAGCTTATGACATGCGAAGCGTCCGGCGTGTCCCGCCTGTGGCACCTCCCCGGCACGATGACCCGCACCGGCGGTGGCTGCGACTTCATTACGCGTATCTGGCCCGGTGAGGTATGCGTGCGCAGGACGAAGCCGTCGGCGACATAGAAAGAGTCCTGCTCGTCGCGGGACGGATGCCAGTCGGGCGTATTGAGAGCGTCGAAGTTGTTGTACTCGGTCTCGATCTCCGGGCCCTCGACGGATGTGAAACCCATCCCGAGAAAGACTTCCATGATCTCACGCATCATCTTGATCGTGGGATGCAGTCCGCCGATCGCGGAAGTCCTGCCCGGGAGCGTTATGTCGAGGGACTCTTCAAGGAGACTTCTCTCGTCGCGCGCGCCCTTGAGCGCCGCCTTGCGGGCGTCTATATCGGCCGTGAGGGCGCTCTTGGCCACATTGAGGAGTTTACCGAGTTCCTTCCTCTCCTCGGGCTTTGCCTCGCCGAGCTTTCTTAAGAGCCCTGTAAGGAGCCCCTTGCGTCCCAGGTACTTGACTCGGACGGCTTCGAGGTCTTCAAGGCTCTTCGCAGAAAGGATCTCCTCCTTGGCGGTATTTTCTAGTTGCCTCGCCTCATCACTCGGATCCATAGGCCTTATCGAGTGCCCCCTTCGCGGTCTGCACGACCTCCTTGAACGCGGCTTCGTCGTTAACCGCAAGGTCGGCGAGGATCTTTCTGTCGATCGCGACCCCGGCCTTCCTCAGGCCGTCCATAAGCCTTCCGTAGCCCATGCCGTTCATTCTGGCGGCAGCGTTGATTCTCATGATCCAGAGGGACCGCATGTCCCTCTTCTTGGTCCTTCTGTCGCGATACGCGTATGCCAGGGCCCGTCTCACGCTCTCCAGCGCCGTCCTGTAGAGCCTGTGTTTCGAGCCCACATAGCCTTTCGCGGCCTTGAGCACCTTCTTTCTCCTCCGCCTCGACTGGACGGAGCTCTTAGTCCTTGGCATCTTCTTCCTCCCCCGAATGCTTCGCCCTGTCTTCCGCTTTCTTCACGAAAGCGGGCTTGGGCGCGACTATCATGATAAGGGCGTGGCCCTCTCGCTTGGGCCTGACCTCAACGTTGGCTATTTCTTCGAGATCCTTGGCAACCCGGTCCATCACCCGCTGGCCTATATCGAGATGAGTAACTTCCCGTCCCCTGAATATCAAGGAAAACTTGACCTTGTCATTGTGCTCCAGGAACCTGCGGGCGTGATTCATCTTGAATTCGTAGTCATGCTGCTCGATGCCCGGGCGCATCTTGACTTCCTTGACATGCACGACATGCTGCTTCTTCTTGGCCTTGCGAGCCTTCTTGCTCTGCTCGTACTTGTACTTCCCGTAGTCCATGATACGGCATACGGGCGGGTTCGCGTTGGGCGAGACCATGACGAGATCATAACCCCTGTCTCTGGCTGTCTCCAGCGCGTCCC
Source organism: bacterium (assembly GCA_050125095.1). Lineage (GTDB taxonomy): Bacteria > Arandabacterota > Arandabacteria > Arandabacterales > JALGWA01 > JALGWA01. The sequence goes on from JASFEA010000061.1 coordinate 18,568, forward strand.
TTGAGCTCATCACGCCGAGCATCTCCCCGGTCTCGTCGATGAGCCTTATCTGAGGAACCCTGATCCTCTCGTTGATCCTTACTTCCTTTTTCGTGCTCTTGCTCACGGCCTTTCTGATTGTGCCCACCTCCTAATCGAGCGAACGAGTCT
>JASFEA010000062.1:0-18699 GCA_050125095.1 bacterium
AGGAAGCTCGGCTTGCGAGCCACCTGACCGTCAGGAGAGAAGCCGTTGACGCGATCGCGAAGAGGGCCGGATTGCCCCCCAGGGAGGCCGGACGGGACCTCGTAGCGCTCGCCAGGCGCGGCATTGTCTGGTCTGGCGAAACAGACGGCGGAGCGGGCTTCAGGCTGGCGCCTTTCATTGTCGGCATATACGAAGCGCAGCTGGGCACCATGGACGAGGAATTTGCGCGTCTTTACGAGCAGTACATGGAGCAAGGCGGGGCCGCGGGCATCATGAGGCCCCTGCCCTCCCTCCACAGGGTCCTGCCCGGGCACGGCGCCATCGAGCCCGGCCGGGTCCTACCCTACGACGACGTCCGAGCCATCATCGAAAAGGGAAAGACGTTCCGCATCCGCGGCTGCATCTGCCGCGTCCAGCAGGACCTCATCGGAGACCGCAAGTGCGACTTTCCTCTCGAGAATTGCATCACCATATACCAAACAGAGCGCCCGCCGTCCCCCGACGACATTTCGATGGAGCGGGCGATTGAGATTCTGGATGAGACCGAGAAGATGGGCCTCGTCCACACCACCGCCAATGTTGTCAACGATATCACCTACATATGCAATTGCTGCGGGTGCTGCTGCGGCATTCTGAGGGGCTTCAATGAGTGGGGCATCGACGAGGCCATTGCCCGGGCCAATTACCTTGCGATTGTCGACGCCGAGGCATGCTCCGGATGCGAGATATGCGTCGAACGCTGCCAGGTAGGAGCCATGTCCATGAACGACGGCGCCGCGCATGTCGACGCGGCTCGCTGCATCGGCTGCGGGCTCTGCGTCACAGGATGTCCGGGCGACGCCGTCAGGCTCAAGCGCAAGCCCGACGCCGAAATCGTCGAACCTCCCGTCGACTATGCCACATGGGAGCGCGAACGGCTGCGGAACCGGGGGCTCGACGCCGCTGATTTTGCTTGAAGTCCGTTCCCCATAAAGGCTAAAGAATAGACACGGCCGATTAAGCATAATCGGGAGCACCATGGTGCCGGAAGAAAAGCAAGACGGCAAGCCGGAGGAGACGCGCGCATTCAAGAACCTGACCCCCGGCACGGCGATATCGCACTACAAGATCGTCGATATGATAGGCGCCGGCGGGATGGGCGTGGTCTATAAGGCCGTTGACACGAAGCTCGATCGCACCGTAGCGCTAAAATTTCTCCCCCCGCACCTCCTGTGCGACGCCACTGCCCGGGCCCGCTTCGAGCACGAGGCCAAGTCGGCCTCCGCGCTCAACCACCCCAACATCACGACCATATATGAAATCGACGATGACCAGGGGCGATGTTTCATCGCCATGGAATTCGTCGATGGGCAGTCACTGAGAGAGGTCCTGAAGGACAGGGTTCTCACCATGGACGAGGTGCTGGATATCGCTCTTCAGATAGGCCAGGGCCTCGACGCCGCCCACAAGAAGGATGTCGTTCACAGGGACATAAAGCCCGACAACATCATGGTGACAGACGACAACAGGGTCAAGCTCATGGACTTCGGCCTTGCGAAGCTCCGCGGGGCCACGAGGGTCACCAGAACGGCAACCACGGTCGGCACGCTGCAGTACATGTCTCCCGAACAAGCCCACGGCAGGGACACAGACCAGCGATCCGACATCTTCTCCTTCGGCGCCGTGCTATACGAGATGGTAACCGGGCGCAAGGCCTTCCGGGGGGATAACGAGGCCGCTGTCATCAACTCGATCTTAAACATCCAGCCCGAACCCCTGGCCCGGTACAAGCGCGACGCCCCCGACGGCCTCCAGAGAATTGTGGACAAGGCGCTGGCCAAGGACAAAGAGGAAAGGTATCAGCACGCAGATGAGATGGTCGCGGACATCAGGCATGAAAAGCGCGTGTCCGAGCGCATCGACCCCGCCGCGGCCCGGCATGTGCAGGCGACCCTGAAACCCAGAAAAGGAGCCTTCCGCCTGGTGGCGCTCCTGGCTGTGGTGGCGGCGGCCATCATTCTCTACCTCATTTTCGAGCCGTTCCGGATCGAGATGGGACCCGACAGGCAGGCGATGGCACAGGAGCACTCCCTCGCCATAATGTACTTCGAGAATCTAACCGACCCCGATGACACCGACAGGACCGCCCAGATGGTGACGGCCCTGCTCATAACCGATCTCTCCGAATCCGACTACATGCGGGTGGTGAGCCGCCAGCGGCTATACGACATTCTGGCCCGGCTGGGAAAAGAGGATCAGAAGGCGGTCGACAAGTCCGTTGCCACGGAGGTCGCAGCCGAAGCGGGGGTGAAATACATCCTCACGGGCACCGTTATCCGGACGGAGCCCAACATCGTGCTCACGTCGGAGATATCGGATGCAGCCACGGGCGAAATCCAGGCCACGCAGCGAGTGACGGGCGAACCCGGAGAAGACCTCTTCGCGGTGATAGACCGGCTGACCGTAGAAGTGCGCGGGGACATGTCGCTGCCCGAAGAAGCCGCAACCGAGGTTGACCAGAAGATAGCGGATGTAACCACCAGTTCAGAAGACGCATACCGGTATTACCTTGAGGGGCTGGAACTTGTAGAGAAGTACTACCAGGACGAAGCCAGGCCTTATTTTCAGCGGGCAGTCGAATGCGACTCGACTTTCGCCATGGCCTATTATTACCTCGCCGCAACAACTACCGGACCGGAGAAGTACGCCCTCGCGGAAAAGGCCCTTGAACTGTCTGCAAATGCCAGCAAGATCGAACGATACTACATAGAATCCTACGCGGCGTTCCTGGAAGGAGATTATGAGGAAACCATAAGGCGGGGGCGCAGGATCTTCCGGCTGGATCCGGACCACAAGCTCGGCCTGTTCACGGCCGCCGTCATCTACAGCCAGTTCCTGGCGGAGCCCGAAAGCGCGGTCTATTACTGCAACCGGGTGCTTGAGGTCGATCCTTTATACAAGTCGGCTTATAACATACTGGCCTACGCGTACGACCGCCTGGAGAAACCCGACTCCTCCATATGGGCTATCAACCAGTATATCGCCCTGGCGCCCGACGAGCCCAATCCATATGACACGCGGGGGGATCTCTATGCCTGGAACGGCCGGCCGGAAGAGGCCCTGGCCTCCTACAGGAAAGCCGAGCAGATAAAGCCCGATTTCGCGGCGTCGACTATCAAGATCGGGAATATGTATCTCTTCCTCGGCGAGTACGCTCGCGCGGAGAGCTGCTACAAGATAGTAGCCTCCAGCGGGGACAAGTGGGACCGCTGCCGTGCAAGGACGTATATGGCGGCGGTACCTACATATCAGGGGAAGTTCGAAATTGCGCTGGAGATGCTGCGGGACGGGCTGGCCGCCGACGAGATGGAAGGGACCTTGCGCATATACAGCGCCCACAAGCACCGTATCGCCGCGGAAATATACCGCGCGCTGGGAGAGGACGAGCCGGCCATAGAAGAGGCAAGGCGCTTCCGGGACGTAAACATGAGGGCGGACCCCGAGAACCCCTCCTATGTATTCGATATATACGGGCACATACTGGCGCTGGCGGGCGAGGTCGGCATGGCAAAGGAGCTGCTCCGGGAAGCCGAAAGCAGGCCCGACGGCGAAACCCTGAAGCAATACGACGCTTACTACGTTTTCCGTGGCCTCATCGCGCGGGCAGAGGGCGATTTCGAGGCAGCGACTGCAGAACTTGAAATGGCACTCGAGAAGGCACCCGATCCATACCTGCATATAAGGAGCCTTCTTGCCGAAACCTGCCTGGAGGCGGGCAGGCACGATCTCGCCATCGCATATCTGGAGAAAGCGCTTTCCAGATACGACGGCTCCAGGGCTCTGTCCGCGATAAGGGCGGTCTCGGCATATTACCTGCTCGGAAGGGCATATGAGGCGTCGGGGTGGAAGGAGAGGGCAATAGAGCAGTACGAGAAATTCCTGAATATATATAAGGACGCCGACCCGGGCATTGCGGAAGTTGAAGACGCCCGGGCTCGACTCGAGCGGCTCCGGGCCGCTTCATAGCGAGAGCGAATTCTCATGAATGACGAAGAGTACAACATGGTCCCTGACGAGACCCGTTCTTTCAAGATGCTTGCGCCCGGCACCGTGGTCTCTCACTACAGGATTGTGGAGAAGATCGGCGCAGGCGGGATGGGAGTCGTGTATCGGGCAGTTGACACCCGGCTCAAGCGCACGGTCGCCCTGAAGTTCCTTCCTCCCCATCTTCTCTGCGACGCGACGGCCAGGGAGCGATTCGAACACGAGGCGCAGGCGGCTTCCGCTCTCAACCACCCCAATATAACCACGATATATGAGATCGATGAAGAAAAGGACCGCTGCTTTATTGCCATGGAGTTCATCGACGGCAAATCCATCAAACAGACCCTCCAGGAGAAAAACCTCTTCATAGATGAGGTTCTGGAATTGGCCATCCAGGTGGGCGAGGGACTGGCTGCCGCGCATAGAAAGAGTGTCGTCCACCGGGATGTTAAATCGGACAACATCATGCTCGCGGCCGACGGGCGGGTCAAGATAATGGACTTCGGGCTCGCCAAGCTGAGGGGCGCCACCCGCCTCACCAGGACCTCAACCACGGTCGGGACGCTTCAGTACATGTCTCCCGAGCAGGCGCAGGGAAAGGAAACCGACCGGCGGTCCGACATATTCTCTTTCGGAGTCGTCCTGTACGAGATGATAACCGGCCGGCTCCCGTTCGCCGGCGACAATGAGGCCGCCGTGATCCGGTCCATATTGAGCGATACCCCCGAGCCCCTAGCCAGGTACAAGGCCGACGTACCGGATGGCCTGCAGCGAATCGTCGAAAAGGCCCTGTATAAGGACAAAGAAGTGAGATATCAACACGCCGACGACATGGTGGCCGATCTCAAGCGGGAGAAGCATGTGTCCGAGCGAATGGAGCCTACGCAAGCGCCCGCGGCCCCGGCGCCTGAGAGACGGGAAGGGCGCCTCTTGAGGTTCGTAGTGCCCGCCGCGATAGTCGCGCTTGCCATTCTGCTCCTCTTCATCTTCGAGCCTTTCCGCATAGAGATGGGACCCGATACCGTAGCCGAAGCCCAGGAGAACTCGCTGGCCGTCATGTACTTCGAAAATGTCGTGGACGCTGCCGATACGGACAAGACCGCGAGAATGATAACGAGCCTCTTGATTGCCGACCTCTCCGAATCACCGCAGATGTACGTGATAAGCAGACAGCGCCTGTACGATATACTCCGTTCTCTCGGCAAGGAAGACCTGGAAACAATCGACAGGGGCGTGGCCTCGGAGGTTGCCCAACGCGCGCAGGCGAAGCTCATTCTCACCGGCGAAATCCTCCAGGTCGAACCCAGCCTCGTGGTCACCTCGGACATCTCCGAAGCCGCGACCGGCAGGATTATTGCAACACAGAGAGTTGCCGGAGAAGATGGGGATGACATATTCGCGGTCGCGGCCAAACTGGGCGAGGCCGTGAAATCCGACATGGACCTTCCCGAAAAACCCCGCGGCGGTCCGAGGCCCTTGTCCCAGGAACCTACAACCAGGTCACGTGAAGCCTTCAGATATTACACAGAGGGCGTCGACTACATACATAAGGCGTACTGGTCTGATGCGGAGAGGTGCCTCAGAAGGGCCATCGCGATCGACTCCACATTCGCTACCGCATACGGGGCACTATCCTTCATTCTGGTCGAACCAGAGTTGACCTGGGCCCTTGATAAAGCCATGGAATACGCGGATCATGCCAGCCCGAGGGAGAAGCTCTACATAAGTGCTCTATATGCCCGGCACGCCGGGGACAGCAATCGCGCCCTTGAGCTCCTCAAAGAGTACGTCGAAAAATACCCCGAAGCCGACACCGGCTACTACATGATCGCGAGGATTTACAAGAGCGACCTCGCGAACCCGGAAGAGGCAATCGCCTGGGCGAGGAAACTGACGGGTGAAAATCCATATCACGCACAGGCCTACAACTTAATGGCCTACACCTATGAGGAGATGGGGGACCTCCCCAATGCCATCTGGGCCATAAACGAGTATATCACGCTCGTCCCGGATGAGGCCAATCCCTACGATTCCAGGGGCGACATCTACGCATACAACGGCAGGCTCGATGAGGCCATGGAATCATACAAGACGGCAAACACCAAGAAACCCGGCTTCTCCACGCGCAAGATAGGCATGATACATCTATACAAGCGAGAATACCGCCAGGCCGAGGCCTGCTTCAGGCAAGTCGCCGAGGGCGAGGACAGGGAATTGCGTTCTCTGGGAAGATGGTATCTCGCGGCTCTGCCCCTTTACCAGGGCAAGCTCAAGGAGGGCATAGCCGCCGCGGAGGATGGGATCGCCGCCGACAGGATGGAGCAGATAACTCCATACTACGGGTTCGAGAAGTATAGACTCCTTGCAGCGGCTCATCTGGCGGCCGGCAATGCGGACGCCGCAATCGAGTGGGCGCGTAGGGGCCTGGAAGCCAGCCGGGGAGTCGACTCCGATCATGCCTTTTATCTGCTGCCTTATCTTACAGCTCTGGTAGAGGGCGGCCGCCTGGAGGAAACCGAGGATGCAGCCGAACCGGTCTTGAGGGACTTCGAGGACAGCCCCGACGCCCTCTTGTGGTCGCAATGGATGTCACTGGCCGTTCTGGAGCGGGGACGGGGCGACCTCGATACGGCAATAAGGCATGCCGAGAAAGCCATCCAGACAGCAGACACGCCAATGTATTACCTTTACGACTTCCTCGCCACCTGTTGCATTGAGGCCGCCAGGCCCGGGCGTGCCGTGGAGGCGCTAGAGTATGCCTTGGGGAGATTCGACGAACTCAGGCTGGCCATACCTACGCAGGCCGCCACGGGTTACTACCATCTCGGAATAGCCTATGAGATGTCGGGCTGGAACGAGAAGGCAATAGGGCAGTACGAGACCTTCCTCGGCCTCTGGAAAGACGCCGATCCCGGTATCCCCGTGGTAGATGAGGCCCGCGGGCGCCTGGCGGGGCTCAGGGCCTCCTCCTAGAGCCGAGGTCCTCACGACAGACTCCCGATTACGAGCTCCGGCCCGCTTGTTCACTGCTGTGCAGCACACTGACCGCATGCAGAAATATCTTGATTTTTAAGCCGCCTCTGTGGTACAATTTGTTTGAGAGCGGGGACGCCCCGCTCTCATCACTTTAGGCGGTGATGCAGTTGAGAAAGAGACCGGACAGGCGGATACAAGCAGCAATTGTAGGCGCTATTTGCACTATATTGCTGCTTTTTGCGCATTCACAGGCCTCAGTTCTCACCCGAGCCCTCCACCTCCCGGCACCCGAGATTACATATCGGGACGGCTTCTGTGTCGTCGCACTTGAAGACGCGCCGTCTCTGGGAAATCCAGGAGAGCCCCTCCTCCCCGTATACAGCCTCCAGGTCCTGCTTCCGCAGGGGGAGGATGTTACGGCAATAACTGCCGATATCTCAAGAATTGAGGAAATACGTATAGGCCACCCTGTCGCTTGCGCCCAGGGCCAGTTCCGCCTGAGCCGGACGGCGCCTCTCAGAACCACCCTGCCGGATGAGACGATTTACGGCGGCGGGGACGCCTTCCCCGCGGCGAGGGCTGTCCATGTGACCACACAGACCTGCCGGGGCTACAACATAGCATTTATCAATGTATATCCGATTGTATATGTCCCGGCCGAGAAAAAGCTCCTGGCAGCCCGTGACCTCGAAATCGTTGTCGAAACGTCGCCGAGCACCAGAATGCTCTCAAGGTCAATGCAGACACTCCGCGTCCACCATGCCCGGGACGCGGCCGTCGTGGATCGCCTTGTGGACGACTCGGGCGCCGCAGCGACTTATACGGTTGAAGCTCCATTCCCGGTATTCTCGGGGCTCGTCGACCCTGACGAGACCTATCCCTATGTAATCATTACGAACTACTTCTTCAGGACTCTCTTCGAGCCCCTCAAGGCATATAAGGACAGCACGGGCCTCAAGACCAAGATCGTCCATCTCGGAGATATAAACGCCAACTACCCGGGCGCAGACATTGAGGAGAAGACGCGCAATTTCATCAAGGACGCGTACGCCAACTGGGAGACCGAGTACGTGCTGCTGGGCGCCGACCGCGAGTGGATAAGGCCGCGCGGCTTATTCGCCACCGCCGCCGGGGATTCGGACCTGGACATAGCCTCCGATCTCTATTACGCGGCGCTGGACGGCAACTGGAACGATGACGGCGACGCCTACTGGGGAGAGCCGGGTGAGGAAGATCTCATACCAGAGGTTAGCCTTGGCAGGCTCGCCGTGGGTGACAGCGCCCAGGTCGTAGACTTCGTAAACAAGATTCTGAAGTACGAGCGCTCGCCAGTGGCCGGCCAGGTCGAGACGGCCGCGATGCTCGGCGAGATTATAAGCGGCGGCACCTACGGCGCAGACTACATGAACGAGATGAGGGACGGCTCTTCGGCAAATGGCTATACGACCGCCGGGCTCGACGGCGGCTTCGTCGCAGACTCGCTCTATGACCGGGATTTCTATCCGGCCGAGTGGGACAAGGACGACCTGGTTCCGCTCCTTAACAGCGGCAGACACCTGGTCAATCACATCGGCCACTGTAACCTATACAACGCCCTCAAGATGGATAATGACGACGCGGACACCTCTTTCACCAACGACGGCGTGACATCAACATATTTCATTCTATATACGCAGGGGTGTTACGCGGGAGCCTTCGACAACAGGGATACCGACGGCTCGCAGCTGCAGGACGACTGCATCGCCGAGCATATAACGTTCAACCAGAACGGCGCTGTCGCGTTCATAGGCAACACCCGCTACGGTTACTACTCCAGCGGAAACACGCGCGGCGCTTCGCAGTACTTCAACAGGCAGTTCTACGACGCCATATTCGATGAGGGCATTACCGCCATAGGCAGGGCCAATGACGATTCGCGCGTCGACAACATTTCCCTTATTGAATTCGAGGCCATGCGATGGGTGTACTACACGCTCACCCTTCTCGGCGATCCCAGCATGGACATCTGGACCGCGACGCCGGACAGTCTTGCGGTGACCCATCCCGACACCGTTTTTGCCTGTGAGAACGAGATCGCCATAGATGTAAGCGACGGGTTTGGCCCGGTTGAGGGCGCCCGCGTCAGTCTCTTCACAGATGACACGTTCTCCCTTGGCTTCACCGGGAGCGCCGGGACATGCGAGATCGACCCCCTCACAGAGACGCCGGGCGAACTTTACATTTCAGTTACGGCCCACAACTTCTACTCATACCTCGACACGATCACGGTGGTCACGTCCGAAGGGCCGCTGGTGACTTTCGAGGGCTTTACCACAGACGATGACACTACGGGTGCAAGCTCCGGGAATTCCAACAGCGAAGTGGATGCCGGAGAGACGATAGAGTCGATAGTAACACTTAGGAACGCCGGACAGGACACCGCCTACTATGTCACGGCTTTACTCTCAACTGCGAGTCCTTACGTGAGCCTTATCGACTCTACGGGTATTTACGGAGACATTCCGCCCGACAGCGTGAATTCTCCTTCCTGGAGCTTCGCCTATTCAATCCTGCCCGGCTGCCCCGACGGTGAGACCCTATGCTTCGACTTGTCAATCGACCACGACGACACGACTGTGGTGAGGACGTTCGAGGCGGCGGTGCATGCTCCGGTGCTATCGGTTGCGGGCATTTCAACAGCCGACACGCTTTACGGGGACGCCAACGGCTGCCTCGAGGCAAGCGAGACATTCGAGCTGGCGCTCGATTTTAAGAACGTGGGTTCCGGCTTGGGCGCTGGCATCGCCATAGAAATCACGGAGAACGACCCATATGTGACGCTGGACGTCGACAGCGCCTATATAGATACCCTGGCCGCCGATTCGACGAGAACGGCATCGCCCGCATATCTGATTACCCTGGCGCCCGACTGCCCCGAGTTTCACGAGATCAACCTCGGCATAAATATCGCATTCGAAAGCGGAAGGCAGCTCGCCGAAAGCACGACAATTTATGTCGGCGGCTGGCTGGAGGACGACTTCGAGGGCGGCGACAGGGGATGGACGCACATCAACCTCTGGCCCACATACGAAGACGAGTGGCATATCGAGGATTACAGGAACCACACAGGAGGCGGCACCTATTCCTGGAAGTCCGGCGGCGAGGACTCCGTCAAGTACTCGAATTATTCCTACGGCGCGCTTGTAAGCCCCGAGCTCTGCCTCTCCGGCGACGCAACCATGACCTTCTGGCAGTATATCGAGGTTGAGATGATATCTTCCTCGGTTGCCTGGGACGGCGGAATCGTTGAGATATCCACCGACGGCGGCGAGACCTGGGCGCAGATAGCGCCCGTGGGTGGCTATCCCGACAAGATTTACGGCGATTCCCACTGCCCGTTTGCCAAGGACACGCCCTGCTTCGGCACCACGTCCGGATGGGAGATGGAAGAGTTCGACCTATCGGCTTACGAGGGAAGCGCGAGGATCAGGTTCGTGTTCGGTTCCGGATCCATCGTGGGGGAAGAGGGGTGGTACATAGACGACATCGACATCGTCGACGACCTCGCCGGAGTCGATGATCCGCGTGCCACCGTGCCCGGCACTTTCCGGCTGCACGCGATGGCGCCCAATCCCGTGATATCCGGCGCGCTTGTCGCGTTCGATGTCCCGGCCACCTCGCGCGTCAAGGTGGAGATCTTCAACGTCGAGGGCAGGGTCGTGGAAACGATAGCGAACTCCACCTTCGAGCCCGGAAGATATTCCATCGATTGGAAACCGGGCCTGCGACTTGCTCCCGGCGTCTACTTTCTGAACATGGAGACGCCGACATTCAGCCAGACGAGAAAAGTCATCATCGTCAGGTAGCCTTCCTCAGCATTATTCTTTGCCGTCCAAACCCAGCTTTGCTAGTATATGCGCACTGGTATGGGCGTATTCAGAGCGAATCTGTCTGAAAGGAAGGGCGAGAAATGAAACATGTTCTGCTTGTGTTGTTCTTCGCTTCACTCGCCGCGTTGAGCTGTTCCACCGACAATCCTGTCGACTCCGGCAACGGGGCAAGCGGCACGGTGTACCTCTGGATAGGGGCCGACATGGATGCGACCGTGGACTTCTCTATGCCGGATGTCAACTGGGGCGCGGACGGCTATAACCGCGTTGCGCTCGGAACCAACAAGGCCAAGCGCTCTTACATCCACTTCATGATACCCAACTTCCCGGAAGGCACTACCGTGCTCGAGGCGTATATAGAGCTCTATCACGGAGGCCAGAATGAAGACGGCATGACGGACGACATCAACATCCCGTTCCAGGAAGCGAGCGACACCTGGAGCGCCGAGGATATCACATGGAACAACCAGCCCTCATTCACGCCCGGGGGCACGTACACCATTGACCTTATAAGCCAGTCCTGGTCGGCATCCGATGACATCGCGGGCCAGGTACAGGGCTACTTCGACAGCCCCTCTTCCCACCGCGGCATAGTGGTGTACTGGGCGAACACAGGCATGTCCATCGAGAAGGGCTTCTCTTCCAATAACAGCATCACCCGCACGGCCAACGACATGGGAGAGGCGCCCAGGCTCCTGGCAAAGATCCGGCTCCCCGACGGCAAGAATATGAACGACGTGACGCTGCCTCAGTTCCCCGCCGGCACGGATCTCGACTTCCCCGGCGAGGAGATCCTGATGTTGAGATACTCGTCCGCTTCGGACTGGCCGGAGGACTGGGACGTCACAGGCGGCGGCAAATAGCACCTGCAGCCGGTCCTCCCCATAAAATAGTGCTGGGCCGGTCGGGCAATCCGGCCCAGCACGAGGGGAAGACCATGAATCCCCTAATTCATCTTTATTCCAGGCGGCCGTCCTCAGCGGATCGATACCACCTTGCGACTTACATATCCTCCGTCTCTCTCCAGAACCAGGAAGTATACGCCCGGGGTGACCAGCTCCCCACGATCGTCCCTCCCGTCCCAGTACACCTCGTTCTCGCCGGCCCCGGCCATATCGTCCATAAGAACCCCGACGGCCTGTCCGGTCACGTCATATAAGACCACCCTGACCGGCGAAGGTTCCTCGAGACGGAATCTGACTACAGCGGAGGTCGCGCAAGGATTGGGCCAGCTCGATAGCATGACTGCGTCGAACGGCCCCTCAGGGTATTCAACCGAGCCCGTGGCATCCGACAGCAGCGGGTCGAGCTTCGCGATGTACACGTCCCCGCCCCAGTTAAGGTCTGCGCCCATGGACTCGCCCCCGTTGAACGAATCGTCATACGCCCCGGGCGAAGTCTCAAGGTCATCCGAGTTGGTGCCCATGCAGATATAGAGCCCGTCGCCGCCCCACACGATCGAGCCAGCCAGGTCGATCCCGCCGCTTCCCATATAGGTCGACGCGGTGAGCGACACCAGCGCCGTATCGAGCCGGGCAACGAAGACATCACCGGCGTAGAAATTCGTCGTGCCCCCATAGCTCCCGTCATACTCGTCAGGCCCGGTCGGGAAGTCATCGGAGTTCGTGGTGCCGGCGACATATACATGGCCTTCGGCGTCCAGGGTCAATGCAAGGCCCTGCTCCCACCCGGTTCCACCCAGATAGGTGGACGCCAGGAGATGACCGAGATCGGCGCTCAGCTTGCTGACATACGCGTCATCATCCGTGCCCTGTATCCCGACCCCACCATAGGTGGAATCATACACCCCGGGCGTTGTCGGGAAGTCGTAGTCGGAGGCGGTGTGCCCGGTCACATAGACAGCCGAGCCGTCTTCCATTATCATGTCATACACAAAGTCCCAGTAGGATCCGCCCAGGAACGTGGACGCGCTCACCTGCGTGAGGTCGGGGCTGAGCCTCGTTATAAAACCGTCGTAGGATCCTCCGGCGTAAGTCTCGGAATAGGCCCCGGGCGTGGTGGGCCACACCGGGGACATGGTCCATCCGCCTATAAACGGGTAACCCTCGTCGTCCAGCAGTATGGCCTCCGGCGCATCATAGCCTGCGCCTCCCAGGTACGTGGACGCCGATACCTCCGTAAGCGCGGTGTCGAGCCGCGTAACCACCACGTCCGCATCGCCTCCGGCATAAGTGGTGTCAATGCAGCCATAGACGGCGGGATAGTTCGGCGACTTGGTAATTCCAACCAGGAAAACGTAGCCGCCGTCGCCGACGGCAAGGTGCGGACCCTGCTCCTTATTGCTCCCGCCCAGGTAAGTGGCTGCCAGAAGGTGCTCGAGGTCAGCCGTAAGGTGGGCGATGAAGAAATCCCCGAGTCCATTATAGGTGGTATCATAGGCATCAGGTGTCACCGGAAAATCTCCGGCCTTGGTCATCGCCGCGACCCACACCGTGCCGTCGTCGCCAAGCACCAGGTCGGCCCCCGGCCAGGCGCCCTCGTAACCTGTGCCGCCCAGGAAGGTGGACGCAATCAGGGTGCAGAGGTCGCCGTCGAATTTGGAGATGAATATATCGCTACGCGCCGTGCTGAAGGATGTGTCGAACGCGGTGGGCGTGGTCGGAAGGTCCCATGACATGGTGCGGTCGGCCACGTAGATATTGCCGTCGGCGTCCTTCACCATTGGAAGCTCCCCAAGCCCGTCGCCCTCGCTTCCACCGAAGTATGTGCCCGCGAGGAGCGGGTCTATGACAAGGTCGTGTTCGGCGCTGAAGCCGCCCACCTCAAAGCCATATTCGTCGCCGTCCACGACATAGGCCACGTCCACGAGCCGGCGGCTGCCGTCGATGTTCTGGTACGCCACCGGCCTCGAGAAAGTGACGTCGCCGGCATTTGTGGCGACGACAAGTTCCCCGGTCTCGGAGAGAGACAGGGGTCCCGGTGCGCGTACCTTAAGTCTTATATCACCCGGGTTGCCCCCGGGACGTATAGTGAATCTCTTTTCCACAGTGGCGCCGTGCGCGCTCAGGTCGAAAATGATGGATTCATAGACCTGGCCGAAGGACACTTCTTCATACATGCCCGCCCCGACCCTCCAGCGTGCCGGGTCGCGGCCGATGAAGTAGTTCGCCGCGGCCGCCGTCCTGCCCGCGCCCGAAATCTCGAGCCCGGCGGCGCCCACGAAGGTCTCTTCGATCATAACCGCTGCTTGCCGGCCGCCTTCGTCCGCGCCTTCGAGCAGATACGACATCGTCCCGCCATCGGTGACGAAAAACGCCCCCGCGAAAACCGGGGCAAAGAACTTCGTCCCCTCACGCCACTGCCCGGCATTCTCGATAAAAGGCATTCGCGCCGCCCCCAGGTGCGCGCGGAGACCATCGGTTCCGGCAAGCGCCCACACGGGTACGCAGCACAGGGTAACGGCCACGAGCAGAGACAGCAATCTGACCGGGATACAGTAATTCATGGCGTTGCCTCCTTTGCTGCCTGATGATAACTGCGACAGGGGTGGGACGTAATACGCAGACATCATCGCCCTTATGCGGCCGGTCCCAGCAACCGGCGACACCGTTACTATACCCACGAATCCGGGAACCGGAACTGCCTTTTATAGCAGAGGTTACATAGGCAGGGGTATATTTGACTCCAACTGGCCTATGGCCTTATGTTATACTGGCGGCGCTGTGGAACACCCGAGGTTCAAGTCGTGAAATGTCCTAAATGCAATACCGAAGTAAGTGAAGACAGCCGGTACTGCAGAACATGCGGGGCCGAACTGCCCCAGACAGGCGCCCCGCCCATGCATGAGACCAGGCCATTCAAGCCGGCGCGCGGGGAGCGGCGGATCGAAGGCATCGTCGCCGAAAAATACAAGATCGAGCGCGAGCTCGGCAGGGGCGGCATGGGGCGCGTCTACAAGGCGGAGGACATCAGGCTCAGGCGACCGGTGGCTCTCAAATTCCTGCCTCCCGACCTCGTCCAGGACAGGGAGGCGCGCGAGCGCTTCGTCCGGGAGGCCCAGGCGGCCTCCGCCCTGGACCACCCCAACATCTGCACCATATACGAGATTGACGAGACCGACGCCGAGCAGATGTTCATCGCGATGGCCTACTACGGTGGAGAGTCGCTCAAGGAGCGCATAGGCCGGGGGCCGCTCCCCATTGACGAGGCCCTGAATATCGCCGTGCAGGTCGCCGAGGGTCTCGCCAGGGCTCACGAGGCCGGCATGGTCCACCGGGACATAAAGCCGGCCAATATACTCATCACGCCGCGCGATGACGTGAAGATAGTCGACTTCGGCCTCGCCAAGCTCACGGGTGTGCACATCACGACCAGCATCGGCGTCCCCATGGGAACAGTGCTCTACATGTCGCCCGAGCAGGCTCGCGGCGATAAGGTGGACAAGCGCACGGATATCTGGGCGCTCGGCGTAGTGCTTTACGAGATGCTGACGGGCGCGCTGCCCTTCGCCGGGGAGAATGAACAGGCCGTCATCTACTCGATTCTGAACGTCGAGCCCAAGCCTCCCACCTACGTGCACACCGGCATCCCCCCGGCCCTGGAAAAGGTCGTAATGAAAGCCATCAAGAAGGACGCGGCCGACAGGTATGCCGACGCCGAGGAGATTCTCCTTGATATTAAGAAGCTCAAGCGGGAGCTGGACACCACGGGTTCCATAAGAACCTATGTGGGCCTCGGCGGCAGCGTGGATGACATAGTCATCTGGGAGCCCAAGCCGGTCGCAGTCATAACTTTCGACAACCACACCGGGGACGCGGCCTATGAGTACCTCCGGAAGGCCATCCCCAATCTTCTCATAACGAGCCTTGAGCAGTCCAAATACCTGCGCGTGGTAACGTGGGAACGCCTGCAGGACCTGCTCAAGCAGATGAACAAGCCGAATGTTGACATTATCGACAAGGAGCTTGGCTTCGAGCTCTGCGAGATGGACGACATAGAGGCGATAGTGGTCGGGAGCTTCACCAAGGCCGGCGACCTATTCGCCACCGACGTAAAGGTGCTGGACGTCAAGACCAAGAACCTTATAAAGAGCGCGAGCTCCAAAGGGAAAGGCGTGGACAGCATCCTGCAGAAGCAGATCGACAAGCTTAGCAAAGAGATTTCCAGGGGGATCGGCATAACCGAGAGACCGCAGGACGAGAGCCGCCATCCCATCGCCGAAGTAACCACCGAGTCGATGGAGGCTTATAACCACTATCTCAAGGGCCGGGATTCCTACGAGCGCCTTTACAATGAAGAAGCGCGGGCGAGCCTGGAGAAGGCCATAGAGCTGGACCCCGAGTTCGCGGCGGCCCACCTGTATCTGGCCGGCGTCCATGGAAGGCTCCGCAACACGAAGAAGCGGGACCACCATTACAGGAAGGCGATGGATTATGCCGACAAGGCAAACCGCAAGGAGCGGCTTTATATAGAGGCCGCCTATGCGGTGTCCATCGAAGGCGACATCAAGAAGAGGTTCCGCATACTCAAGCAGATGACGGAGGAGTTCCCGGACGAGAAACTGGCGCATCAGCTGCTGGCGTCGCATTACCGCGTGAATGAGCTTTTCTACCAGGCCGTTGAGGAATACGACAAGGTTCTCGAGCTCGACCCCAATTACGGATGGGCCATGAACGAGCTCGGCTACATGTACGCCGATGCCGGCTACTTCGACAAGGCGCATGATTATCTGCAGCGCTACATGAGCGCGTCCCCGGGAAACGCCAATCCGATAGACTCGATGGGCGAGCTCTATTTCCGGATGGGGAAACTGGACGACGCCGTCGCCAAGTACCGCGAGGCCCTGGAGCTGAAGCCCGATTTCTACTACGCGTACTGGGAAATCGCCTATATCTCCGCCCTGAAGGAGGACTATGCGGAGTCCCTCAAGTGGATGGATCTGTTCCTCGATAAGGCCCCCTCATTCGGCACGAAGGCGGAGGGGATGCAGTGGAAGGCTTTCTACCACTACTGGACCGGGAAGCTTGACGGCGCCCTTGCAATCGCCCGGGACCTGCGCGAAGCCGCAGAAAAAGAAGGCAGCGACCTCTGGATTACCGCCGCAGAGAGACTCCAGGGCTGGATATATTTCGAGAAGAACGACTATGAGCTGAGCCGCGGCCACTTCGAGAACTGCCTCGTCGCGCTTGGAGCCAATCCCCAGGCCTACATACCGGCGCAGAAGAGCTACACGCTGTGGACGCCGGACATGATTCCCAGCTTCCGCGCGGCTTACAGTTTCGCGCTCGCCCTCATAGACTTAAGAGAGGGACTCTTTGCGCCGGCCGAGCTCCGTTACAACAAGGTAAAACCCCTTATGCCGGACAGGGCCGAGTTCCTGCGCGGCGAGCTGCTGCTCGCCATGCGCCAGCCGGACAAAGCCATCACGGTATGCGAAAAGGCGCCGCAGTGGAAGACACCTTACATGAGCGACACCGACGCAATGCTCGCCTACAATCTTCCGCCGATGAAGGACACGCTGGCGCGGGCATACGTGGCCAAGGGCAGTCTGGAGAAAGCCATTGACGAGTATCTCCGTCTCACCAGGTTCAGCCCGCGGAGCAAGGACCGGCGCTTTGTGCACCCGCGCTACTACCGGAGACTGGCCGACCTGTACGACGAAACCAGCAGGCCCCATAAGGCGCAGGAGGCGCGGAGCCGGTTTGAGAGCCTCTACGGTCCTTCCGGCGATTAATACCCCTGCCCGGCGGCCGGCGCGCCGGCCCATCATACCTTTCAGAATTGGCGTGACACGGCGGCTGCCGGGTGGTATTAGTGAGCTGGGGCTAATGTCCCAAGGGGTGATGCCGAAAAACACCAATTCATACAATCGCGCGCATCCTCGTCTGTGCAAGTCATGTCGGGACGCGACGGGCTAAGCAGAAAGCCCCTGTGTGGATGCGCGCGTTTCCATGCCGGGTGCTCCGCATACCCGGAGCTCTGCGAATGCCGCCTGACAGGGGTGGCGATATCCTGTAAGCTTTGGTATGTTATTGGCGGCTAGCCCGCTTCCGGAGAACTTACATGAATTCGGTCGAGATTCGGAATGTAAATAAGACCTTCGGAGAGGTCGTCGCCGTCGACGATCTTTCGCTCGACGTGCCCGGGGGAAGCGTTTACGGCTTCATCGGCCCCAACGGTTCGGGCAAGACCACCACTCTCCGCATGATAATGAACATCTTCTACCCCGACAGCGGAGAGATAATCGTGCTCGGGAACAACAGGCCCGGCGCGTGCACGGACCGCATCGGCTACCTGCCGGAGGAACGCGGCCTCTACAAGCGCATGAACGTCCGCGAGATCTTGAGATTCTACGGCGAACTCAAGGCGGACCGCGGCGTCAACCAAGAGGTCGACGCCTGGCTGGACAGAATGGACCTGGACGCCTGGGCGGACAAAAAGGTGGAAACGCTCAGCAAGGGGATGAGCCAGAAGGTCCAGTTTATAGCCAGCGTCATTTCCAATCCCGACATTCTCATTCTCGACGAGCCCTTCTCCGGGCTTGACCCGGTGAACACCGACGTCATAAGGTCGGCCGTACTCGAGCTCCAGGGAAACGGCACCACCGTCATATTCTCAACGCATGACATGAGCATGGCCGAGAGAATGTGCGACTTCATATTCATGATATTCAAGGGCAGGAAGGTTCTCGACGGTACGCTCGCTGCCATTCAGGACGAGTACGGCGACGACACGCTCCGGGTAAGCTGCGAAGGCGGAGCCGCCGCGATAAGGGGCGTTGAAGGCGTGGCGAAGGTAAATGACTTCGGCAGGAGCCAGGACGTCAGGATGGTCCGCGGCGCCGACCCGCAGGACATTCTCGCGGCCATTA
>JASFEA010000063.1:0-18474 GCA_050125095.1 bacterium
GCCTCAGGATCGTCGAGCAGGCCGCGAAGATGGTGCCGGGCCAGATCTGGATAAAGCGCGTGATCGCCGAGATGGGCGGCAAGGACACCATCGTGGTCGACAGCGATACCAATCTGGACGACGCCGTCGACGGCGTGCTCCGCTCGGCTTACGGGTTCCAGGGCCAGAAGTGCTCGGCGTGCTCGCGGGCGATCGTCGTGAGCAGCGTATATAAGAAGTTCATCGACAAGCTCGTGCCGAAGGTCGAGGCTCTCAAGGTCGGACCGCCGCAGGACTTCGGCAATTACATGGGGCCTGTGGTAAACGAGGGCGCCGCAAAGAGCATCATGAACTACATCAAGATCGGCAAGACGGAAGGCAGACTCGCGGCGGGCGGCAACAGGCTCTCCCGCAAGGGGTACTTCATCAGGCCGACCGTCATAAAGGACGTCAAGCCCCACGCCGTCATCAGCCAGGAGGAGATATTCGGACCGGTGCTGGCGGTGATCAAGGCGCGCAATTTCGACCATGCTCTTGAGATCGCCAACAATACCGAGTACGGGCTGACGGGCGCGGTGTACACCCGCAACAGCAGCAAAATCAACAAGGCCAAACAGGTCTTCCATGTGGGCAACCTTTACATCAACAGGGGATGCACGGGCGCCCTCGTAGGCGTGCACCCGTTCGGGGGCTTTAATATGTCGGGCACCGACTCCAAGGCCGGCGGAAGAGACTATCTGTTGCTGTTCACGCAGGCCAAGTCGATCTCCGAGAAGATCAGAAAGCGGTGATGTGAATGAGGTCAGGACTCTGGATTCTGCTCCTGGTGATACTCGCCGGAATCGTGGTCGGCACCCTGCTTAAGGGCAGGCTCAACGAGCCGGAGGAAATCGACGACATTACGGTGCTCCGTAGAATATCCGCGGTGGAGGACCCCGAAGCCAAGATCGAGCAGCTGAGGCAATTCCTCGTGGACTACCCTGAAACCGAGTACGAGTCCGACGCCTACTACATGATCGCAGGCACAATGTTGAACGACCAGGGTGACACGAGCGGCATGATAGCTTTTGCAGAGGAGACGCTCGATGAGGTGGATGACCCGGAGACGCGGGCGGTCATGTATTACAGGCTGTACCGCGCGACCGCCGAAACGCAGCCCAACGAAGCGTACATGTATGCGGTCAAACTGCGCGACTCGGGCCTCGAGGTCGCCTGGGTCTACAACTACATCGCCTACGACTACGCGGAGAAAGCCAAGCGGCTGATGCTGGCGGCAACCCTGGCCGACCGGGCCGTCGAGTTCGCGGAGTCCGCAGAGGACAGCTCGAGCTACCTTGATACGCGCGGATGGGTCCACTTCATGGCGCGTGATTATGAAAAGGCGCTTATCGATCTCGAAGAGGCCGTGCGCATTACCCCTGAGCCCTCCCCCGAAATCCTGGGGCACCTCGCCCGGGCCCAGCTCAAGTTGGGAAGGTCGGACGAGGCTTTCGACACCTTCCGCACCGTTCTGGTGATGGGTGAATACAGTGACGCCCGGGAGAATATCGCCGCCATCATGGACCGGAAGGGTTACACTGGCCGGCAGCGAGAGGCGTTCGAGAGCGACCTCTGGGCCGAGCGCATGGACCGGGCGGAGACTGTCGACCCGTTCACCCTGAAGACGCTGGACGGCAGCGATTTTGAATACAGGCCGGATGCGTCCACGCTGTCCATCATCAACTTCTTCAGCCCCACCTGAACGCCGTGCCGTACGGAGTTACCGTACCTGGAAGAGGTTCACTTGGCATACGGCGACAGGGGAGTCAAGGTCATTATCATCGACACCAGGAATCAGACTGAGGCGACGCGGAAGATAATGGACGGTATTCCGGTGACGGCCCTTGTCCTCCTGGACGACCGGCGCCTGGCCTGGGACGTCTTCGAGATTGTAGGGACGCCCACGACGCTTATTGTCGACGCGCAGGGCCGCGCCGTGTTCACGCATATAGGCTACGCGGAAGAGATGAACGAGATGCTCTCAAGCGAGATAGAGGCAATGCTCGAGAGGTCCGAAGCCCTCTAAAAATCCGGGGTCAGGTCTTGAAATGCATAATTTCAAGGTGCCTGACCCCTTCTCTATGTGCATTCTGAGACCTGACCCCATTTTAGCTTGAACCGGCATTACCTGCGATGATATGATAGTGGGGCGGGGAGAATGAGATGTCACGTCTGTCGCTGCTCACAGTTATTCTGCTTCTCTCGCTGTTCCCCTGGCCTGCGCCGAGCCATGCCCAATCCGATGAGCCCATTCAAATCGCCGCAGCCGGCGACCGGGCTACAGAACTCCAGAAGCAGAGCGACTACCATCAGCGTGTGGAGAAGAAAAGGGAGGAAAGGGAGATTGAGAAGCAGGTTGCAGCCATAGCGGATACACCGACCGGTGGCCGGATTCTTGACGATTTCGTGCTGATATTGCTGGCGGTTTCCGCCAGCGCCATCTTCCTCATATCCAGACGAGTGCGCAGCGGGCGCAGGAGAAGAACGCGACCTCGCAGCCTACCGCTTGGCTAGCGTGCTCGAAGGGCAGTACTTCTCAAGGACGCAGTCTTCGCATCTCGGTTTCCTCGACTTGCAGACCTCCCTCCCGTGCAGGATGACTATGAAAGAGAAAGGCTGCCACTCGCGCCTCGGCAGAATCTCCATGAGGTCGAATTCAATCTTGACGGGGTCGGTATGCCGGGTAAGCCCGAGCCTGCCGCTCACTCTCTTCACGTGAGTGTCCACTGCGATCGCCGGCTTGTTGAATGAGCCCGCCAGAACAACATTTGCGGTCTTCCTTCCGACTCCGCGAAGTGTCACCAGGTCATCTATATTGTCGGGGACCCCGCCGTCGAACCTATCGACGATATCCTGCGACAGCTCCATAATGCTCTTGGCCTTGGCCCTGAAGAATCCGGTTGGTCTTATCTCCTTCTCCAGCGTGCTCCTTCTTGCCCGCGCGAAGTCCCCGGGAGAGCGGTACTTCTTGAAGAGAGTCTCCGTGACCATGTTAACCCTCTTGTCCGTGCACTGCGCCGAGAGAACAGTGGAGACCAGAAGCTGGAAGGGATTTTCGGCCTTAAGTGCGGTGCCCGCACCGGGGTACTTCTTCCTGAGGACAGCCGCTATGCGCTTTGCTCTCTTTCTGAGATCTTCCCTGCTCTCCCTTCCTCGCCTCGCCGGTGCTCTGCTTTTCGCTTTTACGGCGGCGGACCTTCCCTGGCGTTTCGCCTTCGATGACTTCCCCGCCGGCTCATTCTCTTCGGGTTTCTTCTTCGCGGACTTCTTCCCTGAAGACTTCTTCTTCGCCGTCGCCTTCTTCATTTGTCTCGCTCTCCGTAGGACAATACGCCTTAGAATTCCTCCTTGACCTTCTGACTCAAGTGGGAGTTCCTGTTCCAGCTAATGAGTGTGAAAGCCCCACCGGCGTGTTCAAACACGCAATAGGCGGCGTTGTCGGTATAGAACTTCCAGAAGTAAGGCGGCGGCACATTGAGCATGAAGGCGGCGAGCACCTTGATCACGGACCTGTGCGTCACGATAGCGATGGCCCCGTCCCTTGCCGAGACTATATCCTCAAGCCTGGCCGAGGCCCTTTCCCTGACGTCCTCCACGGACTCCCCTCCCGGCACCACCAGGTGCTCGGGCTCGGTTGTCCAGCGCCGCCACTCGTCCGGATAATCCTCCATCACCTTCTTCTTCGGGACGCCCTGCCAGCTGCCGAGGTTTATGTTATTGAAAGCCTCGTCAACCTCGTAGCCAATCCCGAGCGCAACCGCGATTGTCTGCGCGGTTACCGCCGCCCGTTTAAGCGGACTCGTCAAGATAAGATCGATCCCCTCGCCGACCAGGGCGTCTCCTGTCTCCCGGGCCTGCTTGAGGCCCACTTCGTTGAGGTCTACGTCAAACCGGCCCCTGAATACCCCCAGGCGGTTGAATTCAGTCTCTCCATGCCTGACGAGATAGATCCTGGTGTTACGCTTTGCCATTGCTATATCCGATCGGTTGCCCAACCCCGCCCCGCACCTCGAGCTTGCCAACGCTCAGACTATGCGCAAGCCTAAGGGGCTCCGGGATACGATACCTGGGCGAACACGCCAGCACAAGGTCAACCGATGTCGCCAGGTCGATGCGGTTCCCCACGGACACGTATACGGGCTTCACCCCGTCCCGTGTGCGGACGGCCGCCCCTACAATGCCTCCGTCCCTGCCGTGCATATAAGACATCGAGCCCTTCCTGGCGCCGGGCTCGGCGAACTCCCCGTAGAGCACGGACTTGGCGCAGCCCAGAACGGGAGAGTCCAGCAGTATGCCGACATGAGTCGCCAGCCCCAATCCGCGCGGATGGGCAAGCCCCTGGGCGTCGCACATGAGAACGTCGGGTGCGGTCCGCACTTTCTCAAGACAGCCGAGGAGCGCCGGAACCTCCCGGAACGAAAGATAACCCGGCACATAGGGAAATCTCACCTTCCCCTTCTTGACGCGCGTCTCGACGATCTCCAGATCGGGGAAGGTGAGTACCACGACCGCCGCCAGCACTGTATTCCTGTCAGGTAAACCCACGTCGGCCGCAGCTATCAGCCGCACCTCGCGGCCGTCCCACTCGGGTACCAGCCGCCCTGCGAGCGCCAGCTGAATCTCTTTTGCGCGCGCGGTGCCGACCTTCCAAGGATGGAGTTTGAGGTATTTCAAGAACGCTTCCCGCTCTGCTTCTGGAGGAAGTTCCTTTCGCGGTTTGAAAGGGAATCCAGGCCCTCGCGGTTGATCTTATCTAGGATGCGGTCAACCTCGGCCCTGAGCTCCCGCTCCTTCTCCTCGTCTTTCCGCCGTGCCGCATCCTCTCTCCTTACCATGCTCCTCCGCTGCCAGCGCTTGAGGGGATACGTGATCCTCTCCCACTTAAGATATAAGTAGCCGACCACGAGACCGCCGAGATGCGCGAACCTCGCTACACCGGCATTCGGAAGGGCGAAAAGCGAGATGAGCTCGATGAGGCCGATGAGCACGGCGAAATGCTTCGCCTTGATCCGGATGAAGAAATAGAGAAGAAGTTCCCTGTCCGGAAACGCCATCCCGAAGGCGATAATGAGCCCGAAGACGGCGCCGGATGCTCCTATGATGGGCACTGCCGAGTGCGGCTGCACGAGAACATTGACGACGCCCGCGCCGGCTCCCGTCACCAGGTAGTACTTGACGAACTCCCTGCTTCCCCAGTAGCGCTCCAGCTCCGAACCCATCATCCACAGGAACAGCATGTTGAAGAATATATGAAGCAGGCTGCCGTGGAGGAACATGTAGGTCACGAGTTGCCATATGAAGCCGCGCCCGAGAACCAGGGCCGGCACGAGGCCGAATACCCTGAGGTAGCCATCGGGGGCGAAGTGCTGGACGATGTAGAGTATCAGGTTGATGAGGATGATAAGGCGCACGGCCCGGCTCAGCCCCGGCACTCTCGACTGGGTATATCTCATCCTGTAACTCATGACCGGCTCCTGCTGCTGTTCCGCCTTACTCTATTAGAAGCCCCATGCGAGGTCAAGATGCAAGCGCCCGCCGTCTTGGCTTGAAAGTGCGTGTTCCTTCATATAGTATGCGCGTGGGGGAGCCCGATGAAGCCTATCGAGATTGAGATCATTCCCGTCTCCGGCGAAAGCGTCTCGGTGAGCGTGAACTTCAGTGCGCCGGGTTCCACACCTATCATAAGGCGCTGGCATGTGGAGAGGTCCACGCTAGATGAGATAAACGGTACCATCGAAGAAATCGTAGAGAAGGCGCTTGCCGGGCGGTCCAGAGGCGGCGGAGGATCTCAGGGCGGCCCGGAGGGCGGACCCGCCGAGAGCCTCGAGAACGCCGGTCGGACTTTCTTTGAGGTCCTCTTCAGGCAGCAATGCGACCGCCTCAGAGCTGCGTTGCGCGGAGGCGACCTGTATTTCATCTTCAAAGTCGACCGCTCTCTTGCCCACCTTCCTTTTGAAGTGCTGCATGACGGCGAGAGGTTCCTCTCCAGGGACTTCGCCCTCGGAAGAGTGATTTATTCCGAAACCGGCCACCAAAACTCGGGCGGAGCCGCCGGCGGCGACCGGGTCCTGATACTGGGCGACCCGTCCGATGACGCCGCCATAAGGGACGACGTCGAACGCGAGGTCGATTCGCTCAGGGACCTTTTCAAGAAAGAGGGCGGATACGGGATGACCATAGGCATGGGACGGGAGGTAAGCGAACGCATGGTCCTGTCCCTGCTTCCCGAGACGGCCCTGCTTCATTTCACGGGTCACGGCGCGGCGGCCGCGGACGGCACCGCGGGCCTTGAGCTTTACAGGGACAGAGTTCTCTCGGCGGAGGCATTCAAGGGCGTCAAACATCCGCCCGCGGTGGCTTTCTTCAATACCTGCTCGACCGCGTCCCATGAGGCCTGGAGGTCTCCGCTGGGCATCATGGAAGCTCTTATATCAAGGGGCACCCGGGCCTGCATAGCCCCTGTATGGGACGTGGCAAGCGGCGCGGCGACATCCGTCGCCCTGGCCTTCTACAAACACCTGCTTAAGGACGAGACTTTCGGCGAGGCCCTGCGGAAAGCGAGAGCCGACGTGGCCCGGAACGGCGACCCCGGCGACCCGACATGGGCGGCCTACGCGCTTTACGGCGATCCGCTGTCCGGGCTCCGGACGCCCACGGGAGATGCGCGGGGCCGGAGGCGCGCGGGCATCGCCCTGCGCGTGGTATTCGCGGTGATAGCTGCGCTGCTGCTCCTTCTCACCCCCAGGACCATGGACAGGCGCATGACCGATGTTGTCGTTCCGGTCGAGGTCGGGTATGTTATATTCGAGTCCGAGCCGGCCGACGCAAGGATCTTCTTAGACGGCAAGGATGTCGGATTGACACCGGCGGCGATCGAGGTTAGCGTAGGTGAACATCAGGTAGCCCTGATGAAGAAGGGATACAGAAGGTGGCAGGCATCGGTAGACGTAAAGAAGGGTCCGGAAACCGTGGTGCGGGCCGTCCTGCAGAGAACAGAAGAGTAGCCTCGGGACGCTCCCACCCCCGCCGGGCACTGTCCCTGTTGCTTACATTCACCGTGTTGGCCGCATCGACGCTTCCGTTATCTTCCCCCGCCGTGGGCGCGGAGCTCCCCGACCTGGACGTAAAGGACCTATGGGACTATCCCGAGAACCTCCGCTCCATAGTGGCGGACGGGACGACTCTCTTCTTCATATGCGACCCCAAGGTCAAGGAGTGCAGAGAGGGCGCGGTCTTCATCGAGAATCGCGCCTCGGGCATCAATGAGGCCGGCGCGAAGCTCGTGATGCTGTTCCGCGGCGGCGCCGCGGAGGTACGCAGCGCAGCTCTCGACATGGACCTGGACTCCGACATCTACATAGACGAGGACGGCCACGTCATAGATGCGGTTCTCGATGAGGACATCCTGCCCGCCCTCCTCCTGGTCTCAAGCGATGGGACGGTGCTAGAGGCCGTTTACGGCGGCGGAGAATCCCTGGCCGGCAACATCGAGCAGATTCTACGGTACGAAGTGCCGGAGCCGCCCCCTCCCCCGCCGGCACAGGTTGCCGAGCCCGAAAAGAAAGGCTCGGGCAGGTGGAAGTACATTCTTGGAGCCGCCGCGGTTATCGTCCTGGGGACTCTCCTGTTCGTAATCGACTGATATGAACGAGAAGGAACTGATCACAAGATGCATCGCGCGCGACGAGACGGCATGGCGCGAGTTCCTGAAACGATATTCCGACTGCATATACGGCTCGGTAGTCAACCTCCTCAAGAAGTACTCCATAGACTCGGCGGAGACGGCCGAGGATATCTACGCCGGGGTTATCGAGAAGCTGCTGGCGGACGACTGCAGGGCGCTTAGGAACTTCAAATGGAACTCCAAGGTCACCACGTGGCTTATAAGCGTCTCGCGAAACAAGGCCTACGATCACCTGAGGACGCTCAAGCGCAGGCCTACCGTATCCCTCGACGCGCCCGTCTCCGATGACGAGGACGAGTACATCGATTTCATCGCGGGCGACATCCGCCTCGATCACGATATTGAGGTGAGACTCACCGTGGAGGAGGCTCTCGACAGGCTCCCGCCCGGGGACAGGCTCATACTCAGGTTCTACTATATTGAAGGACTCAAGGAAAGGGAGATAGCAGAACTGCTCGGCATGTCAACCGACGCCCTATCTGCAAGAAAATCAAGGGCTTTAGCCAAACTGAGAAAACTCGCAGCAAAAGGGCGGCTGTAGGCGTCACATCTGTAGAGGACAGAAATGAAGAATGAATGCCTGACAGAATCCGAAATCTCAGCCTATGTAGACGGCACCCTCGACGCCAGGGCGCGGGAGAGGGCCGAGTCCCACCTCGAGCGCTGCCGGCTCTGCCTTAACAGCGTGGCCGAGGTAAAGCGGCTCACCGACGCCCATGAGGCGAGCCCCGTCCCAACGCCCGAAGCGGCGCTGGCCCGCGCCAGAGAGATCATAGAGGCCGGTGCGGCATCGATGCCCGGATTCTCGATAGTGGCCGCCCTCCGCCAGGGGATGGTCAAGATCATAGAGACCACGGGCAGCCTCCTGCCCCCTCCCAGTCTCGAGCCCGTAGCCGTCAGAAAGCGAAGAGACTCGAAGCTACTGCCGCGCGTCGCAAGGTCCATCTCGGGCTACTTCGTAACGGTGGAACTCAGTGAAGAGGGCGGCGAATTCGCCGCCGAGATTACGATCGTCGACGAGAAGACGTCCGAACTGCCGGACGGTCTAAAGGCCAAGCTGCACGCCGAGGGCGGGAGCGAGACCAGGTACTCGCGGTCGGGAAGGCTGCGCTTCACTTCTCTTAAGAGGGGGACGTCTGACCTCCATCTTGAGAACATCGGCAGGATAAGACTCGAGATCAGGTAGGCCGCGCGGCCCGAACCTATTCCCGGACTTCTGAAAGAGCTTTCACGGCCTCGGC
Source organism: bacterium (assembly GCA_050125095.1). GTDB lineage: Bacteria > Arandabacterota > Arandabacteria > Arandabacterales > JALGWA01 > JALGWA01. Next base: position 8,944 of record JASFEA010000063.1, read on the forward strand.
TATATCCCTGCGCGCGACCACTCCCACTACCCTCCCGGCATCGACAACCGGAAGGCCCCCGCAGCGCTCCGCCACGGTCTTCCTGAGCGCGCCGGCCAGGTCATCATCTGGATGAACGCTTATCCTCCCGGCATCCGTTCGCATCACGTCTGCGATGGGGGTGCTTGCCCATGAGCTCCTCGGCTTGCTCTTTATGTCTTCCACCGCGACCACTCCCCTGAGCTCGTCGCCTTCAACAACCGGGTAGCAGTCGAGGTGGTGTCTGAAGACGTATTGGTCGACGAGTTCCTGTATGCTTATGTGTGCCGGCACGGCCACGAAATCGCCGCGCATGGCGTCGCGCACTTTGAAGCCCTTAAGCGCCCCCTCAACCACTACATGGAAGTAGGACGCGGAAGCGGCCTGCCTTAGGAAAAAGCCTATCATGACCATCCACAGCCCGAAGATGAAGTAGCCCCTGAACACGGCCAGGAAACCGAAGAGCACAAAGATGATACCCACGACGCTTCCCACCCTGCTCGCGACATAGGTGGCCTTCTTTATGTTGCCCGTGCCTTTCCAGATGGCCGCGCGAAGAAGCCTCCCGCCGTCCAGAGGAAAACCGGGAATGAGGTTGAAGACGCCCAGCATGCCATTCACGATGGCGAGGTACCTGAATACCGGCGCGACTCCCCCCGTCTCCCCCGCGGTTCGCACAACGTAATAGACAATGAAGAAAACGAACATGAGCACGAAACTCATCGCCGGACCCGCGATGGCTATCTTGATCTCGGTCCCGGGCTCATCCGACTCGCGTTCCATCTGCGACACGCCGCCGAAGAGGAAGAGCGTGATCCTCCTGATGGGAACGCCGTGCCTCTTGGCGACGTAAGAGTGGCTGAGTTCGTGGAGAACCACCGAAGCGAAGAGCATCAGGGCGGCGACCAGGCCCATTATCCAGTAGGAGGCAGCCGACATGTCGGGGTAGTTTGTCGGGAAGTAGAGCGAGACAAGGCTCCATGAGACCAGGGCGAATATGATGAACCAGGATACGTTCACCTCTACGGGAATCCCGAAGACCTTGAAGAGCCTGATGCTTGTCTTCAGCATAGTACCTCCGCGGGGTAGTCGCCCGCCATACCGGCCATTCTTGCTCCGCAGTCACATCCTATCATGCGGGCCTGCCCGTGCCAAGTCAAACGCCGGGCGGCCTTGACGCAGAGGCTTGCCCTGGCATAGTCTTGTAGGCGGGGGCGATTATGGAAAACCACCGCATAGCCGACATCTTCGACGAAATCGCGGACGTGCTCGAACTTAAGGATGAGAGCGTATTCCGCATAAGGTCGTACCGCAGGGGCGCCAGGGCGATCCGCGATCTACCGGAAGACGTCAAGACCCTCGCCGAGAGCGGGGAGCTTATCAAAGTCCCCGGCATAGGCAAGAGCCTGGCCGAGAAGGTCGATGAGGTGCTCGCAACCGGCACGTCCGAGTTCTACGAGAAGATCAAGAAGGCGCCCGAGTATCAGCTCCTGCCCCTGCTCGGCATTCCGGGCCTGGGGCCCAAGCACGTAATGCAGTTCTACCGGGTGCTCGGCATCGCGAGCGTCGATGACCTCGAGAATGCCGCCAGGGCCGGCAGGCTCCACGACCTGGAGCGCGTCGGAGAGAAACTCGAGGAGAAGATCCTCAAGGGAATCGAGCAGCACCGGAGAAGCAGCGGGCGGTACCGGCTCGCGGAGGCGCTCCATCATGCGGAGTCGGTGGTCGAAGAGCTCAGGAGACTCAAGGGAGTGACGAGAATCGACGTGGCCGGCAGCTGCCGGCGCATGAAGGAGACCATTGGTGACATCGACATACTCGTTATCTCCAGGTCCCCCGAGAAGATCATGGAAGCGTTCACCAGGATGAAGTCCGTGGCCGATGTGATAGCCCGCGGCGGCACCAAGTCCAGCGTCCTCCTCCGCGCCGGCATTCAGGTCGACCTCCGGGTTCTGCGCAAGGAGAACTACGGCGCGGCGCTGCATTATTTCACGGGGTCGCAGGACCACAATGTAATCATCCGGGACCGCGGCAAGCGCAGGGGCCTGCGCGTGAGCGAGTACGGCGTCTTCAACGTGGAGACCGCCGAGCGGCTGGGCGGCGAGACCGAGGATGAGATATTCTCCGCGCTCGGGCTTCCGTTCATCCCCCCGGAGCTCAGGGAGAACAACGGCGAGTTCGAGGCCGCGGACGAGGGCCGGCTCCCGAAACTGGTTGAGATGAAGGACATCAGGGGCGACCTGCATATGCACACCACCGCCACCGACGGCCGCAATACGCCCAGAGAGATGGCGACGGCAGCCAGGAAGCGGGGCTACAAATACATAGCCATAACAGACCATTCCCAGGCAGTCAGGGTCGCGGGCGGCCTCGACGCCGACGAGCTGGCGGCGCATATAAAGGCCGTCAGGAGGGCCAACAAAGAGGTCAAGGGCATCGAGGTCCTCACCGGTGTCGAGGTGGACATATTGAAGGACGGCAGTCTCGACCTGCCCGATGACGTCCTCAAACAATGTGACGTCGTGGTGGCCGCCGTCCACTCGGGCTTCAGCATGCCGGAGAATAAGATGACCGAGCGCATACTCAGGGCCTTCGAGAACGAGAACGTGAACATACTCGCCCACCCGACGGGAAGGATAATCGGGGAACGCGAGCCATATGAGGTGGACATGGAGGCCGTGATAAAAGCGGCCAGGGAGTCCGGGGTTGCGCTTGAACTCAACGCGTTTCCCGATAGACTTGACCTCAAGGACGTGCACTGCCGCGCCGCCAGGGAAGCCGGAGCAAAAATAAGCATCGGTACGGATTCGCATGCCGTGGCTCATCTTGATAACATGCGCTACGGAACAGGCACGGCGAGAAGGGGCTGGTGCGAGGCCGGAGACATAGTGAACACGATGACGCTCGCGAAGCTCAGGAAGTTCATCGCGCGCTAGCCGCGGAACCCGGACGTAATCGCGAACGATATCGCGAATGGTGAGGTAATGGCGGACAAACCGACAAGGAAACAGGCGGAGAAAGAGATCCGCAGGCTCCGCGAGGAGATACGCGACCACAACTACCGCTACTACGTTCTCGACTCGCCGGTCATCAGCGATCGCGAATGGGACAGCCTCTTCAGGCGGCTTCAGGACCTCGAGGCCATGTACCCGGATCTCGTGACCCCCGACTCGCCCACGCAGAAGGTCGGCGCCCCGCCCCTGGAGGAGTTCGGGACTGTCGAGCATGCGGTTCCCATGCTGAGCCTTCAGAACGCCTTCGACGCCGATGAGGTAGCCGAGTTCGACGGGCGCGTGAGGAAGCTCCTCGAGAAGGACCGCATCGAGTACGTGGCCGAACCAAAGATGGACGGGCTCGCCGTGCAGCTGGTCTACAGGGATGGCGTGTTCGCGCGCGGCGCCACGCGGGGCGATGGGCGTGAGGGTGAGGACGTCACCGTGAACCTCAAAACGATCAAGCCGCTTCCCCTCAAGCTCCGGGGAGGGCCGGGGGGCGAGCTCGTGGTGAGCGGCGAGGTATATATGTCGAAGAAGGACTTCGCGGCCCTCAACAGGAAGCGCGAGGATGAAGGCGAGCCCCCGTTCGCCAATCCCCGGAACGCCGCGGCAGGTTCCCTGAGGCAACTTGATTCCTCCATCACTCGCTCGCGGAATCTCAGGATATTCCTTTACTCGATAGGCAGCGCCGGCGGGGCGAGGTTCAAGAGCCAGTACGAGGCGCTGGAAGCGATGAAGACCTGGGGCCTTCCCGTGAACAGGGAGATCGAGGTATTTGACTGCATAGACAAGGCCATCGAGTTTCATTCGAGGCTCGAACATGACAGGAAGGACCTCGATTATGAAATAGACGGCGTCGTCATCAAGGTGAACAGCCTTGACCAGCAGGAGGCGCTGGGCCAGATCTCCAGAAGCCCGCGCTGGGCGATCGCCTACAAGTTCGAGCCCGAACAGGCGACGACCGTCATAAGGGACATAATAGTGCAGGTCGGGAGAACGGGCGCGCTGACTCCGGTGGCCGTCATGGAACCGGTGCAGGTGGGTGGCGTCACCGTGGAGCGGGCCACACTGCACAACCAGGATGAAATCGACCGCAAGGACGTCAGGGTCGGGGACACTGTCGTAGTGCAGCGGGCCGGCGATGTCATACCGGAAGTGGTCGGGCCCGTAAAGGATAAGAGAAGCGGAAGGGAAAAGAAGTTCAAGCTCCCCGACAAATGCCCCGTATGCGGGACCGGTGTGTATAAGGAACCCGATGAGGCAGTAGCGCGGTGCACCAACATCTCATGCCCCGCGATGATCAAGCAGACCATAAAGCATTTCGCCGGCAAAGGCGCCATGGACATAGACGGGCTGGGAAGCAAGATAGTGGACCAGCTCGTGGACAAGGAGGTAATTCACACCGTCGCGGACCTCTACAGCCTCACCATGGACGACCTTGTGAAACTCGAGAGACTGGCGGAAAAATCCGCGCAGAACCTCATCGACGCAATCGAGAGGAGCAAGCAGACGACTTTGCCGCGTCTGATTTACGCGCTCGGCATAAGGCATGTTGGAGAGCAGGTGGCCCGGGTACTGGCGGGCCATTTCAACATGGTCGATGAACTGGAGAAGGCGACAGTCGACGAGCTCGTGGAAGTCGATGAGGTCGGTCCGCGCATCGCCGAGAGCATAGTCAACTTCTTCGGAGAGCCGCGCAACAGGCAGGTCGTAGAAAACCTCCTCTCCCGCGGCGTCAGTTATGAAAGCGCTCCAAAGCGGGCGGCGGCCGGGCTCAGGGGCAAGGTCTTCGTCTTCACGGGTAGCCTGGAGACAATGAAGCGCGGCGACGCCAAGAGGCTCGTCGAGGACCGGGGCGCCACGGCTGCCTCATCCATATCGAAAAGAGTGGACTATGTCGTTGTGGGCGCCGATCCGGGCTCCAAGCTGGACAGGGCGAAACAACTCGGACTCAAGATAATCGGCGAAGACGAATTCAAGAAGATGATTTCCGGGTAGCCTTCACACCCGATGGTCTTCCCGCCGGCCGGCCGTCGCACCAGCCGACCGTCCTAGGTGTTGAACTCGATGATATCCTTATCGTCGAGAACGTGGTCTTTCTCCACGGGCAGGCCGTCGATCTTGGTGTGCCCCCAGACCCTCGCAAACTTGAGATTGTCGTGGAAGTCGCGGTGCACGATTCTCGCCATTTCTATGACCGTCGTGCCCCGCTTCACAACGTAGGGTTTGGAGAGGTCCGGCTCCTTATGCGGCGCCTTGGAGTATACCCTGACGATGCCGAGCATCTCGTATATGGTCTGGCGCAGCGCCTCCAGGCCTTCTCCCGTCTCGCATGAAACCTTGTGTATGGGAAGGTCTCCGGACACGGGCTTCACTATGTCGATGAAGATATCGGCTCCGCCCAGGTCGATCTTGTTCACAACCATCAATGTTTTTTTCTGGGTCATCTTGAAATCGGACTGCTCCTGGTCGGTCTCCAGCGCCGTGAGCCTGATGCCGACCTTCTCCAGGCGGTCCAGCACCACCGCGAGCGACTTGTCGGGATCGAGGTCCGCGAGGCCCAGAACCAGGAGTACTATGTCTGACTCCCTTATGATGTTGCTGAACCACCCCTCATAATGGGTCTCGGTTATCGGCGGCATATCCACCAGCTGTATCTGTATGTCTTCATAGGGCATCATTGCCGGCTGGACTTTCATTGTCGTGTAGGGATAGGCTGCTATCTCGGGCTTGGCGTGGGTCAGCCTGTCCACAATGCTGCTCTTGCCGGAATTGGCCGGCCCGATCAACACGACCTGCCCCGCGCCCGACCGCTTAACGTACTCGCCGTGCCTTTTGCCGCCGCCGCCCTTCTTGGCCTGCTGGACCTCTTCGGTCGTGCGCGAGATGCGGCGCTTGATGTCGGCCTGGAGCTTCTCGGTTCCCTTGTGCTTGGGTATGACCGAGAGCATCTCGCGCAGCGCGCGCAGCCGGTCCCGCGGGGTCGCGGCTTCCTTGTACTTCCTCTCGGCCTCGAAATACTGTGGTGTCAGATTAGCGGGCATTGTTCCCTCCGATAGGATTCTAACCACGAAGCGGCGCCTATTCAACCGGTTCGTGGCTCTTAGATGAGAGCTTGAGGGCCGGCATTTTGTTTGGTACAGTGCCAGTGAAGCAGAGACCCGGACACAAGGACGGTGTGCTGATGACGAGAATCCTGTTATTCGCCTTCCTCGTATCAGTCATAGTGGCCGCGATGGCCGCATGCGCTTCAGCCGGCTCCGATCACAAGATCGCGGTTCACGTGCTCCCCCACTCCGGCAGGACCTGCGGAAGCCTGCCCGAAGTCCCGGGCTGCATGGACATCAACCATACGCTTGCCGGCTGCGGCGACGTGGATGTCTATCCTGTGGTCTACGATATTTCGGGCATAACCGGCATAGAGGTCGGACTCACCTGGCCTGAGGCCTGGGGCAGCTGCGCCTTCACGCCATGTGGCATCGATTTCGTCATATCCGAGATCAAATGGCCCGGCGACGGGATCAGCGGCACCTGGCAGGAATGCCAGAACGACCGCTCAATAGTGATCGGGTTCGGCTGGCTGGCGCCGACATCGGCGGGGCTGATATGCCCCTCACCTCTCCGGACCACCGGTTTCATCGGTGTTGCCGACTGCGGCTACGCCGTATATCCGCCGTCCGCCCTGTTCTGCGCAGGCGTATGCGGCGCCGAGGGCGATGACCCCTGCGGAGGCCGCGTCTCAGAGGACAGGACCTGGGGCTCGATCAAGTCCATGTACAGGTAATACGCGGTTCTGCCATTGTGCATTTCAAGACCTGACCCCGGCTTCTCTGACCCCGGCTTCTAACTTCCCTTGATTAAGGCGCGGGCTGGCAATATAATCGGGAGGATTGCATTATCATACGACACTATCGGGAGCAACTGCAAACGGGAAAGGAGAGAGAAATGAAGAAATACGCCCTGCCCGTGCTGCTCGTGGTCTTATTGTGCCTGATGCCCGCCCTTTCTTTTTCGGAGAAGCTCGCCGAGAAGGTGACGGAGTTCTATCTCGACAACGGGATGAAGTTCATCGTTGTCGAGCGCAACGTCTCCCCCACATTCTTCGGCGTTATAGGCTTCGATGTCGGGAGCATCAACGAGCGGGACGGCATCACAGGCATCTCACACCTGCTCGAACACATGATGTTCAAGGGCACCTCCACGGTCGGCACCACAAACTACAGGAGGGAACTCAAGTACATAGAGAAGATCGACGACCTGGCGCTCGAGATAATGGATGTGAGGCCCCAGATCGGCGACTGGCGCCTGGAGATCTTCGACGAATTCTCCAGGGAACTCATGGCCTCCCAGACCGAAGAGGACAAGGGGACCGCCGGGGCCGACAAGATCGCGGAGCTCACCGCCCTCACCGAGATGCTGGCCAATAGCACGGCTACACCGCAGGAGGCCAAGGTCTACCCCACGCTTCTGAAAGAGCCGGGGGTCGACTACTTCGAGAAATACAGGTATCTCAAGGGGCTGGAACTCGAGCTCGCGAAAGCCCAGAGAGAGCACAAGCAGTTCGTCGTCAAGGACGAGCTCTGGGACACCTACAAGCAGAACGGCGGCAGAATGCTCAATGCCTTCACCGCCAATGACCTCACCGCATACATCGTGGCCCTGCCCGCCAACCGCCTGGAACTGTGGATGATGCTGGAATCCGACCGCATGAAGGACGCCGTTTTCCGCGAGTTCTATTCCGAGCGCGACGTCGTCATGGAGGAGCGTCGCCTCGGCGAAAACGACCCCGATAGCGAGCTCTGGGACGTATTCGCGGCGACAGCCTTCCAGGCGAGTCCCTACGGCCGCCCGGTGGTGGGCTGGATGAGCGACATCGAGATGATGACCAGGCAGGAAGTGGAAGCTTACTTCAAGCAGTACTACGCGCCCAACAACGCGACGGCCATGCTCGTGGGCGACATCGACCCGGCCGAGGTTGAGATGCTGGCGAAGAAGTACTTCGGCCGCATACGGGCTCAGACGCCGCCGCCGGCCGTAGTCACGGTCGAGCCCGAGCAGAAAGGCGAGAGGCGCGTCGTCCTGGAATTCGACGCCAGCCCCAAGCTCCTGATAGGCTACCACGTGCCCGTCGCCCCGCACCCCGACGCCTACGCGCTAGAGGTGCTGATGGCCGTTCTCGGGCAGGGACGGACTTCGAGGTTCTATAAGAAAATATACGAGGAACTCGAGCTCACTTCATCGCCCCCCGGGGTGGGCGCCGAGCCGGGCAGTAAGCTGCCCAATCTGCTCGCTATCGTGGCCGAACCGCGCCATCCCCATACGACCGAAGAGGTGGAACAGGCCATTTATGAGGAGATCGAGGTCATAAAACAGGAGCCGCCGACGGAGCGCGAACTGCAGCGCCTGAGGAACCGAATCGACGCCCAGATGGTTAGAAGCCTTGGAAGCAACTATGGGATCGCTTTCCAGCTGGGCTTCTCGGAGCTGATAAGGGGCAGCTGGCGGACTTATCTGGAGGACATGGAGCGGGTGAAGGCCGTCACACCGGAGGAGGTCTCGGCTGTCGCCGCGAAGTACCTGACTCCGAGCAATCGCACCGTCGCCACGCTCGTCAAGATAGAGAAGGAAGAGGGCGAAGAGGACGAGATGGAGGGCATCGACATCCAGGCGCTCATCCAGTGGGTGCGCACTCTGCCCGAGGAGGAACAGAAGGAGATCTTCATGAGGTTCCAGAGCATGACGCCCGAGGAACGCGAGGAGCTGGGCAAGCAGCTCTGGCAGCGCATGCAGGCAACCACCGAGTAGAGAGGAGGTCCGAGATGTTCTCACAGAGAGCTGGAATCGGCAGCAGATTCTGGACATCCGTCCTCATCTCTGCCCTTGTCCTGATGTTCGCCGCCACGTCGACGGCCCGCCTGCCCAAGAAACTCAGGTACGGCGAAATCGAGTTCGAGCCCCCCGAGCCCGAGACGATAGAGTTCGCCAACGGCCTACACGGCTATTTCCTGGAGGACCATGAGATCCCGGTTATCGACATCGTCATCATGTTCAAGGCCACATACCCGGAAGAGTCCAAGACAGGGCTTAACAGCCTGGCGGGGTGGGCCATAAGGAACGGCGGCAGCGCCGGTTTCCCCAAGGAGACCATAGATGACGAGCTCGAATTCGTGGGCGCGTCCATCGAGACCAGCGCGGGCGGCTTGACCGGATCCATAAACGCCAACTTCCTCACCAAGGACGCCGAGATGGTGGTCGAGATTCTTACAGATATCATCGTCAATCCGGCGTTTGCCGAGGACAAGGTCGAGCTTCAGAAAAAGTCCATGATAGAGTCGATCCGGCGCAAGGCCGACGACCCATGGGACCTGGGACGCAGGGAATACGCCAAGCTGATCTACCATAACCACCCGGCCGGCCGTGAAGCCACCGTGGAAACCGTATCGGGCCTCACGCGCGATGACGTGGCGGAATTCCACCGCAAGTACGTCAGGCCCAACAACGCGGTTATCGGTATAAC
>JASFEA010000064.1:0-18290 GCA_050125095.1 bacterium
GTGCCGGAATCACTGAAAAGAGCGGCCGAGGAAGCGGCTGGTCGAGGCCAGGCAGCCATCTACATGATTCGGGGAACAAAGGCCCTATCGGTCTTCGCCGTGGCCGACGCCATTCGGGAGGAGAGCCGCGAAGCCGTTCGTGCGCTGCATGACCGAGGTATCGAAGTGGCAATGCTCACCGGAGACGCACAGGCAGTTGCGGATGCTGTCGCCGTCGAACTGGGCATTGATACTGTGTTTGCGCAGGTTCTTCCCGGGGACAAGGCAAATAGAGTGCAGGAACTGCAGCGACAGGGGAAAAAGGTGGCGATGGTGGGCGACGGGGTCAACGATGCCCCCGCCCTGGCAACCGCCGATATCGGGATCGCCATCGGCGCAGGCACGGACGTCGCCGTGGAGGCCGGGCACATAGTCCTGGTCCGGTCCGATCCTCGCGATATACCTCGAATCATCTCCCTGTCCGGCGCCACCTACCGGAAGATGCTGCAGAACCTGTGGTGGGCGGCAGGTTATAACACGTTTGCCATTCCCCTGGCCGCCGGCGTGCTAGCCGCGTGGGGTATCCTGCTTACACCGGCTGTAGGCGCGGTGCTCATGTCGGCGAGCACCGTGGTGGTGGCGATAAACGCTCAGCTTCTCAAGCGGGTGCAATTGAGATGACCAAACCCATATTCAATATCAACCGCGCCCCCGTTCTGGCCCTCTGGGGACCTGTTGTGGCAGAAGGGCTCGGGTACGATACCCGACCCGCTCTCTCGCGGATTGACCTGCACGTCTGAATCCAGTGAGGCCGCGTTGAGGTGTGGGCCCTGATTCGGAGCGGTAGTAGTTATTCGATCAGGCATGAACACAGGGGGCTTGGTGAGTCTGGTCGGTTTTCTGGATAAGAAGTCGGAGGTAGGAACACCGCTCTCGATCAAGGTAATGATCATCTGGTGCAGCGGCGAGGACTATCGGCATTCCCCGGGTTCATTAATGAAACAGGTCGGATGAGCCTGGAAATCAAGACCGATTAGGCAGGGGGGAATGATTGACAGAGAGAATAGATGCTGGGGGAACATCGATATGAAACGAACAGCACTTGTTGTGTGCCTTTTGCTGGCAACAGCGATGAGCATCAGCGCCCGGGAAGAGGGCGTTCAGGACAGCCAGAAGATCAAAGATGAGGTGTTTTCGGCGGCCCGGAAGGGGGACTTCAATGCCGTCAAAGACCTGCTGGAGGAATATCCGGACCTCATTAATACCAGGGCAGCCGGCGGCTGGACCTTACTTCATGTGGCCTACGACAGCCCGGAACTGGTCGGGTACCTGATCGACAACGGAGCGGAAATCGATGCACGGAGCGATGGCCAGTGGACCCCATTGCACAACCAGGCCTACAGGGGGCATATAGACGGCGTGGAGCTCCTGCTCGAGCACGGGGCGGACCTTGAAGCCAAGACCTCCTTCGGCCATACGCCTTTATTGAGTTCGCTGCGCTGGGAACGGGTTGAGGTGACGAAGCTCCTGGTCAAAAGGGGAGCGGATGTCAATGCCAGCACCGAACTGGGAAGAACCGCCCTCATCGTCAGCACCATCGAAGGCAATTCGGAAATGGCCGGGCTTTTCCTGGAAAGCGGTGCGGATGTCGGCATGAAGGACAATAACTATGGAAGGACGGCGCTGCATTTTGCTGGCCTGTATGGCCAGCTGGATATTGCCGCAGCGCTTATAGAGAAGGGGGCGAATGTCAACGAAGAGGATGCGGACGGGCGAACGCCTCTTGATTACGCCAACCGGTACGGCCATGAGAAGGTGGCGAGACTTCTGAAATCCTCGGGAGCCCACGGGGAGATCGACCCGGGGCATTTCGGGTTTTCGCCTTATCTCAAAGAGGCCCTGGAAGAAGGCAAGGCTTATGCCTGGTATATGGGTGATGCCGGATACGCTGTAAAGACGAAAAACCTCTTCCTCCTGTTCAACTACGGCTACAACTCCGGCGCAGGTCTCCCGGCAGAGCCCCGGTTGGCCAACGGGCGCATACATCTCGACGAGATTGCTGATTGCCGCACCATCGTGTTTGCCGGAAGTATGCATCACTCTCATCACCATCCCGAAGGATACAGCAAGTGGCAGCAGACCCACAAAGACATCACCTTCATCTACAGTTTCAAGGATACGCTCGGCAGGAATCCGAATTACTTCAAGGATGTGGAAGGGCCCGAGTACATCTATCTGCCCGACGGAGAGAAAACAACCATTCAGGGCGCAGAAGTGGAAACCATAGCGGTTTCGGGTTTTGGACCCCGCGGCTCGGGATTCCTGGTGGAAGTGGACGGACTGGTGATCTTTTACGGTGGCAACCACCTCCTGGGCAATGAATCCCAGAGAGAAGCCTTCTATGAGCCCATCGACGCACTGAAGGACAGGGGTATAGAGATCGACCTTCTGATCCTTCCGGGTAATTTCGCTTTGGGACGGATTTTCCCCATGAATATAGAGGGCGTCGAATATTCGGTTAGGACGCTCAAGCCCCAAGCCTACCTTGCCTCGGGAGGCGATTCGACGGAATTCGTCCTCTTGGAACTGGCCGCTGCTCTCGAGAAGTACAGAGACCAGACGAGAATCTTCTGCCCCGAACACAGAGGAGATATGTTTAGATTAGATAATTGAGATTATTGCGAGCGCATTCGTTTCTGAAAATACGGCTCTGGGCCGTGTTACCGTCGTCAGGGAGCGATGATGACCAGACCAATAGTAAAGATCAACCGGGCCCCCGTTCTCACTCTCTGGGGAGCTGTTGTTGCAGAACGGCTCGGGTACGACACCCAGTCTGCCCTCTCGCTCGGGAAGGCGCTTTCAGGACTGAACGCCCAGGCCAAGGGCCGGCGACTTGGAATCTTCAATGCGAAGAAAGCCCCGGACGGCGGGCCGCCCAAAAAGGTTGGTTTAGGCGAGGAGTTCTGGATCGAGCTATGCGGGCGGGGCATCCCTTCGAAGAAGACTGCCGATGGAGTACGCGCCGTCGTCAAGGACAAGCCCGTGGATCCTGCGGCCGCCCAACGCTATCTGGAGAAGAAGTTCGGCGACGATCTGGACCGTGTGAAATCAGCCATGCGGGACCTGGCGGAGTCGCTCGAACCGGAGGATCTTTCCGATCGAGCCTATTCGCTCTATGAGGAGTTCCGTCCCGTGATTCCCAAAGGCAAACGCGGATGGGGCGCCAAGGGTGATCTCGATCTTGCTCTGATTCGCTCCCTTGCGGATTGATCTGCACCTCTGAATCCAATAAGACCATGGTGACACCCGGGCCATTGATTCGCCTGGTTGTACTGGATTTGCAGCCACGGGTAGGGTACACTGTGCTTCTCCGGGACACTCTTGTGATGCCGAAGGAGGCCTTCGATGAAACAGCATTGCTCTCTCTATCTGATCTGCATCCTCTGCCTGCTGTTGGGATGTTCCGGGGACACAACCACCGGTCCTGATCCTGACGACGGCACATACACGCTGGAGGAGACTCAAACCGTCGGAGCGGCGGGAGGCACAATCGAGATTGATGATTTTTCCCTCACGGTTCCGGCCGGGGCTTTCGACGGGGATCATACTCTGAAGCTGTTCGCCTCGTCTGAAGATCGCCCATTCGACCAGAACCAGGTGACGCGGGCCTTCCGTCTTGTGGGCCTGCCGGATGATTTTTCCTTGCCTCTGCGCCTGAGCATCAAGTACGAAGGTACACTCTCCGAAGAGAGTCTTGTCGCCCTGGGAGGACGCTTTTTCGACTATGTTCGGGGCGATTCCGTGACGGCCTTCGGCCCTTATGTTGCCTCCGATTCGTCAGGCCACCTGGTGTGTGAAATACCGCCCGATAGCAGCGAGACTATGCGGCCGCAACAGGCTGGCCCTAATGCGACCTTTGGCCCTTATAGACTGCCTGTGGAGCTCGTGGTAACCGGTCTGACCGGGTATGACACCAGATACATAGATCATTTCTGGATCGCCTTTCCTAAGAACCTCATCGAGGTTAGCGCGCCTGCAGTCGACGCAATGCTTGAAGAAATCTATACGAACATCACTACGGACTTCGGGTTCGAATGGCCCAGCCAGATACGGCTCAATGTCTTTGTCGAGGATCTCGGTCCTTCGATAGGTGCGTCCACTTCCTTTGTCATGCGCCATACTCCCATGCTGGCGATAAGCCGGCAGCATCTGAGCCGGGGAGATTTCACTGCGGTACGCGTGGACGTGGGCAAGCAGCTTCTTTCCTGGATACTGCTTGGCTATGACGAGTCGGGCCTGGACCCCGGGCACTCCTGGCTCTGGCATGCCATCGTCGCCTGGTCCGAAGAGGTCTTCACCGATGATGCACAGTATGCGTATCCAGGAGCGTTTCCGGGAAATGAGATGGCCCCTTTCAATGGAATGAAGGCGGGAGCTGGAGATGGCTCTGATGCCGATCAGGACGCTGACCACGGGCATGGCATGTCCGCCGTCATCAAGTGTCTGGTGGATGATAGCGGTTTCGGCATGGGGGGGATCAAGGCTACATACGAGGCTATCGAGGCCGGTTCCGACCCCGCGGCGGCACTGCTCAATGAAATGGACGCGATCATAACAGAGTGGTGGCCGGACTTCTTTCGGGATTACGTGGGAGGGGGGATCTACGGCGTCGGCGGCGACGTTTTCACGAACAGCCAGAACCTCTCCGGGACCTGGACTGTTGACAGTGGAAACGATACCCTTGCGTCCTTCGCCGGCGATTGTCCGGACCTCTCAGCCAATCTCTATCTCGTGAATCTCAGCTATGGCTCATTGGATGAATCGGCGAGTTTGATGCTGACACTCACGGGGGAACTCACGACCCCCGTATGCGTAATGGCGTTTCGTGTGGACGGGACTTCTGTCGGCTACCTGGGCAGTTCAGCCTCTCAGGGTTCCGCGGCTCTGGAAGTCCCGAATCTCAGAGATCTCGTTGCAGGCGGTTTGAGCAAGCTCCTTGTCGTCGCCGTGAACTCTGATGTCTCGGAGACGTTTCTCGACGAGAGCAATCTAGATCTCGAGATGAAGATACGGACGAAGCCGGCTATTCCCGGATTCGACAGCTTCGACTTCCTGATCAGGGTCGTAGGTCAATGGCACTATGTCAGCGGGGATTTCACTTCTGATTACGAAGACGAGCTCGAGGAGGAGCCGTGGGGGCTGATTGATGTAATCCCCGGGGAAATGACAGACGAGACCACGTTCGAAGGGAGCTTCGAATCAGAAGGAGACAGCATAGGAGTGATTGCGACGTTCAGTCCTGAAATGGACAGCGTGCTCACGCTCAGTCTGGAGATGACCTCGGAGCCACAGGACGGAAGGCGCTGGTCTCACAGTTTCGACGTCAGGGGTGTTCCGATATCAGATGATCTTGAAGATTGGGCCTGGTTCCGGGTCGATGGGGCCGCAGCTTGCACTTACCTTGATGATGTCCAGTACATGTATGCCAATCCGTCGGCCGACGAGTCTAGAACGTTGACCGGGTACTACTGCACCAGCGAGGGCTCATATCCCAGCCTCCTGATACTGCATTTCCATAAGGAATAAACGCGTCGGAGGCTCAATCTGCAGGAGTAGATGCGACTGACCGGTCAGGGGGGGCTCTATCCCGTTGTTCCTGGTGCCCTACGCCATCTTCTTCCACATGTTGTCGCGGTTGAACTATGCGATGCATGGTCGAAGGAGTTGAGAACGCGGCGCCGGACCTCAGGAGGATTATAGGTGACCTCCAACGTCGTAACTCTGCATTGACGCAGCGGGGACGGTCGGGCATAATCCTTGCGGCTCAAGGCCGGTACTGGCTGGCCTCGAAGGTCATGCAAACCGTTATACTTCGTCACTTCTCGTCTATCAAGGGGCAAGTCTACGATACAGCAGATCCGCGGTGATGCGCTGAACGCGCAGAGGAAGGGGGTAAGACGTGGAGAAGAACCGTGCCACCGAATACATGGCCAGTGGTTATGTGTGATCGGAGTCTGTTCTCCTGGCCGTGTGCCAGGAATTCGGACTCGAGCCGGAGAATGCGGCCATCCCACGAATAGCGTACGGGTTTGCCGGGGGAATCGGCAACACCGGATCCGTCTGCGGCGCGGTGGCCGGTGGAGTGATGGCCATCGGCCTCAGGCTGGGTCGAGGAGATACGATGGAGGGCATGCTTAAGAACCTGGGCGTGGTGGGGGAGTTCCGCCGGCGTTTCGAGGCCGAGATGGGACATATCGGCTGCCGCGAGCTTACCGGGCTGGACTTGAGCGCCAAAGAAGACATGGAGCGGCTGGTGAACTCCGACATTGCGCAGAAGGTGTGTTTCCCGGCGGTCGGTGCAGCCTACAGACTGGCTGTGGAACTTCTGAAAGAGGCGGAATAGACGAGCGCCGCGCCGGAATGGGGCTTGCGGCCGATTCGCGGGCGTTCTGTAAGGGGAGAATATGAAAGAAGCATGCCGCAGGGCGGTAGTAGGCATAGGGACAATCGTCAGCCTGGGCCTCTCCGTCTTGATCGGCTCGTTTTGGGTGGCGAGAGCTCATGATGTAACTCATCCGTTCAGAGGATCGATGATTATTGCCGTCCTTCTCTTTGCAGGGCCGCTTGCTCTTGTCTTTCTGATCTTCTCCTCCATCACGTCTTTCAGGATTCAGGGCCCCGCCTGGTGCAATGCGACCCTTGCGGGGGTCAATATCATCGGGGCGATAATAGCGGCGTTACTCAGTCTATTTCTGCTTACGCTTGGACGAATAAGCCTATTCAATCCGGGATAGATTGACAGATCAGCATTTTGCACCGTATCATTCGAGTGGCGCGAGGTCGGGAAGACGGTGAAGACGGGCATTCCCCGGCCAGGAGTAGTCACGTCAGGGTATGAAGAACGCAGGAGGTCACTCTTGAAAAAGCTACTCGGCTTCAAGAACACGGCAATCACAGTGGGAGCAGCTTTCTTTATCTCCGGGATCATCAAACTGGCGGTACGAGGCACGACGGACGTCGATATCTTCGTAGGAGCAGCATTCCTGGTGTTCGGCATAGTGATTTCTCTGGCCGGGAAGAAATCACCTGAGTAGTACGGATCCCGATTCCGTTTATGGGCCGCCTTTGACGACGGCGGGCTCCGCCGGTCTCACGAGTGTCGCCGGTAATAGGCGAACCGCCAGGCACCGCCGGAGGGAGTGAAGGACATGGAGTTCTGTACGGTCATCAATTGCATGGACGGACGGGTGCAACTGCCCGTGATTGAGTATCTTCAGCGCAGGTTTGATGCCGGTTACGTAGACACCATAACCGAAGCAGGCCCGACGCTGATTCTGGCGAAGAGGAACGACGCTGCGCTGGTTCAGGGGATTCTCGAAAGAGTGAAAATCTCAATGGGAAAGCATAATTCAGTCGGCATAGCTGTCGTCGGCCACCAGGATTGTGCGGGAAATCCAGCGCCGTATGACGATCAACTTGCACAAATAAGGGATTCCGTCCAGTTCCTTCGCAGCCAATGCGGAGGCGCGAAGGTGATTGGATTGTGGGTTGATGGAGACTGGCGCGTCCATGAAGTTGTCGGCGACGCCGAAGAGAGTGGCTGACAGGGGCCCACAGCCGGCGCATATGACTTCGACTACATTGAGATGGACGGAAGATCATTCAGCGATGCGGCGGCTGAGGTCGTCGACTTGCTCCCGGGGTGGTTGGTGAAAGCAGGAAATGTACAGAATCCCCGCAGAAGCGTACCGAACTGAAGAGATGATAAAACGGAGCAGGTTCATTGCTACGGTGGCGCATGCTTCAACAGAGGAGGATGCAAAGGCCTTTATTTCCGGTGTTAGAGACGAGTTTGCGGATGCCACCCATAATTGCTGGGCCTATGTCTCGGGCCCGCCCGGGGATACCGCCCGGGTCGGGATGAGCGATGATGGAGAGCCTCACGGGACGGCGGGAAGACCGATGCTGACGGTTCTTCTGCATTCCGACATCGGAGAAGTAGTCGCGGTTGTTACGAGGTATTACGGAGGCACAAAACTCGGAACTGGAGGACTTGTACGGGCTTATTCGGGCTCTGTCAAAAACGCGCTTGCAGGACTGTCTACTCAAGAGAAGAGAGACCTTGTTATACTAACCGTTGGCTTTGACTATTCCAAAATCGCCGCCGTTAAGCAGCTGATTGTATCCTTCGATTCCGAGGTTATTGAGGAACATTATGAGGCTGATGTCTCGTTCAAAGTGGAACTGCCCCGAGACAATGAAGGCAGTTTCATCCTTGCCATCAAAGATGTGACTGGGGGTAAGGGGGTTATCGGGAAGTAATCTGGTGATCAATAACGGTAGAATTCGTTTAACAGGAGTTAAATGCTATTCATGAACGTGGCACGGAATATCCTCTGGGCGGCTGTAGTAGCGATTCTCCGCGCTTCCACTTCAGCCGGGGCACAGAGGCATGGCGGCCCGCCTGGTCGCAGGAGATTTCCTAAGCGCTCTTTACACCCATGTTGGCTGCCACCGTGGACGCCCAGCACCGGCAAGCCAAAGAAGAAAGGCGGTTTCGTAAGTAGGTACACGCGCAATCGCCGCGCGGTTAACTTGACCGCGCGCGTGATTCTGATACTGCTTTTGCTGATGCCGGCGGCCCTGGCCTGGTGCGGCCCAGCGCCGGAGGAACTAGAATCTGTCGATTACGCACCTCTCCCCGAAGGCGACATGAAGATATGCACACCCGGAGAGCAGGGACTGGATCCCGGGGTGTTGGCGCGTCTCTATTGTGAGGCAGAGAAGCTGGAGACCCTCTACGGCCTGCTGGTGATGAGAAACGGTCATCTCATAGGTGAGAAGTACTTCAACCAGGGGTCCATTGACCAGATATCGGGACGGCAGTCGTCCACCAAGAGCTTCGTGTCGGCGCTCGTAGGGATCGCGCTGGATCAAGGCTGCATTAAGAGCCTGGACCAGAAGATGATGGACTTTTTCCCCGAGTTCGCGGAAGAGATCATGGATCCGAGGAAGAAGCAGATCACCATCGGCCAGCTGCTGGAGATGCGCGGCGGATATCCGGACGAGGAATTCACGCCGCCCCTTTTTGATAATATGTTCTTCCAGGGTAAATGGAGGTTCGTTCCGCACCTGGTCGATTTCCCGCTTGATAGCGATCCCGGGATGGAGTTCCATTACAGCAACCTGACCTCTCATCTGCTGGGCGTCATAGTTGCCCGCGCGTGCGATACGGATCTGGTCACATTCTCTCAGGAATACCTCTTCTCGCCTATGAATGCAGAAGTCCGCGGCTGGCAGGTTGATGACGACGGCTACTACTGGGGATGTGGAGAGATCTATTTGACCGCCCGGGACATGGCCAAGTTCGGACTGATGTTCCTGGACGGCGGCGTCTTTGACGGCAAGCGCATCATCTCCGCCGAGTGGGTAGAGGCTTCATTCCAGCGTTACTCGGAGAACATCGCCCGCGGATGGCTATTGCCCCAGTACGGATACTTCCTTGATCTCGGCTACGGCTATCAGTGGTGGTCATCCATGTGTGGGGCCCATTATTTCTGGTACGCCTCGGGCCATGGCGGTAACTACATCATATTGCTCCATGATCTAAACATGGTCATTGTCACCACGGCCGACCCGCTGCATGATAAGTGGGATGAAAATCCATGGAAGTACGAGGGGGCCATCAACAGACTGGTAGCGGAGTTCATAAAGTCCCTGCCGTCTGAGTGATGCTGAGTCCGGGTGTGGCCGGCCTACAACCGGTGGCGGCGGGCGGGGCGATACGCCGGCGCTCGACCGGGACGCTGTGCCGGGCATGGAAAGGACCGGTGGACAATGAACCTGCATAAATGGTTCTCGCTCCTCTCAAGGCGACAACATGTCTGGCTTTTCGGGACCGCTGCCGCTGTGTTCATTATCATGGCCTCCGGTATGTTTGTAAATCCACCCGGTGCGCCCGAGGTAGAGCACGGTTTCAGCATTGAGATGTCGATCAGTGATGTCGCCTCGAAACTTGAGGTAACAGGGAAGGCCCTTGCCCGCGAACTCAATCTGCCTCTCAATGTTTCCAAGAAAGCCCCCCTGCGCGAACTCGGCGTCAAAGAAGAAACGCTTCGGCACGCAGTCCACCACCTTCTTTCTCACCGCGACACCACGTTGAAATACTATCTGTACGTGGCGCTGGTTCTCTGGGGGCTGGTATTCCTTGTCAGGCTGGGACGCCCTGATTTGTCGGGTGTCGATCAAAAGGGCCAATGGTACCCTCGACTCCCCTACCTGATCCCGCTCGCCGTTTCGGCGATTGTTGCCGGATTCGCGTGGGGCAAGTCGCCCAACCCAATGGAAGGGGCAGTGAAGGTATTCAAGTCGATGGTGGGGCTATATCCTGATCCAATGGCGAAAGTGATCGCCCTGCTGTTCTTCATTGTACTCGCTATAGTCGGAAACAAACTCATCTGCGGCTGGGCATGCCCCTTTGGAGCTCTACAGGAGTTGATATACAGCATTCCGATCCTCGGAAGGATCAAACAGCGGAAGGTTCCATTTGTGCTGACAAACACGATCCGCGCCGCCCTGTTTGCGGCTATGTTGCTTTTCCTGTTCGGTATTGCCGGCGGGCAGAAAGGAATGGTCATCTACCATTACGTGAATCCTTTTAATTTATTCAATCTGGATTTTGAGACGCTCAGCATACTGCTGACCGTCATAATCACTCTATTGGTATCGTTCGTTCTGTATCGTCCGTTTTGTCAGCTCATTTGCCCCTTCGGATTCCTCTCCTGGATTGCCGAGCGGCTCAGTCTGTTTCGCATTCGAATCGACAAAGATAAGTGCACCGAATGCGGTGCCTGCATAAAGGCATGCCCCCTGGAGGCCGCGGAAGGCCGGGTTTACAGCAGCAAATTACCGGCTGACTGCTTCAGTTGTGCTCGTTGCTTAAATGTCTGCCCTGTGGACGCCATTCAATACCGGAGCATCTCCAGGGTTAGCAAGGCGAAACAGGTGAGAGAATCTTCGGGTTAGATGCACCTTCAGTAAGGTCATTGACATACTCCGGTCGGCGGGTGGAGACTGCTCATGAGAGGAGCTACAGTGTGATAAGAAGCTTGGTGCTATTGTGTTCATTCCTCATCTGTCTTTTGGCGTGTTCTTCTACGCACGAAGTTGAGCCAACAGGGATAATCGCCAGATCAGGGAGCACACCGACAATTGACGGCGTATTCGACCCGGGGGAATGGGACGATGCCGAAATCGTGCGGGCAGATACAGTCGAGCAGTTCAGGGTAAAGCACGACGGCGAGAACCTCTATTTCGCTGTGCGGGCCGGTGGGGGCAACATCCTGTTCGACACAGATTCGGGTGTGCGCGTCCTGCATTGGTCTGCTCAGCTGGGTTCGGCGGAATATGTGAAGTCCGACACATCGACTCAACTGCTCGATAGACCTTTTGCCTATGAACTGTGGGGTCTGCAAAACGAGTCACCTGCCGTCATCCGGGACAGCCTTACGAAATACCTGGCCGAAAACGGCTGGGCGGGGAATACCGCCTCGATGGGCAACCTGATGGAATCAGAACTCGCGATCTCGCTTGACTGGCTGGGAGTAGACACCGGGTCGGGGCGGTTTGTAGAGCTCCCAGGCGTGCGTATTGGCGCTGGGCTCATGATTGCCAGGGGCGACCCGAGGGGAAAGGAGCTCCTGGCCATGTCCCGCGAGGAGATGAAAGAGATGTATCCATCAGTATTCTGGCCATCTGAGTCTCCGCCAAGCGACTCTATAGGTATGGGTGGCGGCCTCCCGGATACCATTCGCGTGGATAAAGCGGATTACGGCAAGATCTGGATTGATCTTCGGATGTAATGCGCCAGTCCGGGGCTGCAATTCCCTTTGCGGAGCCGGGGCTGGGAGTTGCTTTTCAGCCCGACAAGCGCTTTCAGCGGGCGGATCCAGTTCTTCACTCTGGGTGTTCAGTGCCCGGAGCCCCTGGTCGGCACGCAGCTGAATCAGAAAGCCGGCCGAACCTGGAATGGGGCAGGAGAATATGATCAATATTCGTGTTCGGGATCGCGTCTTGGCAATTCGCCCCATTGGGAAGGATGATGCGGATGCCGTGCTAAAGGTGTACCGGCAATGTGAGGATTTCCTGGCATCGGGACCAGTGCCCACCGCGTCGCTTGACATGGTGGCGGCCGACATCGAAAGGTCCCGGAAGTCCGGCGGCGTGTTCTGTGGCATCTACAGCGCTGATGGAGAGATGATCGGCATTATTGATTATGTCCCCGGCCACTTCGACGGAGATCCTGAGGTAGCGTTCATCGCCCTCCTGATGATTGCCGCATCGCAGCGAAATAAAGGGATTGGTACGGCCGTTGTCGAGGCCATCGAGCGGAAGATCACGGAGGGGGCTCCGGTCAGCATGATCCTCTCTGGAGTGCAGGTCTGCAACCGGCATGCGATACGCTTCTGGCAGACTCAGGGGTATCGTATTGTCGGCGGTCCTGAGGTGCTTCCCGATCACACCACAGTCTACAGGCTGCGAAAGGATGTATACCGATGATCCGGGAGGACTCTGGGTTCGTGAAGTGGGTCAGGTGGAGGCCTCGCTGGCCCCTGGCCGTTGGGCGTATGTGACCTTGCTGTTACTTGTACAAGGAGGTCGAGAATGAAGAGAATAGGCGCAGTATCTGGGGTTCTGGTTGCATTAGCGGTAGTAGCGTTTTCGATGGCGGCAGGCGCGGGGGCATCCAAAGAGAGAGCTGAGCCCGCAGGCGGGTGGCACTCTCCACCCGAGGATCTGCTGGAGGTGCTCTACGCGCCGCAGCTCCCCTGGATCTGGACTGCGCCCACCGGCGAATACATGCTGCTTGCCGATCCTGTGCTCTACCCGCCCCTCGCGGAGCTGGCCGCGCCTATGCACAAGCTGGCCGGCATGCGGGTCAATCCCGCTACCAACGGCTATCATGGCGTGCACGGGGGCACTTCCCCGCGCCTGGTCAGGGTCGAAGGCGGAGCTATTACACGGCTCGCTCTGCCGGCGGACGCCGAGGTTCTGGGTGTGGAATGGGCGGCTGATGGCCGGCGCTTGGCGCTCATCGTCATGCACCCCGATCACATCGGCCTGTGGGTAGGCTCCGTAAAGGGCGACGTGAAGAAGGTATATGACCTCGCGCTTAATCCCCTGATGGGAACCGCCGTGAGCTGGCTGCCCGACCAGGAGCGCCTGCTGGTCCGCCGCGTCCCGGAGCGTGGCCCGGCTCCCGAGCCCCCGGCCATACCTGCGGGCCCGGAAATACTTGAGGGAGCGGGGGCTACAGCCCGTTCCACCTACGAGGCGCGCAATTTGCTCGTGACGGCTCATGATGATGAACTGTTTGAATACTACACGGCCTCCGAGCTCGTGATCATTGACCCGGAGACAGGCGCGGTGAAGGTCTTGGGCGAGCCCGCTACATATGCCACGGCCGAGTTCTCCCCGGACGGCGAATATCTTCTCATCGAGCGTCTTGCCGGTCCTTGGTCCCATGAGGTGGCCTGGTGGCGCTTCGCAAAAGAGATCGAGGTGTGGGACAATAACGGCGACGTGGTAGCGAGCATCGCTTCCCTGCCCGTCGCCGACCAGGTTCCCATCCACGGTGTGCCGCTCGGTCCGCGCTCTGTCTCATGGCGTTCTACGGCTCCCCACACTCTCTTCTGGGTCGAGGCGCTGGACGGCGGAGATCCCGTGGCCGAGGTGCCCCACCGCGACCGCCTTATGCGTCTGGGCGCGCCTTTCACGGGAGAGCCCGGGGAGGTCTTCCTTGCCGAGCACCGCATCCGGTATCTGAACGGCTGGACGGCCACTGCCGGCACGCTGATGCTCACCCAGCGCGAGCGGATGCGCCGCTGGCGCTATATCTGGCTGTTGGACGTGGACGAGGGTACTTCCCGCCTGTGGTACGATCTGGACGAGGACGACTCTTACGGCCACCCGGGCTATCCCGTGTACCGCATGCTAGCGAATGGGCGCTGGGTGATGCACCAGCAGGGAGACACGGTCTACTTCTGGGGGCGCGGGGCAACCGACGAGGGAGACCGGCCCTTCCTGGACCTGCGCCATCTTGAGACCGGAGAGACCGAGCGTCTTTTCCGCTGCGATCCGGAGCGATACGAGCACTTCGTGGCGTTCGCCGGCGATGAGGGCCGCTTCATATTGGGCTCCGAGTCCGCTGTCGACGTGCCCAACTACTATCTTGCCACCCTTGAGGGCGAGATAGAGTCGGCCGAGGGCGAGGCGCCCCGGGCCCTGACGCGAATACCTATCACGCACTTCGAGGACCCCACGCCCCGGCTGCGCGAAATCGAGAAGCGCATCGTGCGTTATGAGCGCGATGACGGCGTACCCCTGAGCTTCCAGCTGCATCTTCCCCCCGGCTACCGGGAGGGCACGGCCCTGCCCACGGTGCTCTATGCCTATCCGCTGGAGTATTCCGGTGCAACCACCGCCGGGCAGGTCAGGGGCTCGGCCCAGCGCTTCATGCGTTTGCACGGCGCTTCACACCTCTACTTCCTGCTCCGGGGCTATGCAGTGCTCGACCGGACCGCCATGCCGATGCTTGGAGATCCTGAGACCACCTACGACACCTTCGTGTCCCAGCTGGTGGCCGACGCAGAGGCGGCGGTGAAGAAGGCCGTCGAGATGGGGGTTGCCGATCCCGACAGGATTGGCGTCATCGGCCACAGCCACGGCGGGCTCATGGTGGCCAACCTCCTGGCGCATACCGACCTGTTTCGGGCCGGCATCGCACGCAGCGGCTCATACAACAAGACCAACCAGCCTTTCGGCTTCCAGTCCGAGCGCCGTTCCCTTTTCGAGGCGAGGGAGGTCTATATCCAGGTCTCGCCAACCTTCTTCGCCGACCAGGTCAACGAGCCTGTACTGATAATCCATGGTAAAGACGACTCCAACCCCGGCACCCTCACGTTCCAGTCCGAGGTCTTCTTCGAGGCCGTGCGCGGTTCGGGCGGCACCGCCCGGCTGGTGTTGCTGCCCTTCGAGGACCACGGCTACCGGGCCCGCGAGACCATAGAGCACGTGCTCTGGGAACAGCTCCGGTGGTTCGATAAATACGTGAAAAACGCCGGGACCGAAGAGCCCGGGGACTCGGGCCCGAAATAACGCCAATAGGGGTCTGGGCCTGACGATGGGTCCAGACTGAGAGTATACAGCCCTGGTCTCTTGTTGTATGAAAAGACATAGAGCGTTATAATCAGCCCAACCTGCACCATTGCACACGCCAGTAAGCGAGAAAAGGGAGCATATTATGAGAAGCGCAATACTGGTTTGTTGCTTGCTTATTCTGTCAGCCACGAATTCATTTTCGCAGGAGATATTCGGGGCGGTAATGAGTGGCGACCTGGATAAAACAAAAGCGCTACTCGAAGAGCATCCGGAGTGGCTAAACGCGACTTCCTGGGGCAACTGGACCCCTCTGCATAGGGCCTCACTGGCCGGACATAAGGATATTGTCGCCTTTCTAATTTCTGAAGGGGCTGCTCTGGAGGCAAAATCAGACCTGGGTATGACTCCGTTATATGTGGCGATATACGAGCAGAGAGAAGACGTAGCCAGGCACTTAATTGATAACGGTGCAGATGTCTTTGCCATGAGAGATGATGGTGAGACGATGCTGCACATTGCAGCCGCCGTCGGTAGTAAGTCCATTGTGGAACTGCTGATTGCCGAAGGACTGGATGCCAACATCAAGAGAAGATACGGCATAACACCGTTGCACCTGGCGTCTGTTTTCGGGCATGAAGACGTGGTGGAAACTCTCATTTCAAACGGAGCGGGGATAAATATCAAGAATGATAACGGTAGCACTGCCTATCATCTCGCCGTTTCTTCGGGAGAGACACGCATTTCTGCGTTGTTGAGAGACAAAGGAGCAGAGGATACGCCAGAAGAGTACGTTGAAATAACCGGTGAGTATCTGGGTCAGAAACATCCGGGTTCAACGCCGGAACCCTTTGCGCCCGGCATATTACTGAACGTCCATCGGCCGCATGGAGGTATCACTTTTTCGCCCGACGGAAAAGAGATCTTTTGGACCGCGGCCTTGACCTATGGCACCTATCAGAAGATCTATATGATACGTCAGGTAAACGGCCTATGGGGTCCACCTGAAGCAGTTCAATACTCTGGCGACTACACCTATGGCGGTCCCGCGTTCTCACCGGATGGGCAACGACTATTCGTCAATGTCAGTAGGCCGGCGGTTGATGAGAACCAACCGCGTGACCATGACATACGTTACTTAGAGAGGACTTCGACCGGCTGGGGTGATTTGATCAATCCTGGGTCTCCGCTTAACTCAGACAAGTCCGAGATCGGGCCCTCGGTCAGCAGCAGTGGGAGCGTTTACTTTCAGAGTCATGACCTCGAGGAGCGATATGGTGCCATCGACATTTATCGTTCCAAGTTCACTGACGGCGGATATGACAAACCTGAAAATCTCGGCGATTCGATTAACAGCGGTTCAATGGATATAGCCCCTTATGTCGCTCCGGATGAAAGTTATTTGTTGTTCTCCTCGTTTCGCCCCGGTGGTTACGGTGATTTCGATATTTACGTGAGTTATAAAAAGAAAGATGGAGCCTGGACGGAGGCGAAAAACCTGGGGGAGAGGATTAATACGCCTGCCAGAGAATCGACATCTATCGTGTCTCCTGACGGCAAATTCCTGTTTTTTCTTAGCAGAAGAAACGGAATAGGAGAGTATTTCTGGGTGGACGCGTCGATTATCGAGGACTTGAAACCACAGGAATTGAAGTAGTCGTAGAGGGAGCATGGATCACGTCCATATGTTCAGCGTCCCGCAAGGAGACCTGGGATGAGTGAATTGCCCGAGTTGACATGCCCCATGGTTCTCCGGCAGACAGGAACCATAGAGGACTGGGCGTTATGCTGGACTGGCACCCGCGTCACAGGTTGTTAGCAGGACGGGGAGAAGCACTGATTTTGAAGGAACAGACATGAAGAACATATTCCCGGAGCCAATCAGGAGCCTTCCGGAGGCAGATATACCGATCGACGGTCTTAAGGCCTATCTGTCGCAGGCTGCAGACCATCAACTGGTCTTTATGCAATTCGAAAAAGAGGCGGATCTTCCCGAGCATTCTCACGCGGCTCAGGTGGGCTTTATTCTCAGCGGAGTTATTGAACTGACCATCGGCGGTGTCAGGAGGCGATATGGCAAAGGTGATATCTATTATATCCCGGCTGGTGTGAAACACTCGGGTAGAATCCATGCGGGGTATTCGGATATCACCTTTTTTGGTGAATCTGATCGCTATAAGACCAGGAGATAGGAATTTTCCATATCCAGTCTGTTAAGGGAGGTCCGGTCCGCTCTAACAGGCGTGTGCAGCCGACGGCCGCCATTTCACACGTGTAAACCCCCTGGAGGAGGTACTGATGAGGCCATTACTGATGCTGGTTCTCATGTGCTGTGTTCTCGGGTCTGGCTGCTCGCAAGACCCCGACGTGGTTTTCGATGACAGGTTCTCCGGGGTCCGTGAGCTCATCATCGAACAGGTGGAAGACGGGATTGTTCCTTCCATCGCGGTGGCCGTGGCGGAGGATGGAGAGATCATCTGGGAAGAGGCATTCGGGTGGTCGGATTTGGAGAACAGGGTTCAGGCCACTCCGCATACCATGTACAGACTGGGCTCCATCACCAAGACGATCACGGCCACCGGACTAATGCTGCTCGTGGAAGAAGGCAGGGTGGATCTGGACAGGCCTGCGGTGGAGTACCTGCCGGAGGATGTCAGGCCGCGGACATACGTGGGGGAACCCGAGGATGTAACGGTCAGGCATCTGGTCAATCACCGGTCCGGCATGCCCGCCTATGCCGAGTCCTTCTATGAGGATGATCCCGAGGGTCCGCGTTCGCTAGGTGAGACTGTCCGTCGCTATGGGATCGTCGTCTACCCACCGGGTTGGTCGTTCATCTACTGCAATCTCGGCTATCAGATGCTTGGGAGTATCATCGCCGAAGTCTCGGGAGTGAGCTATGCCGAGTTCATCGAGGAGCGCGTCTTCGCGCCCCTGGGCATGACCGAGTCTCTTGTCTACGGGGGCCAGGCCTTGAGCAGGCCCTACGCGGTAAACTACACACAGGCACTCGAGCGAATCCCGCTGTATGTAGACGTATATCCCGGCGCTGATGGCAACTGCGCGAGCGCTCACGATCTCGTGCGCTTCGCTATGTTTCATCTGGAGGATCATCTGCCCGGCCAGGAGGCGATCCTCACAGATGAGAGCATCAG
>JASFEA010000065.1:0-18286 GCA_050125095.1 bacterium
GATGCCCATCCTCTTCCTGGCAGTGACGGGCGACTACGACATAGCCGAGCTCAGGAAGGTGGTAGAGGACCAGATAGAGCCCAGGATAGAGAGGGTCCGGGGCATAGCCAGCGCCTTCACCCAGGGCGGAAGGGATCGCGAGATCCACGTCTATGCCGACGATGAGAAGCTCGAGGCCTACGGACTTACCATTCAGGACCTCCAGACGGCGCTCATGCTGGAGAACGTCCGCGTTCCGGGCGGGAGCATCAAGCAGGGCCGGACGGACTTCCTGGTGAGGACCTCGGGCGAGTTCAAGGCCGTCGACGACATAAGGAACGTGGTGGTCACGCGTTACCAGGGGGCCCCCGTGTTCATGAAGGACGTGGCCACCGTCGAGGACACTTTCGCGGATGAGGCCGAGATCATCCGGTTCAACGGCGAGCCGGGCATAATGCTGATGCTTCAGAAGCAATCGACCTACAACACGGTCGAGGTATCCGACCGCGTCAAGGCACAGCTCCCCGCCATCGAACAGGCCCTTGGGGTCAAGTTCGTGCCGCTGATGGACTCGGCGCGCTATATCAACCGGTCCATCGGCAACCTGAGAACGGTGGCGCTTCAGGGGGCCATCCTCGCGATCATAGTGCTGTTCCTCTTCCTGAGGAACGTTCCGTCGACGCTTATAATCGCGACCTCCATACCCGTTTCGATCGTCGCCACTTTCATCATCATGAACGCCACCGATGTCACGCTGAATATGATATCGATGGGGGGGCTCACGCTTGGAATTGGAATGCTCGTGGACTCGTCCATCGTTGTGCTGGAGAATATCTACCGGCACCGCGAGAGGGGGCTTACGCGCAAGGAGGCAGCTACTTACGGCGCCGCCGAGGTGGCGACGCCAATCACGGCCTCTGTACTCACAACGGTCGCCGTATTCTTCCCGGTGATATTCGTGCCCGGGATCGCGGGCATACTCTTCAGGGACATGGCGCTTACGGTCACGTTCGCGCTCATCTGTTCCCTCTTCGTTGCGCTGACGCTTATCCCGCTGCTTTCCTCGAAGGTCCTCACGGTGGGCAGGAAGGCAAGGGAGGAGGTAAAGGAGAGGCGCATAACGAGGTCGTATGAGCGCGTCCTGCGGTGGGCGCTCGCGCACAGGAAGACCACCCTCGGCATAGCGTTGCTGATTTTCGTCTTCAGCCTGAGCCTGATGAGATATGTCGGCGTCGAGTTCACCCCCGCCAGCGAACCGGGCGAGTTCAACGTCAAAGTGGAGCTGCCGGTGGGGACGAGGATAGAACGAACCGAGGAGGCCACGGCCCAGGTGGAGTCCATAATCATATCCCAGGTGCCGGAGCTCGAGGCCATTTTCGCGCGCGTCGGGCAGGGAAGCGGTTTCGGGGCCTTCTTCGGGGGGGAGGGCAGTCACAGCGCCAACATCTACTTCCAGGCGGTGCCGCTTGAGGATAGGGACAGGAGCGACGAGCAAATACGCTTCGCGCTCAGCAAGCCCATAACCAGGGTGCCCGGGGCCGAGGTATATTTCGCCACCGACGCCTTCTCGGAGATGATGTTCGGGGGCGCCAGGCTCAAGGTCGAGATATACGGCCACGACCTCGATACGAGCAGGGATATAGCTCTCCGGGTCAAGGAGATCATGGAGGGCATTCCCGGGACCATGGACGTGAGGATATCGCGGGCCGAAGGCAAGCCGGAGATCCAGGTGGCCATAGACAGGGAAAGAGCGGCCTATTTCGGGCTCAACCTCAGCTCCATCGCCCATGCCATACAGACCGGGGTGATGGGCGACGTGGCGGGGCAATTCAGGGAAGAAGGCGACGAGTACAATATCAGGGTGAGGCTGCCCGAGGAGCGGCGCCGGTCGTTGAGCGACATCATGGACATCCTGGTGCCGTCCCCGCAGGGCCATTCGGTGCCGCTGGGAAGCGTAGCGAGTATGAAATACGTAACCGGACCCGTTGAGATCGAGCGGCTCGGCCAGCGCCGGGTCATAAACGTGACGGGCAACCTCACGGGCGAGCGCGACCTCGGCAGCGTGGTCGGCGACCTCAGGGAAGCGCTCAAGCAGGTGGAGGTCCCGCGGGACTTCATCGTGCAGGTCGCGGGCGAGGCCGAGGACGTCGCCGAGTCCTTCAGGTGGCTCGGGCTTGCGCTCATGGGGGCCATTTTCCTGGTGTACATGGTAATGGCCTCGCAGTTTGAGTCGCTGAGGCACCCCTTCATCATCATGTTCTCGCTTCCGCTGTCATTCATCGGCGTGGCCTGGATGCTCTTCCTTTCGGGAACGACCCTCAGCATAAACTCATTTACCGGCGTCATCGTCCTCGCCGGCATAGTCGTGAACAACGCCATTATCCTCGTGGACTACACCAATCTCTTGAGGGCCCGGGGGGCCGATCTGGAGGAGGCCGTCGTGACGGCGGCCAAGACGAGGGCGAGGCCCATCCTGATGACGGCCGTGACCACTATTCTGGCCATGACACCCATGGCGCTGGGCCTGGGCGAGGGCGGCGAGCTCAACGCTCCCCTGGCCAGGTCGGTAGTGGGCGGGCTGTCGACATCGACGCTTCTCACTCTTGTCATTATCCCCGTCGTCTACATGAGTTTCGAGAAATTCACAATGAGGTTCTCCAGGAAGAAATCCGGAGGTGGCGACTAAATGCCTACCGAGATGGTATTCGTGGTGTTCAACTCCTCGATAGAGGACGAGATGCTGGAGGCCCTCCGGGAAGCCGGTATGGACTGCTTCACCAAGATCCCCGGTCTTCACGGCCAGGGCAGCTGCTCCGAGCCCAGGCTCGACAGCCACGTCTGGCCCGGCACAAATATCGCGTATCTCATTGCGGTTCAAAGCGAAGAGCGCGAGCGCATCCTCGAGGCGATCCGGAAGATGAAGGGGATCCATCGCGAGGAAGGCGTCTCAGCATTCGTCTTCCCCCTGACTCACATCGTATAGCGCCCGCGGCCGCCCTGCGGCCCCGCTGCCGTCCGCCCGTTCCCTATGGCCCGGGGCAAGAGAGCCCGATGGGCATGAAACGGGGGCGCGTCAAGCCCATAAAAAAAGGGGCGCCGTATGGCGCCCCTTAACGAATGCGGTCAGGCCTATTCGCCTTCCCCTTGGTAAATCGTGAACTCGATCCTTCTGTTCTGGGCCCTGCCCTCGGCAGTATCGTTGGAAGCCACTGGCTCGCGCTCGCCATGAGTCCGGACGAGGATCCTGCCCGGAGGCGCGCCCTTATCGATCATGTAGTCCTTGGCCGCCTGGGCCCTTCTCCTGCCGAGACCCATGTTGTACTCGTCAGAGCCGACGCTGTCGGTGTGGCCGTGAATCACGATCCTGACCTCGGGGTAGAGCTTGATGATATCGTAGACGTAGTCGAGGGTCGGATTCGGGATGGGCTTGATAATGGTCTTGTCGAAGGAGAACCTGATGACCTCGATCTCTGAGAGGTCGGGCATCTTGACCGGGCAACCCACCTCGTCGACCTCCACCCCGGCCGGGGTGTTGGGACAGGCGTCAAGGCCGTCGCACACGCCGTCGCCGTCGGTGTCCTTCGGACATCCGCGCTCGTCGACTATGCAGCCCTTGGGCGTGCCGGGGCACTTGTCGAGCCCGTCGCACACGCCGTCGCCGTCGGTGTCCTTCGGACATCCGCGCTCGTCGACTATGCAGCCCTTGGGCGTCTCGGGGCATCTGTCGACGCCGTCACACACGCCGTCGCCGTCGGAGTCCACCTCGCAGCCGTCCTTGTCCACCACGCAGCCCATCGGCGTGTCGGGACACCTGTCCTCGCAGTCGCTCACGCCGTCGCCGTCCTGGTCGCCTTCGCCGCCGGGATACCATGTGATGCCGACCCCGAAGTACCAGTGCTGGTTTTCGGTGGCCATCGTCCCGATCATGTCGCGGTCGTCGGTGAGTATGTAACGGTACTTGAAGTTGAAGTCGAGGGCGGCGACGCAGTTGAGGAACACGTCAAAGCCGACTCCGGCCCCGAATGCCGGGTCCCATTGCTTGTCGAGCTGCATCTCTCTGGGGCGGTCGTTCGAGTCCCATCGCATTACCCCCACCCCCATGTTTATATAGGGGGAGAACCTGCGGTCCGGCATGAAAGCGTATAACAGATTGAGGTCAATCGGTATGAGGTTGGTTCTGTATGCGTAACTGTCCGTGTCATAGTTCCAGCCGTATCCAACGTTGAACAGGAGCGACCAGTCGTTCATCTCGCTTATGGACCTGCGCAACTTGAAGTTGCCCATGAACCACCCTTTGGCCCGCTCATTGTCGCCGCCAAAGAGCTGGTTGTAGCCAAAGTCGCCACCGAGCCCTAGCCGCCTGTCGTAGGCGTAACCACTAGAGGCGGCGAGGATTACGGAAAAGCAAACCAGCAAGAGAACCGCTTTCTTCATTGTAACTCCTCCCTTAGTTACCTTCACTCTGCGATGGTTCAATACTTAAGATCAAACCACCTCCTTACTGTTTCCGCCAATGCTTTGCACTAACGTGCACTTATACCTGTTTCGGTACACGGCTAGCGGCACTTTATCAACTCGCCAAAATCTAGTCAATCAAAAAATGAGCTTGACACGCCTTTTACGTTCTGATAGTTTGCTCGAGCCCTGCTCATTAACATGTCTCGCCTTTTAACCCCTTTAAGAAAGGTACAGGTTATATGCGCGCTACAAGACTACTCCCTATACTCCTGATTGCTGCAATCATGATGTCCGCTTCGCTGGGTCTCGTATCCTGTGGTAAGGAGGGCGAAGAGACCGCGGCGGGCGGCGGCGAAATCGAGTGGTTGACCGCTTATGAAGAGGCGATGGACCAGGCCAAGGACAAGAACCGGCCCGTTATGATCGACTTCTACACGGACTGGTGCAGCTGGTGCAAGCAGCTCGACAGGACCACTTACGTGGACGCGACGGTGGTGAAGAAGTCCGAGAAGTTCATCAGCCTTAAGATCGACGCGGACGGCCAGAGGTCGCTCGCGGCCAGGTACAGGGTGGGGGCTTTCCCGACTATTCTGTTTATAAATCCCGAAGGCCTGGAGATTCACCGGGTTGTGGGTTTCAGGCCGGCCGTGGATTTCTTAAAAGAGATGGACACGGCACTCGGCGCTTTCAAGAGGTCTTCTTAAGCCCGGGCGGGGGGCGATTTGGAAGCCAGCATGAACAGAGACGAGGCGCTCTTCGTAAACCTCGTCATGATATTCAAGAGCGCGGCCATGCAGCAGATGGGCAAGGTCGTGAACCCGCTCACCGGGAAGGTGGAGCGGAACCTGGAGCAGGCGAGATTCTCCATCGACACCATAGCCATGCTCAAGGACAAGACCCGTGGCAACCTCTCAGACGATCTCACCAAACTCTTAGACTCGGTTCTGATGGAACTCAGGATGAACTTCGTGGAGGAGACCAGGGTGGGGGACACGCCGCCGGCCGGAGCCGGAGAGCAGGCGGAAGCCCCGGAAGCCACGGCTTCCGGCGCCGGGGAGAAGGGTGGGAGCCGCAAGGGCGCAGGCGGTGAAAAGGAGGGTCCCGAAGCCGGGCCGGAGGACGCTCAGAATGGCCGAGAAGGCGAATAGGATAGGGCAGCATTTTTTTCTTAAGGTCTTGCACCGCCTTGCCGAAGCAAGCAGATGTGTAGTCTCAACGGAATGCATAAATGCGCGGAGATCATTCAAGATTGACAAATTGGAAATAATAGTTGCAAAGAGTTTTTTTTCTTGACAGGTTCTTTAGCACTATGATAGTTTGGCAGCCGAATTTGGAAGTGATTAATACGGAGTGCCTTAGAGTATTTTGGATGTTGTTTTCACTTGACAACATTTGGGCGCGTGTGGCATGTTTGCGCTACTCTTTAAGAAGGGTAAGGTATACTGTATAGTTCCGAATGTGTTTTTGCTGAAAGGGGGGAGCTGAGTTCCGCTGCGAGAGACCCTCATCCAGTGGGAAAGCACGTTGGCTAATTAGCGTCGCTCGCAAGCATTCGAGTAGCTGGCTCATGCACTGTGAGATTAAGAAAGAGATTGAGAAAGAAAAGGGAGTCTTGGGGAAGTCCAGGCTCTCCATGCGCATTCGGCAGCAGGACAGAGAAGCAGGAGGTAGGCAATAGTGAGTCAACGCACTAATCGTTTTTCTTTATCAAGAGCCTTTACATATATATTCTCAGGTCTTGATGTCGAAAGTGGCAAGGGTTCAGTCAGAGAGAGGAGGAAAGGAGAAATGGATTTCCATTCTTCTGCTAGGAAGCTTTTGGTCCTCAGTCTTCTCACCGCCGTGGTGATCGGTTTCGCCTCGGTCGCCAGCGCTACGATTACGATCACCAGCGCTGAGATCGTATTGATCGGCGACGAGGAGGGCGCAGGTGCCCGCGGTGAGGGTATGGTCAGTATCGGAGACACTATAGAGGTTATAGTCAACGTCACCGATCCTGACAGCGTCCTGGCCGTAGTCGCCGACATGAGAAAGTACGGCGGGGCCGAAGAAGAGACGCTGTACGCCTACCAGGGACGGCTGAGTTATATCTCTGGTGCCGCGTGGGTGCCGAGCTGCAGTATCACCGAGTACGGTGAGATCAACCAGCTCGCCATCTACTATCCGGACTCCGACCTGGTCAGGACGGAGCACTGGACGGTGTGTCTCTCGGGCGGCGGTGCCGACGCTTATGCAACGGTTCCCGTTTTCACGGGCAACTGCAGCGGCGGCGCTTTCAACATCGGCACACCGGCGATCTACGACACCGCGGCCGTCAGCGCCTATGGGGTCAACAACTGGCGCGTTTACTGGCAGAGTGGAGACGGTGATCCGGGCGGCGCGGTGGACACCTTCTATATCAGGGATGTAGACACCGCAACCGACCTTCCCACCATGGCCTTTGATGGGACCATGTGCTACGCGGAGAACGCGAGTGGCGACACGCTATTTACCTTCACTCCGGCGGTCACCGCCGGCACGCTTTGCTGTAGCGCCCTGCCGGCCAACTGCGACTACGTCGACTTCCAGACGTTCGGCGCTGGTTCCCACACCTGGGAGGTCACCGGTAACGTCAGCGGCGTTCTCGACGATGATGCGGTCACCGACGTGCTGTACTACGGCGTGGACTCGGGTGATACCCTCTTCTCATTCTTAATCGAGAACGTATCCTCGGGCGTCTGCTGTAATACCATCTGCACGGACTGCGACCACTTCGAGTTCGAGACCTGGCAGTGGATCCCCGCGGACTCGACCTGGAGGGATACGCTCATAGTCCAGGACGGCGGGCAGTGGTGGATCGACAATACGCCGTGTGACTATATCGGCCACACGGATCCGTCGGCGCTGATCACCGCCTGGAACATCCTCTGGCCGGACTCAGGATTCCCGTATGACGTGGACACCATGAGCACGACGGTGCCCGAGGATGAGGGCGGCAACCCCGTCGACTACGATACTCACCACACCACGTACGCCCAGCTCGTTGATCCGGGCGGTGCGGGTGCCGAGTTCATCGAAGCCGAGGATTACTTCATAAGGTGCATGACCGACAGTTCGGGTGTGTTCGCTCTCTGGGGCGATGTCGACAACGTGCTCAACCCGACATCGCTCTTCGGGTTTGCTCCGGATACGGCCTATGCGTATCTGGACCT
The DNA here is from genome assembly GCA_050125095.1 of bacterium. Taxonomy (GTDB): domain Bacteria; phylum Arandabacterota; class Arandabacteria; order Arandabacterales; family JALGWA01; genus JALGWA01. Next base: position 7,629 of record JASFEA010000065.1, read on the forward strand.
CCAGAGACTGTCGCACGCGAACGGTAATGATGATATACCGGACTTCTATTTCGATGCGCACTGGTTCGGCGATCCTTACAGCGACACCAGCTACACCAACGTGGACTCGCTGGGATGGTGGATCGAGATGAGCCCCTGGTACGCAAGCGTCGACTGCCCGACCGAGGACAACGGCGTCACCGGTCTCTGGGAAGTCGCATTCGCTTGTTCGGCGGGCTCAACCGACGTTGCCGCCGGCGAGCAGATGATCATGAAGTGGGTGTCGGACTCGGGTGATACGACTTACTTCCCCGGGTTCAGCCACAGCCTGTGCGCCATCGACAACCAGATCCCCGACTATATGCTGACCGGTTCGAGTGACAGCGTTACGGTGGACGATATCAGCTTCGTCGCCGACATGGACAACGCCGGCAACGCCGACGTCCTCAACCCGATAAGCATAGGAAACCCCATTGCCGACTGGCTGCAGATCAGAATCGACCTGGAGGGTCTCTTCGACCTCGCGGACGTCGAGGCCGGCGGATGGGGATTCGCGGACCTGATGGGCATCGGCTTCTACATGGCCGATACGCTCACGACGCCGCTGGGGCTTGATTTCCTCGGTGAGATGGGTCCCTTGAGCCCGATCTGGGGCACGGACTCGGTGGACGTGGTCGCTTCGCCGCCTTCACCGTACGCCTGGGATCAGGACTCGGTGGTAACTGCGGGAGTGTGGATCTTCGACAACGCCGGTAACGGCTGGTTCGTGGGTCCCAAGGACACGGCGCTGGCAATCGATAACCAGCTGCCGGTGGTCCCCGAGGACTCCTGCGCCGCGTGGGGCGACCCCATCTACACGACAATCGCCGTGGATGCGGCCCCGTACGTGGGCTACGCGGACTGCGGCGAGCCCGATCAGAATATCTACGGAAATGACTACTTCGACAGGGACAAGATCGTCTGCTACGCCAATCTCGGAGACGTCTTCGGCGCCGACGAGATCGAGAACGTGACGATGGTCAATGACCCGTACTGCGTCGGTGGCATCATCATGTACGACGACGGTACGCTGGGCGACGACCCTGTCGCGGACGACGGTAACTACACGGGCCACGCCCGCGTGGAGATCGGCGACGGCACGACCTTCTGCTTCCTCGACAGCGACGAGGAGTCGGTGTACTTCGAGGTCGAGGTGGAGGACGACGCCGGTAACGTGGCCATAAGCGGCTCCTGTATCGGTGTCAAGTACGACAACGAGCTGCCCACGATCACCGCCGAGAACGTCATGATCATGTTCTGGGATCATCCGGGCACCATACCGGTGGACGGTGATCTCAATGAAGACGGTATCGTCTCCATCGGCGACTCGCTCATATTCGAGTGGAGAGCCGAGGACGAGACCTGGGACGACATGGAGATCGACTCGGTGAGAGTGGATGCGGCAAGCATCGACCCGACGTACTCCGGGTGGATCACGCTCTACTGGGATCCCTCGGGCGGCGTCTATCGCAACTACGTGCCCGGTGAGGCGGGAATGCCTTACGAGGTCACGATGGGTTCGATTGACGGCGAGACGCTCGAGGCCGCTTTCTGCGTGTGGGACAATGCCGGTAACTCCACCGGCTGGAAGACATTCGTGTCCGATCCGGCCCTCACGCTCGACAACGTCGGCGGCATGATCCAGTGGGATCTGTTCCAGATCTCAACTACCGGTCCGGATTCGATCGCCTCGATCGGCGACACCATCTCCTTCTACTACGACGGTCCTGATGACGACGTGGTCGCCATCTGGATCAACGTGGACGACGTCAGCGAGACCGTCGAATGGCTCGAGCTGACAGAGGGAGCGTCCTGGTCGGGCTGGATCATCGTGGATCCGGGCGCCGTCGATACAATGGATTACTACTTCATGGGCAAGGCGTTCGACAATGTCGCCAACGTGGATTCCGGCTACCTGCCGAGATTCCCGGTTGACAATATGCCGCCCACTATGGACTGCGCCAATGCATGGCTCAGGCTGTGGGACTATGTCGACAACGCCGCCGACCGTTACGTCAATATCGGCGACAACCTGACGGCCTGCTTCTGGGACGTCAACGGCGACGTGGAGGCCGTGACCTGCGACTGGTCCAACTACGGGGCCGGCACTACCGACATGGTCAAGGGCTTCCAGGACCAGCCTGAACTCTGGGGTTACAGGCTCGATCCGGTTCCCGAGAACGGCGTCGACCAGGGCCCCGGCGGAATGGCCACCCTGGTCCACATGGTCGCGACCGACAAGGCCGGGAACAGTGTCGACGGCTGGTTCTGCCCCATCTGGCATGATGAGGCCGAGAACGACAGCCTGCTCCTGGACCAGGGCGGCACGTGCGACCACGTGTGCCAGCCGGTCGATACCGAGCGGCCCGGCCCGCCTGATGCCGGCGACATTACCTTCGAGCTCATCGACGATGACGGCAACGGCGTCGCCAACGTCGGTGACAGGCTGAGAATCATAGTCGACATGGGCAATCCCACGGCTCCGGGTTACGACATGCAGTGGGAAAGCGCCATGGTCCACGCCGAGATTCACCAGTACGGCGACGACTATGCGGCCGATCCCGAAGGCTACCTGATGCTGACCGACGACAACTACAGCGCCGGCGGCGAGGGTGACGGCCGGTTCTCATACTTCTACTTCTTCAACAACTCCGACGGCGACCAGCTCATAGAGGGCTGCCCGATTCTCCCCGGCATGCTCGACGTGCCGGCCGGAGACGACTCGACCAGGATCAGGGTCCGGTCGATGGACGATGCGGGTAACTACTCGGATGGCTGGATCCTGAGCGACGTGCTCCAGGGCGACGTCGTGATGCTCGGCGCCTCGGGCCCGGTCGCGGTGGACAACGAGATACCCGAGATCGATCCCGAGTGGATCACGGTCACCTTCGTGGACGAGGACTTCAACGGCATCCTCTCCATCGGTGACACCGCCACGGTGTCGGTCGACATGACCGACGCGCCGGGCAACGAGGTCGAGGGCGTATGGGCCAACCTCTATGACTGGGGTTACCCGTCAATGGATATGGTCGCTCTCCAGGCCAACTCGCCTGTCTACACATTCACCTGGGTAATCGAGAGAGTCCCCGGCGACTGGTGGATAGACGGAAGGCTGTTCGAGGACGAGCTGCCCGAGGAGGGCCAGGAGCCTGAAGAGATCCCGCCCATCATGAACGCGGTGCAGCTCGAGCCCGAGATGGAAGTCGTGGCTATAGACGCATCGGGCAACTGGAGCGCCTATGATTGGACCGGCGCCCCCGAGTGGGACGTCTTCACCTGGGGCGATCCTTATATCGATGACTGGCCGTTCATGTGGACCTGGACATCGAGCGGGCCTATCGGCGAGTTCATGGCCGATACGGACGCTCCGGACCCGGTGAACCCGACCTTCATCGCTACCGACTTTGAAGGCAGTGCGGTCAGGGCCACCAGGCTGGTCGACGGCAGGATCGGTCTCGATATCTTCTATGACTTCGAGCCCAGAAACCCTGACGTTTACGAGTTCTACGTCTACGGTGACATGGCCACTCCGGGCGTCATCGACTGGGATACCTATCTCGGCGAGCCCGTTGCGGCAGGCACGGTGCCTGAGAGCGGATGGGGCACCGAGTACGAGTGGGTTTCGGACATACTTCCCGAGAGGGATGATCCTTATAACTTCGGCGTTCTCGCGAAGGATAACGCCGATAACTTCTCCGACCCGGCGCTCACCTGGATCGCCGGCGAGGACGCGGACGCGACGGCTCCTACGGGCTACGTGGATGTGTTCAACGAGAACGACGCGCCGGCAACGCTCATCGATGCCGACGGCTACTTCCACGGCTATATCAACGAGCCCGAGGAATTCCAGAACGTCTGCTACGTCGAGTGGTACGGCAGGGTCAAGGATCTCGACAAGGTCACTCCGGGCGACCAGCCCAGCGAGTGGGTCTACTTCGACGAGACGGGCCAGTATCCGCCGTCATACCCGCTTCCGGGGATGCCTTACATTGCCGACCCTGAAAGTCTGCTGAGCGCCGTCGCGGCGGCGCTGCCCGCATTCAGCTATCTCGAATGCACGGACTTCGAGGTCTGCATAAGGCCTTGGGACGAGGCGGGCAACCACCCGACCATGGGCGAGTGCGTGCCCACGGCGTACACTTACGACACCTTCTACCCGGCGATCACCTGGTACTCGATCGGCGGTTACACCGATCCGTGGAACCAGGAGTTCTCCAACACCGAGATGCCTCTCGTTCAGGTACTGGCCAACGACGCATGTGCTGCGACGGGCGAGCTGACCTACAAGCTCTACCTGACCAAGACAGGCGGCCAGAGCCTGGGCGGCATCGGCCTGTGGCTGGATACCCAGACCCTGCCCGTGGGCGAGATCTATGAGTACACCTGGGATCTCACCAACTATCCGCAGGGCTTCACGGGTCTCAAGGCGGTTGTGATGGACGAGGCCGGAAACGGTGTCTACCACGACTGGCAGATAGTCGTGCTCGACGAGACGGCGCCCGAGGGCATGTTCGCAACGGGCGACCACCCGAACAACATGGTCATCCCCGGCCAGCACTTCGGCACTCATGAGAGCGTGTCTCTCTACGTGCTCGTGCCCTGGATGTCGGGTATGCCGGGCTACGACGTCGGCGAGGTAAGGACCTACTGGAGAATGTACGAGAGCATGGACGACTGGACCATGATCGGTACGCAGACCTCGTACAACGATACCACGCCCAACGTCGGCGGCTATCTCTATTACGATTACGAGTTCAGCTGGGACACCAGCGCCTTCACGGACGGCGACATGATCGAGCTCAAGGCCGAGATCTACGACGAGAGGGGCAACATGACCTCCACGACGATCTGGGTCATGATCAACGGCGAATACGCCGTGCTCGCAATGGACGTCCCTGAAGCGATGGAGGTCTGCGGCGAGGACCGCGTCAGCGGCAAGATCAACATAGTCGGTACCGAAGTCTCCTGTCCTTGGGACACTTACATGGCCTTCTGGATGTACAAGGAGACCAGTGAGCCCGACGTCGGTGACTGCGGTTGGGACGGCCGCTGGGCACAGCCGGACACGATGTTCCGTACAGGCGTGACCGACGAGACTATCTGGCGCTACACCTTCGATACGACCACGCTGCCGGACGGTTCGTACGACTTCATGCTGTGCACCTGGGACATCGGAGATAACTGGAGTTACGACCAGGATCACGACTGGTGCGTCGACGCCGGTGCCTTCGCGGCCGCGGTCGCTAACGGCATGGGTATGACGCTCGTGGTCGACAACACGGCGCCTGAGGTCCGGATCGTGGACGTCAACTGCGCCGGCAATGTCTACCAGGGCACCGAGGCCTACGTGAGCTGTGGCGAAGACGTCACGGTGACCGCGTGGACCGAGACCACCTGCGATGTGGCCAGAGTCGAGTACTACCTCAGGGGCAGCGAGATCATGGACTACCAGCACCTGGTAGGCATGAGCAGCACGCCCGGTGACTACGAGGTGACGTTCCCGGCTTCGGGCGACATCTGTGATCTCCTCGTTCCGGGCGCTCTCAGCGACGGCTTCGCGATGCCGATGCTCGTCGCGAGGGTCGTGGACGTGTTCGGCAACTACGACGAGTACAGCATCAGCTTCTACATCCTGAACGTCGCACCGACGAGCGCCTTCCTGACGAATCCGGCTCACGGAGAGCTGCTCAGGCACTGGGTCGCTCTGAGGTCGGACGTCATCGATGCTGACGCTATCTACGATGTGACTTACCAGTACCAGGCCGTCGGATCGCTGGACGACTGGACCAACATCGCGGTGACCAAGCCGCAGATGGGCGATCCGTGGAACCTGGATACCAAGAACGATACCATCTACTGGCGTACCGAGGGCGTCGCCGACGGCGCCTACTATCTGAGGGCGGTGGCCAGGAACGAGAACCTGGTGGTTGACGACGACCCGCCTCAGATCATGGTGACAGTCGACAACACGCCGCCTGTGGTCACGCTGGAGACGACCCCGATGTATCCGGAGGCCTTCACGGGTGACGCTCCGTTCATCGGCGGGCCTTATGTCGAGCTCGTGGCGAACGCGACTGACGCCAACGGCATCATGTGGGTGGACTTCGGTTACAGGACGGCGGAGACCGACGTCGGCTCGACCACGTGGATCTGGAATGACAGGCAGGCTCCTTGGGCCTACATGTGGGACGAGGACAGCGGTACTCCGTTCCCCGGCATAATCTCCGGCGGCTACATCATCGTGGCCCACGGCGAGGACAATGCCGGCAACGAGTTCTGGTACGAGGTCGAGCGTTACATCGACCACTGCCCGCCTTGGGGCTGGGTCACTCAGATCAATGACGACCTCACCCCGGAGAACTCGCAGTTCTCAGGCATGATCTCGATTACGGGCACCTGCATTGACGGTGCTCCGGACGCCAACTGCGACTTCGCGAACTGGGAGGAGAGCAGCGGCATGCACGGCGCTCAGTTCCAGTACGCGCCGGTCGACGGTATGTTCATGGCGGCCGAGAGCGGTACCGGCATGGTCTGGACGAATCTTGGCGGCCTCATCATGGGTGACGGTCCGAGCTACACGCTCAACTGGGACGCCAGTTTCGCGGTCCCGGGCCGGTACTACCTGAGGCTCAAGGGCTTCGACAACGTGAACAACGACGCGGAGTCGCTCTGCTTCGAGCTGCCGTACATCATGATCGAGATCCTGCCGCCTGGCCCGAGCACGGCGCAGATCGCCGGTTATGACAACGTGAGCGGCTGGCTGGTAGCGACCGCCCCGACGACTGCCGAGTACGTCAGGTTCGAGTACATAGTCGACGTGCCGGTGTTCGGCGATGAGTACGAGTGGACGCTGCTCGACCAGACCGACACTCCGATGGTGACGGGCGTCTACGGAGTCCCCGTCAACCTCGAGAACGTGCCGGACGGCGATTACCTCGTAAGGGCGATCGCGGTCTATCCGGACGGCTCCGAGGATGACGCTCCGCCTTACATGGAAGCCACGGTCACCGGCGGCGTCATGACAATGGGCGCGACGCCCAACGTCACCGAGTTCGAGCGCTGGGGCAACATCAACGCCCCGTCCAGCGTCAGGGTAGGTGCGGTCAGCACCAACGAGCCTACCTTCGTGGTGCTGCTCGATAACGACATACCCAACAAGTTCAATACCCCGACGGCGGTCCTGCTGGATCCCGAGAATCCGGACGACCCGACCATCTGGGTCGACGAGTTCTCCATCACGCCTGCCGGCTACCACGGCAACGCCACGATCCTGGCGAGCCATGTGGATAACGGCAGCGTGGGCATCCTCGAGAAGAGGGTGAGGACCTATCGTTCGACCATCGCCGAGGGTACAAAGGGCTATGTCTCGCAGGACGGCATGTCAATCGACATACCTTCCGGCGCCCACGACTACTCGGACGGCATACTGATGATCCACACCCCCGAGCCCGCGGCGCAGCCGCAGGTGGACGAGGTTGTGGTGGTAGGCCAGCCGGTGATGCTCTACAGCCTTTACGACGGTTGGGCATGCTTCGATGAGGGCTACACCGCTCACATCAAGATGTCCTACAGCGATAGCGACATTCCCGCCGGCGGCTCCGAGGACAACCTCCGGGTAGCCAGGTGGAATCACTCGTCGCGCGTCTGGGAATACAGCGGCATCTTCAATGTCCAGCAGGACACGGAAGGCAATGAGCTGTGGTTCAACGCGTCGTGCATGGATCTCTACGCTGTGGTCCATACGGCAGGCTTCAGGATTGCGACGCCGCGCATCATGCCGTTCTGCAACGGCTACACGGGCCGCTATCCGACAATAGTAACCATCATCGAGGACGAGATTCATGGTGTCGACCCTGATGACATCAAGGTCACGATCTCAGGTCCTGCCGACAATCCCGTGTTCGACAACACGATCATCTGGGATGACGGCCACGCGGCCTGGGGCTGGGTTGGATACTATGATAACGTCTCCAATGATCTCTGGATCAATATCGAGGACGATGAGTTCGACTGGGACAATGAGTACGGTTATGACTTTACTCACGGTCTGCCGGGCGGCACCTACACGATGTACTATGTGGCGCTCAACGGCATCGGCGAGCGGAAGACCAAAACCCTGGAGTTCATAGTTGACGCGGGCAAGCCCCATGTGGAACTCCTCGGCGACAAGGTCAATGCGCACCCGGTCATCGAACTCGCGGTCAGCGACGACCTCGCCGGTCTCGACCTCTGGAAGATCTGCGCCGACATGTACATAGTCGAGCGGGTCGACCAGGACTGCTGCTACGACGGGTACTACGGTCCCGTCGAGGCGGAAGAGAGGCTGGGCTGGGTCAAGCCGAGCTCACTCAAGTGGAAGGACGACGATGAGGAGTCGGGCATCCTCCTGCTCGAGTTCGGTGAGATCTACTACAACGGTAATCCGCACGGGCTCTCGCTCGACGTGGTCGTCTACGACTGCGAGTACGAGTGCTACGGTGACGATTCCGATTGTGATGATTGCCTGTGCTACTACATGGAGCACGGCATCGCCGACTGCGTGGGCAACCATGCGACGCCGATATGGAGACGTTACACCGTCGACATCTACTATGACCCGGATGGCGATGGTGATCCCAGCGCTTACGGCATCGCCGATGCGCACTTCTATCCGAACCCGATCAACTTCTCTGAGCACGGGTGCGGAAGCATCTCCTACGACCTGAACGCAGCCGGTGACCTGACGGTGAAGATCTTCGACTTCGCCGGCGATTACGTGGCGACGTTGTACGATGGATTCGCCAGCGGCACCGGGACCATGGAATGGTGCGGTCAGGATCATACGGGTCGCATGGTAGGTGCGGGTATTTACATCGGTTCGGCAACATTTGACAATGGTTCTGCAGTAGTGACCAGAAACTTCAAGATCGGTGTAATTAGATAGGCAAGTAGGGATTGGGAGGGGGAAACTCCCCCTCCCGCTTCCCGAGAGGATATAGAGTATGATGACAAATCTTCCCCCAACGAGGAGGTCAAGGGAAATGTCGAAGCTTCTACTTGCTTTCACCGTCGCGTGCGTTCTGGTCTGCTATACCGCTGTGGCTTTTGGTGCTGACGCTCATTCCGCTCCACACCTTAGGATGGGGGTAGGCGCTCGAGCCATGGGCTTCGGAACGGCCTTTACGGCCATTGCGGATGACGCGACGGCTAATTATTACAACCCCGCGGGGTTGGTGCAGGTTGAGCACATCGAGGTGACTTTCAGCTATGCGGCAAACATGGCCGTAGACAGGAACCTCAACTACATTGGCTACGCTCAGTGGCTCGGAACGGGTGCCCTCGGCATAGCCTGGATCAACGCGGGCATGCAGGATGTCCCGCTCTATGACGAGTCGGGCATGAGGACTGGTACCGACACCTACTCGGATAACACCATCATGTTGTCCTACGCTATCGAGGCCGGCAGCTTTATGTTCGGCGCCACGGGCAAGATCCTGGCGCAGAACACCCTGGGGACGAGCGCTACCGGGTTCGGAGTCGACCTCGGCGGCAAGCTCATGGTGACGGACAACGTCTGTGCCGCCCTCATGATCAGGGACATCGGGTCGCAGTACGGCGACACCGACGTCCCGCTGGACTGGCGCTTCGGTACGGCGGTCCATGCCCTGGACGGAGGTCTCAAGGTCGGGTTTGATATCGGTAAGACCCAGCATATCGACAATCTCAAGCTCTATCTGGGCGCTGAGTACGGTATGGAATTCCATCCGGGCTACAGCGCGTTCTTCAGGGCCGGTATCAATGATGTCGAGAGGCGCGGCTACTGCGCCGGTCTCGGCATTGCTGTACCCTACGTCATCTTTGACTACACTTACGTGACGGAAAAGGAAGAAGCGGCACTCGGCAATAATCATAGAATTTCAGTATCGGCTAGGTGGTAAGAGCCGAACGAGCGTGAGCACCGAAGGGGGCGCTTTATGCGCCCCCTTTCTATTTGGGGTCAGGTCTTGAAATGCACAAAATCCCGGGGTCAGGTCTTAGAATGCACAACCCCGCGCTCTTGCGCCGGAAGGAAACGGGTCTATCGATCGGGATAGGTCCCGGTCCCGGGATATGAATCTGACAGGCTCCTGCTCTTGAAGGAGACGGGTTTGGAGTTCAGCAAGAACGTGTGCCCCCAGTGCGGCCATAAATGGCCCAAGAGGAACCCTTTTCCCACGGTTGACATCATCATAGAGCTCAAGGGGGAAACACCCCCCAGAATCGTCCTGGTGAACCGCAAGAACCCTCCCCATGGCTGGGCGCTGCCCGGGGGCTTCGTGGACTACGGCGAGACGGTGGAGGAGGCGGCGGTGAGGGAGGCCAGAGAGGAGACCGGGCTTGATATCAGCCTGGTCCGCCAGTTCCACGTCTACTCCGACCCGTCGCGTGACGCCCGCGGCCACATGATGTCCACGGTATTCGTGGCGAGGGCCGGCGGGACTCCGGTGGGAGCAGATGATGCCAAGGAGGCCAGGGGCTTCGCAACCGACGATCTTCCGGAGGACGTCGCCTTCGATCACAGGGACATCATTGCCGACTATGTAGCGGGGAAGTACTAAGAAAGCAGCGGTGGGAGGTGGGGCAGGGCCTGAGCGGGGCTTTTAAGCCGTGGCCCTGGGCTT